>JAHBAN010000087.1 GCA_018500075.1 Flavobacteriia bacterium | reverse complement strand
AGATGTGTATAAGAGACAGCCATGCAACCGCTTGAGGCCTTGAGCCAACTGCCGGTTGCGGCCCTGCGTCTGGAGCGCAAAACCGATGTTGCCTTGCAGCGTCTTGGACTGCGCACCATCGGCGATCTGGCCAGCGCGGCCCGCCCCCCTCTTGCGCGGCGCTTTGGGAAAGACCTGCTGATGCGTCTGGATCAGGCCCTTGGCGCGCAGCCCGAAGAGATCACCCCGCTGGCAGAGCCGCCACAGTATGCGGTGCGCATGACGCTGCCTGAGCCTATCGGGTTTTGCGCAGATGTCATGGCGGGGGCCGAGCGTTTGCTGGCACAGCTCTGTGCGAAACTGGCGGCGCATGAGGTGGGCGCCCGCGTCTTGTGTCTGTCGCTTCGGCGGGTGGATGGCGCGCCACAGGACATCGAGTTGCGCCTTGCGCGGCCTCTGCATGATGCTGGGCGCATTTTGCCGCTGTTTCAGCGGGGTATTGGCGCTGTTGATGCCGGTTTCGGGATTGACCAGTTGCGGCTGTCGGCTGTTGTTATTGAAAAAATACCTGCGCAACAGCTGAGCCACACGGCCTCCTCAAGCCACAAAGACCAGTTTGATGATCTGTTGACGCGGCTGGGCGCGCGGATCGGATTGGAAAACATCCAGCGCTTTTTGCCGGCTGACAGCCATATCCCGGAGCGGGGGTTTATCCTTGCGGCGGCGGCTTTTTGCGAGCCGAGCCGGGCATGGCCCGGAGCGCAGCCTCGCCCTCTGTGTCTGTTTTCGCCCGAAGCGATTGTCGGGCATGGTCCCAATCCGCCAAAACGGTTTCGCTGGCGGCGGATGTCTCTCACAACAGGGCGTGCGGTGGGGCCGGAGCGCATTATGCCGGAATGGTGGCTGGAGGATGAAAACTGGCGGTCTGGCCTGCGCGATTATTGGCGCGTGGACACCTGCGAAGGGCGCCGGCTGTGGCTGTTTTATACGCCGCGAAACCCTGCGTGGTTTGTGCAGGGAGAGTTTGCATGAATTATGCCGAGCTGTGTGTCACCACCAATTTTACCTTTCTCACCGGGGCCTCACACCCCGAAGAAATGATGGCGCGCGCTGTTGATCTGGGGCTTGAGGCGATCGCCATCACAGATCGCAACTCGCTGGCCGGTGTGGTGAGGGCCTATTCGGCCTTGAAGGTGTTGCGCAAAGAGCGCCCCGAAAACGCAGCGCTTCCCAAGCTGATCATCGGGTGCCGTCTGGTGCTGCGGGACAGCGCGGTGCAGTGGCTGGCGCTGCCCACAGACCGCGCGGCCTATCAACGGCTCACGCGGCTTTTGAGCCTTGGCAAACAGCGCGCGAAAAAGGGCGACTGCCATCTGGATCAAAGCGACCTTGTTGCCCATGGCGCAGGCATGATCCTGATCGCCTTGCCGCCTGCCCTGAGCGGCGCGCAGCAGGATATCGCGCCGATCCAGCGCCGCTTTCCCGGCTTTGTCTTTCTGGGGGCGGCCCCACGGTATGACGGCAGCGATCAGGCGTATTTCAAGGCCTGTGCAGACCTTGCATTGCGCAGCTCGACCCCTTTGGTCGCGGTGGGGAATGTGTTGATGCACCACGGCAAGCGCAAGCAATTGGCCGATGTGCTGACCTGTATGCGCGAGCACATCACGATTGACCAAATCGGCACCCGCGCGCTGCCCAATGCCGAGCGCCGCCTCAAAGGCCATGCGGATATGGCGCGGCTGTTTCGCAATCATCCGGCGGCCTTGCGGCGCACATTGGACATCACGGCGCGGTGCAGCTTTGATTTGAGCGAGTTGAGCTATGAATACCCTGACGAGATCGCAGAGGGCGAAAGCCCCATGGCGCGGCTGGAGCGCTTGGCGCGGGACGGCCTGACGCGCCGCTATCCGCAAGGGGCCACAGACAAGGCGCGCGCCCAGCTTGAGAAAGAACTGAAGCTGATCGCCAAGCTCGATTTTCCGGCCTATTTCCTGACGGTGCATGAAATTGTGGAATATGCGCGCAGTCAGGGCATTCTCTGCCAAGGCCGCGGTTCGGCGGCCAATTCCATCATCTGCTATCTGTTGGGCATAACAGATGTCAGCCCGGAGACCATCACTATGGTGGTTGAGCGGTTTGTCTCCGAGCACCGTGGCGAGCCGCCTGATATTGACGTTGATTTTGAGCATGAGCGCCGTGAGGAAGTGATCCAATGGATTTACCAGCGCTATGGCCGCCATCGTGCGGGGCTGTGCGCCACTGTGATTCATTTTCGCGCGCGTGCGGCGATACGCGAAGTGGGAAAGGTGATGGGGCTGTCTCAGGATGTGACGGCGCGTCTTTCGGGGCAGATCTGGGGCCAGTCCAACAGCGGCGCCGACCCTGACCGCATTCGTGAGATGGGGCTTGATCTTAACGACCTGCGCCTTGCGCAAACCATCCGTCTGATTGGCGAAGTGATCGGCTTTCCACGCCATCTTTCGCAACACGTGGGGGGCTTTGTGATCACCAAGGGGCGGTTGGACGAGCTGTGCCCGATTGAAAATGCGGCGATGGATGAGCGCACAATTATCGAATGGGACAAGGATGATATCGATGCGCTCGGCATTCTCAAAGTTGATGTGCTCAGCCTTGGTATGCTGACGTGTATTCGCAAAAGCTTTGATCTGCTCGAAAAATACGAACAGAAAAGTCTGAGCATTGCCACGATACCGCAGGCCGACACCAAAACATATGATATGCTGTGTGTGGCCGATGCGGTCGGGGTGTTTCAGGTGGAAAGCCGCGCGCAGATGAACTTTCTGCCCCGCATGAAGCCCCGCGAATTTTATGATCTGGTGATCGAGGTGGCCATCGTGCGCCCCGGCCCCATTCAGGGAGGTATGGTTCACCCCTATATCAACCGCCGGCAAGGCAGGGAGCCGGTGAGCTTTCCCTCGCGGGCGCTTGAAGATGTGTTGGGCAAGACGCTTGGCGTCCCCCTGTTTCAGGAGCAGGCCATGCAGATCGCTGTTGTTGCTGCCGGGTTCCCGCCTGAAGAGGCCGACCAGCTGCGCCGCTCTCTGGCCACCTTTCGCAAAATGGGCACCATTGGCAGCTTTCGCGACAAGTTTATCGCGGGAATGCTGGAGCGCGGCTATGAGGCGGATTTTGCCGAGCGGTGCTTTTCGCAAATAGAAGGGTTTGGTGAATATGGCTTCCCCGAAAGCCATGCGGCGGCCTTTGCCATGCTGGTTTATGTTTCGGCTTGGTTGAAGTGTCATCACCCCGCTGTCTTTGCCTGTGCGCTGCTCAACAGCCAGCCTATGGGCTTTTATGCGCCGGCCCAGATCGTGCGTGATCTGCGCGAGCATCAAGTCGAGGTGCGGCCCATCTGCGTGAATGCCAGCGCTTGGGACAACACAGTTGAGCGCCGTGCGGATGGGGCCTTGGCCCTGCGTTTGGGCTTTCGCCAGATCAAGGGGCTTCGCGAGAGCGAGGCTGCGTGGATTGTGGCTGCGCGCGGCAATGGGTATCAGGACCCGGAGGCCGTCTGGCTGCGCGCCGGTGTGGCCCCGGCTGTGCTCGAGCGGCTGGCCGAAGCTGATACATTCTCAAGCATGGGGCTGACACGGCGGGCGGCGCTCTGGCAGGTCAAATCGATACGCAGCCAGAGGCCGTTGCCCCTGTTCAATGACCCGATCGACGGAGAAAGCATTCAGGAGCCAGAGGTTCGCTTGCCCGCCATGCATTTGGGGGAGGAGGTTGTTGAAGATTATGTCTCAACCCGCCTCTCCTTGCGGGCGCATCCGATGGAACTTCTGCGCCCCTCAATAGACGGCCTCACCCCGCACAGCCAGCTGCCCCATGTCCCGCTGGGACGGGTAAGCGTATGTGGTCTGGTGATCACGCGTCAAAGGCCGGGCACAGCCGGAGGCGTTATTTTTCTGACACTGGAGGACGAAACCGGCGTTTCAAATATTATTGTCTGGAAAACGGTTTACAAACAGTTCCGCCGCAGCGTCATGAGCGGCCGTTTGCTGCGCGTCACAGGCTATCTGCAACGCGAGGGCATTGTTGTGCATCTGATTGCCCAACATATCGAGGATATGTCGCACAAGCTTTCCGAGCTTGGCCACCCGATGAAAGACGCCATTGGCCTCACCCAGCCCCAAGCCGACGATGCGCCAAGACCAAAACGCACAGCCCCGCGTGCCCGCCACCTGCGCGAACAAGCCAAACGCCTGTTTCCAAGCCGTGACTTCCACTAGCGCCGTCAGGCGTGAGCGGCACGGTATCGGCCTCCTCTGTGGCTTTCCGGAGCTGGACGGGGAACGGGTGTTTAACGCGGCGGTTCTGATCGATGCCTCTGGCAAAGTCCTGTCAGTCTGCCGCAAGGCGCATCTCTTCGGGGCGGGTGATCGCGCCGCATTCAGCGCGGCTGATGCGCTGTGCCCCTTGGTGAAATTCGGGGAGTGGTCGGTGGGGCTTGCCATCTGCTATGATGTCGAGTTTCCGGAACTTGTGCGCGCCTATGCGCTTGGGGGGGCTGATGCTGTTTTGGTCCCGACTGCGAATATGCAGCCTTATACGGGCGTGGCCACACGGGTCGTCCCGGCCCGCGCCGAAGAAAACGAAATCTACATTGCCTATGCCAATCGCGTGGGCGTTGAAGGTGAGTTTGACTACTGCGGATTGTCCTGCGTGACAGGGCCTGACGGCATCGACATTGCGCGCGCCGGTCTGGCTGAGGAGATGATCTTTGCGGAGCTGTCAAAAGAGGCGCTGACGCGGGTTCGCAGCACGCTGTCGCATCTCAATGATCGCCGGAGTGATCTGTATGCCTGATAGACTCTCCGCCACATGGGCCGCAGCCGCTCGCGCCGACCGGTAGGACGGGCGGGCGCCGCTTTCTGCCGCACAGTCGAGTGTCCATGACGGCTTTGAAGCGGCGCAATGCCAAACAAAAGTGCCTGATCACGGGGGCACTCTGGCCGCGCGGCGAGGCTTTATATCTCTGCGCAGGCCGTCATCGCCTTTGCAATCGCCTCTTCTGTCTGGGCGATATCCTCTGAGGTATGCGCGAGGGAGCTGTAGAATTTCATCGGGGCCTTCAAAATACCGTCCCGTCGAAGGGAGGCGTTGAACGCCGTCTGAAAACCTGCGTTTGCCCGCAGGGTGTCGCGGTAGTCGTGGATCGGGCCGGCCGCGAAGACGATGTCAAAAAGCACAGGATCGCCGACAACCGTGGCGGGAAGACCGGCTTTCCTCGCGCCGGTTTCCAGCGCTGTCATCAGTTGGCGGCCGGTCTGTCGCAGTGTCTCATATGCGTCCTCCCGTTTGAGGATCTCGAGGGTCTTCAGCCCGGCTGTTGCAGCCACCGGATTTCCGCTGAGTGTCCCCACTTGAAAGGTGAACTTATCCCGCCCGACTTTTTCGATGTCAAAATGCGCCATCACATCTGACGAGCCGGCAATCGCGGCAAGCGCAAACCCCCCACCGATCACTTTGCCCAATGTGCAAAGATCAGGTGTAACGCCGTAAAGCTCTTGACCGCCGCCCAGTGCCAGCCTGAACCCTGTGACCACCTCGTCAAAAATCAGGACGATGCCATGTCGGGTTGTTTCGTCGCGCAGAGCTTGCAGGAAGCCTGGAACCGGCGGAATAAGCCGCTGCAAAGGCTCGACAATGACGCCAGCCAGCCGGTCTGCGTATTCCGCAATGATCTGGCGGGCGAAGGCGATGTCATTGAAGGGTGCCACGAGCACCCCGTCGCCTGTGGCCTGCGTAATACCCGCAGAATCCGGCACAGCTTGCGGAAAATTGGCGAGGGTTTGGGGCGCCATGCTCATCAGGGCCTCACCTGACATACCATGGTAACCGCCCTCAAATTTGAGGATCAACTCGCGCCCTGTATGTGCGCGCGCCAGACGCATGGCATACATATCCGCCTCTGATCCGCTCGAAACATAGCGCAGCTGATCGGCGCAGGGCACGGCCTCACAGATCACTTCAGCCAGCTCTATGCCCGCCGCATTGGAGGTAAAAAAGGTGAGACCATCTGCCAATTGGGCCTCGACCGCTTCCATCACTTCAGGATGGTTATGACCCACCAGCATCGGGCCGGACCCGATCAGAAAATCGACATACTCTTTGCCATCTTCATCCCAAACCCGCGCGCCACGGCCCTTTTTGATAATGACCCCGGGGTCATAGTTTCCAAAGCCACCGGCGGGCAGCACCTTTTGCGCTCTTGAGTGCCATTGCGCTTGATTTGAGAGTGTCATCGCTGCCCCCGCTCTGCGTTATAGGGTTTAGTTTCGGCTTGACTGGAGATGAAAATCAATAAAGAAAATCAGTTAGTTTGATGAATTCTGCTCAGGTGATATAATGTCCGAAGGCCCGTTTCTTGATTTGCGCCACCTCAAGATGATCCGTGCCATTGCCGAGCACGGGCGCGTCAGCGATGCCGCCGAGGCTTTGGGCGTCACGTCATCGGCCTTGTCACATCGCATCAAAGAGGCGGAACGGCGTCTTGATTTGGTGTTGTTCACGCGGATTCACAAACGCTTGCGCATGACGCCGGCTGCCGACTATCTCGCCGATATGGCCGAACGTGTCCTTGCCGAAATGGACCGTGCCGAGCGTGATGTGCGCCGGATGGACCGCGGTGTCGAGCACGTTGTGCGCATCGCGGTTGAAGCCTATAGCTCCTATCACTGGCTGCCCGGCTTCACCAAATATCTTCAGGCCCAGCTGCCCGGGGTTGAGCTTCAGGTGATGGCAAGTGTCACGCGCGAACCGGTTCATGCGCTGACCAACCGACACACCGACATTGTGGTCACATCCGGAGAGGCAACCCCGCTGGGCACACATCGGATTGCGCTGTTTCGCGACGAGCTGATGTTTATCTTTCCGCCAGATCACCCGCTCGCCGGAGCGGCTTTTGTCGAAGGCGGCGACATTGAGGGCGAGGATTTTATCACCTACACGCTGACGCCCGAGCCAGACCGCGAGTTTGCGCTCCTGTTTCGCCCCTCGGGGATGTATCCGCGCTGGACTGCGATGGTGGAGCTGCCCGAAGCCATCGTAGAGCTGGTGGCGGCGGGGCAGGGCAGCAGCGTTCTTGCCGGCTGGGCTGTGCGCCCGGCGATCAAGGCCGGCCGCATCGTCGGGGCGCGGGTTGGCAAAGACGGGATCGAGGTGCCTTGGGGCGCGCTCATGCGGTCAGAAGACAAAGACACAGGGCCAATTCTGGAGGTCGCAGAGGCGCTGGCCGCGTGGTCCTTGGCCAATGGCGGTTTTGGCTAGGCGCGCACCCTGTCGTTGTTTGGATCATAGACATGATGGGAATGGCGCGTCGCGGTGCGCAGATCGCCAAAGGCCTGAACCTGACATCGCCCCCCCATGTCCAGCGTGCCGCTTTGAACATATCCAAGGGCCAGCAGCTTTCCGGTGCGATAGCCCATCGAGCAAGAGGTGACATATCCAATGACGCGCCCCTCAAGAAGGATCGGGTCGGAGGGCACAGGCTCCGGTCCCGGATCATTGATTTCCAACCCGATGAAAGTCCAGGCCGCTTCCCCTTGCGACTGGCGTGTGAAGGCAGCTTTGCCTGTGAACTCTCCCTTGGACATATTGGCAAATTTGGACAGCCCCGCATCGAACAAGGTGTATTCTGTGCCAAAATCCGCGCCCCAGCCGTGATAGCCCTTCTCGATCCGCATTGCATTCAGCGCATAAGAGCCGAAATTGCAAATGCCATGGGCCACGCCCGCCTCCCAAATCGCGTGGTAGAGCGGCGCCAGATGATCGGAGGCGACGTGTAATTCCCAGCCCAGTTCACCGACATAGCTGACCCGCATCGCTGTGACAGGGATGCCCGCTATGTTGATTTGGGCAAAGCTCATCCAAGGCGCGTTGGCCGCGCTGATGTCTGCGTCGGTCAGCGTTTGCAAGAGATCGCGGGACTTTGGTCCCATCAAGAGCAGCGCGCCATCTTGGGGGTGGCCTTTGGTCAGGCGGGCTTTCGCTGTCCCGAGGGCTGCGGAGAGCCAGTCAAAATCACGATCAATGGCCAGCGTCGGGCCGCAGAGCAGGAATTTATCCTCCTTGAGACGGGCAATTGTTGCTTCTGACCAGATATGGCCTTTGGGGGTCAACATATAAGACAGGCGGACCCGCCCGACCGGCGGCAGCCCACCACAGACCAGCCCGTTGAGCACTTTTTCGGCCTGCGGGCCTTCCAGCGTAAATTTTGTAAAGCCGCCATGATCCATCACGCCGACACGGTCGCGAACCGTCTCGCATTCGATCCGCACCGCATCCTGCCAAGGTTCGTGCCCAAAGCTGAGGGCGTCGCTGTCGCGTGCCGCGTCCTGACAGAACCAGAAAGCGCGTTCCCATCCGCCGATCTGGCCCATCACAGCGCCTTGCGCGCTCAGATGCGCGTAAAGCGGTGTTTGGTTGACAGGACGGGCGGAGCGCATGATCCGGTGTGGATAGGGGATCGCATATTGCAAATCATAGTGCTCTGAGGCGCGCTGCGCGGCGTAGTCGGGCGTGGCCCAGGCCCCAAACCGGCGCGGATCCCAAGCGGATAGATCCCATTCGGTTTCGCCTGCGGTGAGCCACTCTGCCATGGCCTTGCCAATGGCTGCGGAGTGGGTGATGCCGATCTGAACGCCCGTGGCATGATAGAAATTGCGCACCCCCCCTGCCGGCCCAACCAAGGGCAAAGCATCAGGGGCATAGGGGATCGGACCATTGACAAAGCGCTGTGCGCCCGCCTCTGCGAGCAGCGGAACATGAGACGCCGCCGCCTCGAAGACCGACATCATCCCGTCGATATCATCGGCAAACAGCTGGTGGTCAAAGTCCTGAGGCACACCGTCTTGCCAGACCGGGCGGCCCTCATGTGCATAGGAGCCAAGCAGGAGGGCATTGCGCTCGCGGCGCAGATAAAACCGGATATCAGGGTCGCGGATGAGAGGGAAAATGGCGGTGTCTTCCTCAAGCGCGGCCAGCGGCGAAGTCACCATATATTGGTGTTCCAGCGTGACAACAGGCACATGAAGCCCGGCCATGGCGGCGATTCTTGCACCGTTTGATCCGGCTGCATTGATCACGGTGCCCGCGACAACTGTGCCTGTGGATGTCTTGACCTCCCAGTCGCCAGAGGGGCGCTGGTGCAATCCGGTGACAGGCGTGAACCGTCTGATCTCGGCCCCCAAGGCGCGGGCGTGTCTGGCCAGCGCCTGGGTGAGCTGGCTCGGGTCTATGTCGCCTTCATAGGGGTCAAGAATGCCGCCGCGCACTGTGGCGTCGGCTTTCCAGTAGGGGTGCATCTGTTCAATCTCTGACGGCGCAAGCATCGCCAAGTCAAAGCCCGCCGAGCGCGACACCCCGCAGAGATGTTGAAAGAGCTGCATCCGCTCTGGCGTATGTGCGGGCCAGATCGCCGAGGTGTGACGATAGGTGATGGGCGCGTCAGGGTCCTTGGCCAGCTCCTTGTAAAGCTGCCACGCATAGTTGCCCGCCCGCATACCGAGCCATGAGTTGGCATAGGTCGGTATATTGCCGGCCGCGTGCCAGGTGGAGCCGGCTGTCAGCTCGTTTTTTTCGAGCAAAAGGGTATCGGTGATACCCGCTTTGGCGAGATGATAGAGAATGGCGGCCCCCACGGCGCCTCCGCCAATCACGACAACCTGTGCATGGCTTTTCATTTAATGCGCCTCCAGAAGCCGGCCAAAGCCGGGGATCGGATCGGTGATGCCGGCGGCCCGCAGCGTTTGCCAATAGACGGCTGCGTTGCAGGCGACGATAGGTTTGCCATGGGTGTTTTCTAGCTCTGCGATCAGAGCCACCACAGGCAAAGCCGTCCCGACTTGCAAAATCACATCACAATCGGACGCGGCAACCTGTTGAAAGACGGCGCGAATATCGTCCAGAGGAGTTTCGCAAATGGCGGGTAGCGAGGGCGCTTGGGTGCCTTTGATCGCGACGACATGAAACCCCGCGCGCTTCGTGTTGGCCTTGACCACCGCATCCACCTCGGCGTTGAAGGGCGTGACAATGCCAATGCGGGCCGCCCCCAAAGCGCGCAGCCCTGCGTAGCCGGCCTGCGAAGCCCCAAGCACAGGGACACCAATGTGCTTTGACACCTCGCCGCATCGCGCGGCCAGCTTGTCAGGGCCGCCGGGGCCAGCATCTGTAGTCAGCCCGACCGCGATTGCGCGCGGGTTACAATCCATCAGTTTCGCCGCTTCTTGGGGCAAATCATCGGACACCTGATCACCGCCCAATCGAAAGCGCTGCATTTGGTTTGTCACACCGCTTGGGCGCAACAGGTCCATTTCCGGCTGCACAACCGTGTTCATGGCGGGCGTCATAACGCCAATCACGGCGCGCGGGGCAAGTGTGTCAGCCATGTCTGCTCTCCTGCAAAAAATCGTTCAAACCGCTCATGCCGCCGATATAGATCGCATCTCCGACGGTTTTTTCCATCGCATCCGCGACCTGTGGGGCGCAGTCAAAGCGGCTCTCCCAGATGCCCAAGGTCTGACCGGTCCGGGTGATGGGCAGGAAGCGATGGGTTGAGATATATCCGCTGACAGGCAGCGGGCTGTCGAGGATGTCATAGGTGTAAAAACGCTCAAGATCGGAATGCGCCAACAGGGTTTCGCGAAACACGGACCCGTCCGGGATATCGAGCCGGCGGATTGTGCCGCTCGCCGTGGCGCTGCCGGTTTCCAGCGTGGCTTTCAAAACGCCGGGGTTCCAACGCGCCACACCATCAAAGGCGCGCACCGCTTCCCAGACCCGGTCGATCTCTGCGTCTATGATCATACTTCGATAAACCTGCATGACGGCTCCTGTCACTGTGTCAGACGAATGGGGTAGTGCGCCCGGATATCAGCTTCCGCACCGGCGCCCAGATGCGTGGGCGGCGGGGCGTTGAGAATATCGGCCACACGGGCTTTGGCCTGATCCCAGATCGACAGGCGGCCAGCATCGACCCAATCACTGACACTTTGGCGGTTGGCGAGGGTGGGGTAGTGATAATCTGACTTCATACGTCTCAACGTCTCTCCCTCGCCCAGATAGTGGCCCTCATGGGTGACCACGCGCTCTATGGCGGCCAGATCAAGGGTCTGCGGGCTGACCTCGATGCCGCGGATCGAGCGCAGGATGGCCCCACACATATCATCATCAATGACCATCGCCTCGGGGCTGGCCACCATGATAGAGCCGAGCATCCCGACGGAGAGATTGATCATATCTGCCCCGCCATGCCCGGCCAAGGCAACGGTATAGCCTTTTTCATATCCCGCCTGCGCATCCACCAGCTTTGAGTCCGTCATACCCGCCGAAACGGTCGAGGGCAGACCGATATGGGACAAAAGCTGTGCGGCGGCTGCATTGGCAATCGCGGCCTCGCCACTGCCACCGCTCATCGCACCGGTGCGCAAATCGGAGATAAAGGGCATCAAGGCGTAAATGCAGGGCGCGGATGTCTGGAAACCATCCACCACCACAAGGCCGGCGAGGCACTCGGCCAAGCCCTGCGCCAAAGCGCCGGCCAGGGTCACAGGGCTGGTTGCGCCGGCTTGCCCGGCGGAACATATCTGGGGGATCATTCCGGCGCGCAAGGCCGTCTCCAGCATCAGGATCCCTTCTGGCGCATAGGTCAAGGGCGGGACGACATGAACAATAACAGCCATGCAAAACGGCCTGTCGCGAAAGGCGCCCGGCTGACCCAAGGCCATATCGAACATCTCCACAATCGGCTCGATATGGTCAGGCTCGCAAAAGCTGATGCCGATCGGCTTGCGTGTCGCCTTGAGACAGGCAAAGGCGGTGTTGATATCCAGCTCAAACGGGTCTGTCATATCTCTGGCCACGACAGGGCGCACGCCATAGTGAATGTTGGATGATGCCTCCAAGATGCGCATCAAGTTGTAAAGATCGCTCAGCTCACTGTCGCGGTAGGCTCCGCTTGTCGCATCAAGAATTTGAACCGCAGCGCCCCCTGTTCCGATATGCACGCCCCGACCCCCGATCTGCAAATCTCTGTCGGCCGTAAACCCGGGCAGGGTGACGTGCCGTGGCGCCCGCGCCAAGGCGGTCTGGACCATCTCTTTGGAGAAACACAGCCGCCCATCCGCACGGTGCCATGCCCCCGCAGCGAGCGCGCGTTTGGTTGCCGCCGGTGGCAACCCCGCCATGCCGACGATGGAGAGGATGTCAAAACTATGGGACACAATGGCCGAGAGATCAGCCGCAGACAGCGGGCAGAGCCGCTCGCCCATATGATAAACAGGCGGTGGATTTTGGAGGGTTTGCCCCGCCGGCTCCCGGATTTTTCCTGCTCGTCGTACCATTTGCGCACCTCGTCACGAGCATTAGAGCGCAATTAAACCGTGTTGAATATTCAATAAAACGCCAGATTTTGTGAGCGGATTTCACGAAACACCGCGTCTGATCGGGCGCCTCCGGATATTGTGCCCCGTTAATCCCCAGACAAAAAGACAGCCGGGCAGGCCGCCTGACGCCACCGACCCAAACTGCAAAGGCTCAGCCGTGTCCTTGGCCTACACAGAACCCGGAGCTTACCTGAAAAGACCCAAAAGCCGACCGCGCCCACAGAGGCCCAAGGCCGGCCCAAGCCGGACCGCGCTTGGGATGTGAAGGCTCGGTTTCTCTTCCCGGTGCGTTCGCCCAGAGACGCAAGACGGCTCTGGGCTTGGCGTGATGTGGCGGTGCAGCGACGTATCGCAGCGAAGGCGCATCGCTTTGATGAGGGGGCCAATCCATGGACCCTAAGCGGGCTTCACTGTCTCGAGCGGGGTCGTGCCGTAGGAGCGGGGAGTGATCAATGCGCCAGCGGAATAGGTCCGTCGGCGCAGGTTGTTTTTCTCCTGGTTCTATCGCTGTTTGCCGACTTTCTTCAGGGTGTTTTGCGCAGGTGAGGCTGGTTTTGGCGCCTCGCCACGGTTTAGCGCTTTTCGGAGGCTGCTCCGCCCAAGGACGGGCAGGGCGCGCGGTCCGTATCCTGTGAGACTGACGCCATTTATCCGAGCAACCGAGGCCTCAAGGGAGGCGCGGACAAGAGGTGCCAGTGTCTTGAGGATTTGCTGTCCGGGATAGAAGCTTTCGGACAAAGCACCTTCGACGCGCACAACGCTATGCGCCGACAGCAGCATATGATGATAGGTGACTTCGGTGCGCCCGCGGGCGAAATGCGCCGCTTTGGTTTCTTCGGCCAGGTGCCGCGCCCGCACGAAAACACTTTCGCCTTCATGCTCCATCACCATGCAATGTTGCTGCGACACAACAAGCGCCTTGCGGTTGCCACAGGCGCCCGCCTTGATCCGGACAGGAACAAGCTCTGGCCGCTGGCGCATCATATCCTGGCTGACATATGTCCGGCCGATCCAGACAACAGGGGTCAGATCGCCTGTGTCCGTGACGATCAGGTCTCCTGCGGTGATTTCCTCGATCGGGACAGGCCCGCGCGCAGTGTCGATCCGGGTGCCGGTCGTATAGCAGGGGATACCCATCGCGTGACGTTCGGAGGCATCATCCACCTGATCGAGCGTGATGCCCTGCAAGGTAACGCTTTCTCCGTTGGCGAACGACAGGATCGCATCACCGGTTCCGTCGCCATTGGTGTCAGAGAGGGTGATATCCCAGGCATTCACCGGATCGCCATTGGCATCTGTCAGGCCCGACAGGTCAAACTGGTCATTGGTCAGCCCGTCGCCATCTGTATCGCCGAAGTCGAAATCGGTGATCAGGTCGGCACCGCTGCCATCGGCCAGCACGAAGATGTCCTCGCCCGCGCCGCCACTCAGCGTATCATCGCCCAGACCGCCGGTGAGGGTGTCATTGCCCCCTGCGCCGTCGATGGTGTCGTTGCCTGCGCCGCCCAGCATCAGGTCGTCGCCACCTTCATAGGAGATGACGCCCGCGCTGCCGGTCAGCCCATCCGTGCCAGACACATAGCTGTCTGCGCCGGTGGTGGCGATGACAACGTTTCCGTCATCCCCGACCGTCAGCCCCGTGGCCGGAGAGCCGTTGGGGGTGCCGAGGCTGAACAGGGTGCTCCCTGTCTCGCTCAGGCCGACCAGTGTGCCATCAGCCTCCAGCCGAATTGAGGACAGCCCCGAGCCGCTCGTGGTGCCGAACGGAAGGTGCGAGAAGTCTGGCTCGCCGTCGCCATCGCGGTCTTGATAAATCACCACGTTCTGATCGGTCTGCACCACCAAAACGGTGCGGCCGTCATCTGACATGAGCATTTCACCCATCTGCAGGCTCGCTCCGACAGCCAGCGAAGAGCCTTCGTTGACAAAGGTCGCATCTCTCAGAAGGTCATTGCCGTCGCCGCCATCCAGAGTGTCATCGCCCGTGCCGCCCTGCAAACTGTCGTCTCCGGCGTCCCCGAACAACTGGTCTGCCCCGGTCGACCCATCGGCCAGATCATGGCCCGCGCCACCATAGATGATGTCGTCGCCGTCGCTGCCGTTCAGAGTGTCGTCCCCCGCGCCGGCATAGACCGTATCATCGCCCGCACCGCCGCCGAGTAAATCGTCACCGTCGCCGCCGTCGATCAAATCATTGCCGGCATTGCCTTGAATGGTGTTTGCATTGGCATCGCCAGTCAACGTGTCATTGCCCATGCCGCCGCTGAGGTTTTCAAACCCTGCAAAAGTATCGCCTTGCGCATCGCCGCCCGATGCGGCTCCGGTCGACAGATCAACCGCCACACCGAGGGTGTCGTCGTTATAGCCCAGCCAGTCGATGCCTGCGCCGCCGTCCATGCTGTCAGCTCCAGCGCCGCCAAAGACGGAGTCATCGCCATCGCCGCTCAAGAGCGTATCATCGCCCTCGTTCCCGCGAAGCAGATCATTGCCAACATCGCCGCTCAGCTCGTCGCTGCCGTCGCCGCCATAGAGGCTGTCATCGCCGTCACCCCCTGACAATGTGTCAT
>JAHBAN010000232.1 GCA_018500075.1 Flavobacteriia bacterium | reverse complement strand
CTGTGACGATTGAGGAGGATGCCAAGGAAGACGGCTGTTTTGTCTTTGCGGGCCGTCTTATTCGCGGTGTGACAAACGGGCCAAGCCCGGAGTGGCTCCAGCAGCGTTTGAAGGCGATCGGCTTGCGCCCGATCTCGAAGCTTGTCGATATTACGAATTTCTTCACATATGATCGCAACCGCCCTTTGCACGTTTTTGATGCGGGCAAGGTGAGCGGCAATCTGCGGGTGCATCGCGCCAAGGCGGGCGACAGCGTGGTTGGGCTGGACGAGAAGGAATACACCTTCAGCGGCGGTCAGGTTGTGATTTCTGATGACAACGGCATTGAGAGCATTGCGGGCGTTATGGGCGGCCTTAGCACCGGCTGCACCGAGGAGACGACCGATGTCTTTGTTGAGGCGGCCTACTGGGACCATATCCAGATTGCCATGACGGGACGCGCGCTCAAGATCAACTCGGATGCGCGCTATCGCAACGAGCGCGGGATTGACCCTGCTTACAATATGCAGGCGATGGAAGACGCCAGCGCCATGATCCTTGAGCTGTGCGGCGGCGAGCCGAGCAATGTGACTGTGGCTGGCAAGGTGCCGGATGTGAGCCGCGCCTATAAGCTCGATGCGAAGCGGGTGCAGAGCCTTGTGGGCATGGATATTCCCGAGACAGAGCAGCGCCAGACGCTGACGGCGCTCGGCTTCAAGCTTGAGGGCAATATGGCGCAGGTGCCGAGCTGGCGGCCTGATGTTCTGGGCGAGGCCGATCTCGTGGAAGAGGTGGCGCGGATAGCCAGCCTGACCAAACTTGTCGGCAAGCCTTTGACACGGGCGAGCGCGGGTGTGCCCAAGCAGATTTTGCTGCCGCTGCAAAAGCGCGAGCAGGCGGCGCGGCGCATGGCGGCGGGGCTGGGCTACAACGAATGTGTGACCTATTCTTTTGTGGACCAGAAAAGCGCGGCGTTGTTTGGCGGCGGCACCGAGGCCACCATGTTGGCAAACCCGATTTCAAGCGAGATGAGCCATATGCGGCCCGATCTGCTTGTGGGCCTGTTGCAGGCGGCGGCGCGCAATCAGGCGCGCGGCTTTGCCGACCTTGCTTTGTTTGAGGTTGGTCCCGTGTTTCACGGCGGTGAGCCGGGCGAGCAGGCTTTGCAAGTCTCGGGGCTTCTTGTCGGCAAGACGGGGCCAAAGGATATTCTGGGCGAGAGCCGCGCTGTCGATGTGTTTGACGCCAAGGCCGATGCCGAGGCTGTTTTGGGCGCGATTGGGGCGCCTGCCAAGGTGCAGATATTGCGCGACGGGCCGCAGTGGTGGCACCCCGGACGGCACGGCAAGATCTGTCTCGGGCCAAAGAAGGTCTTGGGCATTTTTGGCGAGCTGCACCCCAAGGTGCTGAAGGAGATGGGCGTGAAAGGGCCGGCTGTGGCCTTTACCATCTGGCCCGAAGACGTGCCTGAAGCGCGCAAGAAGAGCGCCACGCGGCCCGCTTTGGTGGCGCGTGATTTGCAGGCTGTGGAGCGCGATTTTGCTTTTGTTGTGGATGCCACTGTCGAGGCGCTGACGCTGGTCAACGCGGCGGCGGGCGCTGATAAGGCGCTGATCGAGGAGGTGCGGGTCTTTGACGAGTTTATCGGCGGCAGCCTTGGCGAGGGCAAGAAAAGCCTCGCGATCACTGTGCGGATGCAGCCTGTCGACAAGACTTTGAAGGACGAGGACATCGAGGCTGTTGCGGCCAAGATTGTCGAGAAAGTCAGCAAGGCCACGGGCGGGAGCCTGCGCGGCTAGGCCAAGCCTGAAGGGGCAAGTGATGGTGGACAGCAAGACGTTCTGGGACAGGATGGCGCCGAAATACGCCGAAAGCCCGATGCGCAGCGCCGATGATTACGAGCACACGCTCGCCATCACCCAGAGCCATCTGGCGCCGGAAATGCGGGTGTTGGAGCTGGGCTGTGGCACCGGCACCACCGCGCTGCGCCTTGCGCCGCTTGTGGGGCAGTATCTTGGCACCGACCAATCCGGCGAGATGGTGCGGATTGCCCGCGAGAAGGCGGCAGAGGCGGGGCTGTCCAACCTGAGCTTTCTGGTGCTGAGTGCGCAGGAGAGCACGCAGGAAAGCAGCCAGGAAAGCAGCCGGCGCGACGCGCGCTTTGATGTGGTGATGGGGTTCAACCTGTTTCACCTCACGCCGGACCCTGAGGGGCTTATGCGCGATATTTTTGCCATGCTCGCGCCCGGGGGGCTGATGATCAGCAAGACGCCGTGTCTGGCAGACCCCGCCTTTGGCTGGAAGCGCTTTCTGGTGCGGGCTGTTTTGCCTGTGCTCAAGCGGATCGGCAAGGCGCCCGAAGTGGGGCTTTGGCGGATGAGTGATGTGGACCGGCTGATAGCAGGTGCGGGCTTTGAGACGGTTGAGGCCGGCAACTGGCCCGCCATTTCGCGCTATGTTGTGGCGCGCAAACCAGACTGAGGAGAGCGACATGAAAGTCTATTTGAGCGGCGAAATTCACACCGATTGGCGTGAGCAGATCATTGCGGCCTGCGCGGGGCTGGATGTGAGCTTTAGCGCGCCTGTGACCGACCATGCGGCCTCTGACGACTGTGGCGTGGCCATTCTGGGGGCCGAGGCGGATAAGTTCTGGCACGACCGCAAGGGCGCGAGTTTGAACGCCATCCGCACCCGCAAGGCGATTGGCGAGGCGGATGTTGTCGTGGTGCGCTTTGGGGCGCAATACAAGCAGTGGAACGCGGCCTTTGATGCAGGCTATGCGAGCGCCTTGGGCAAGAGCCTGATCATCTTGCAGCAGCCTGAGCATGACCACGCCTTGAAAGAAGTCGACGCCGCCGCGCTGGCTGTGGCGCGCAAGCCCGAAGAAGTGGCGCAGATCCTGCGCTATGTGCTGAGCGGGGCGCTGCCAGAGTAGGGGGCGGTCAGGGCGTTAATTCCCCGTGAAACAGGGCTGCTTTTTTGCGCTGCTGTGTTAGGATGCGCCCAGCCGGTGAGCCGGCACAGAGTATTTTCAGGGACGAGTGAACCAATGCTAAACGAATTCAAGGACTTTATTGCCAAGGGCAATGTTATGGATATGGCCGTCGGGATTATCATCGGCGCGGCCTTTACGGCGATTGTCGGCTCTTTGGTGGCCGATCTGATCAACCCGATCATCGGCCTCGCTTTGGGCGGTGTCGACTTTAGCAATATGTATGCGGTGCTGTCTGGCGCTGTGGCCGAGGGCGCTTCGCTTGAGGCTGCGCGCGAGAGCGGTGCGGCGGTCTTTGCCTATGGTAGCTTCATTATGGCGGTGATCAATTTCCTGATCATTGCCTTTGTGGTCTTCATGCTTGTGCGCTCGGTCAACAAGGTGAAAGACGCCGCCAAGGCCGAGGAAGAGGCCGCCCCCGAAGAAGCTGCTCCGGCGGGGCCGACAGAGCTTGAGCTGCTCGCGGAAATCCGCGATGCGCTTGCCAAGAAATAGGCGCATCGCTGAAGGTTCAAACGGCAAGGGCCGGCTTTTTGCAGCGGGCCTCCTGCAATTTGGACGCTTGGGGAAGTTTTGTGTTTGACTCCGCTGCAAGGCTTGGCTAATTCGCCCACATCGGTTGTGAATGGCGTGATAGCTCAGTTGGTTAGAGCACAGCACTCATAATGCTGGGGTCGGTGGTTCAAGTCCACCTCACGCTACCACAAACCGACCGAAAAAGCCCCGCGCGATTGCGCGGGGTTTTTTGGTTTGGTGACGGGGTGGTGCGCAGTGAATGCGCACCCTACGGGGTGTTGGACCCGTGGTGCGCGCTTTGGCTGTTTCAGGCCGTGCGCGCGGGGCGCGGACGGATATACCAATACCAGATCCGGTAGCCTTCGAGCAGGATGAGCGGTGTGAAGTTCACCAGCGCGGGCGGCAGCCCCTCCCAGCCGTCTTTTGCGGCCCAGTGCAGAAGTGTGAGCACGGCGGCGGCGTAGACCCAGCGTTGCACGCTTTTCCAGCGGGGGCCAAGCGCGCGCACGGCGGCGTCAAAAGATGTGGCCGCGAGCGGCAGGAAAATCAGGAAGGCGAGCCAGCCTGTGAGGATGTCAAAATGGGTGGCTTGGGTGAGGATTTTCTCAAAGCTGCCCCGCGAGACGAGATAGAACCCGAGGTGCAGGGCCGCATAGGCGAAAGCCGCCACGCCGAAAGAGCGGCGGTTTTTCTTGAGCCAGATGGGGAAGCTCTTGCCTTTAAAAAGCATGGCGAGCGGTGTGGCCATCATCGAGACAATCATAAAGCGCGCGGCAAACTCGCCTGACGGGTGCAGCGCGTGTTTGAGGGCTTTGGGGTCTGTCGAGGTGAGCACATCGTTGAGCACGGCCAAAGCCGGGAGGCTCAGAAGGAGCCAGAGCCAGTAGGGGGAAAGGCGGGAGAGCATGGGGAACCTCACAGTCTGTTTTACGAGACTGATACGGGGGGCGCTCATTTTCCGTCGCGATACAGCTGGTTTGTCTTGAGTGTGGTGCGCAGAGACTGCGCACCCTACGGGGGCGGCCTAAGGTGCGCAGAGACTGCGCCCCCTACGGGGGCGGCCTAAGGTGCGCAGAGACTGCGCCCCCTACGGGGCGTTAACCCTGTAGGGGGCAGTGACGGCGCACCAGAGGGTCATTTGATCGCAAGTTGCGGTGACATGACATCAAGGCCGAGCGCTTCGCCGACGGCGAAATAGGTCAGCTTGCCGGCGTGCACATTGAGGCCGGCGAGCAGATGCGCATCATCGGCGCAGGCTTGCTTCCAGCCTTTGTCGGCGAGCGCCAGCATGAAGGGCATGGTCGCGTTGCCAAGGGCGATTGTCGAGGTGCGCGCGACCGCACCGGGCATATTGGCAACGCAGTAGTGCATGATGCCGTCCACGTCATAGATCGGGTCGGCGTGGGTTGTGGCGCGGGAGGTTTCAAAGCAACCGCCCTGATCGATCGCCACATCGACAAGCACGGCACCCGGCTTCATCTCGCCAAGCTGGGCGCGGCTGATCAGTTTGGGCGCGGCGGCGCCGGGGATGAGCACCGCGCCGATGACCATATCGGCATCGCGGATCAGCTCGGCGGCGGCACCTGCTGTGGAATACTGGTTTTTGAAGCTGCCGCCGAAGACGTCATCGAGATATTTGAGGCGCGGCAGCGAGCGGTCAAGCACGGTGACATCGGCGCCCATGCCTGCGGCGATCTTGGCGGCGTGGGTTCCGACAACGCCCCCGCCCATGACCACAACGCGCGCAGGGCCAACACCGGGCACGCCGCCCATCAGCACACCGCGCCCGCCATTGGCCTTTTGCAAGGTCCAAGCGCCGACTTGGGGCGCGAGACGGCCCGCCACTTCGGACATGGGGGCCAGCAGGGGCAGGCCGCCGCGCTCGTCTGTGACGGTTTCGTAAGCGATGGCGGTGCAGCCGGAGGCGAGCAGATCATGGGTTTGCTCGGGGTCTGGCGCGAGGTGAAGATAGGTAAAGAGGAGCTGGCCCTCGCG
>JAHBAN010000210.1 GCA_018500075.1 Flavobacteriia bacterium | reverse complement strand
GGATATCCCGCAGGAAGCGTTTATTTCTGCGCTGAAGATGGATGGGTGATTTGGGCTTGCTTTGAACGGTGGCCAGAGGTGGCGGATAGTATGGCGTGCTCGCCCTCACTCTGAGCGTGCGGGGTGTTGCAGGCTTGGTGTTGAAGATGGATGGGGCTAAGCTTAAAGTTGAGTGGCGTATTTCCTTCAAAATTAAGTGGTTGAGTATTGCCCAAGGTCCATTACACGCTTTTTGTAGATGAAAGCGGCGATCAAGACTTAGATAAATTTCGAACTGATGAGCGACAATTCGGTTCTGATCCATATCTGGTTTTCGGTGGAGTATTGATTCCGATAAAGCATCTGGCCGATTACAGAGCATTTCTGAATGAACTGCGAGCCGAGCTTGATGTTAAGGCTCTGCATTGCACTGATGCTCTCGCATTTAAAGCGATGCTATTTTGCACGGCGAGTAATGAGCCTTAGAGTGCTTCTCTTTGGTGTGGTTTCTAAAAAAGCTACTATAGAAGATTACCGAAAACAGATCGAAGGCGATAAAGAGAAGCAAGATTACTACAACAAATGTGCAGGCTACTTGCTGGAACGAGTTGCTCATTTCATGCACTATGAAAACATTGGTAGCGACCAGCTTTCTGTGATTTTCGAAAAGAAAACTCACGACTATCAGCGGTTACGAAACTACGTGCGCCAAATTAGAATCACCCCATTTGACAGAAGAGCAAATTATCTTTCGAGGATCGATCCTCTTTGTATTCGTGCTGAAGGCAAAAAAGAGGAACCTCTTCTAGGTTTAGCTGATCTTGCGTCTTTCTCTATTTATCAAGCTTTTGCTGAGACAAAGAGTAACTTTGCTATTCCCGAACAAAGATACCTAAGAGAGATTAAGGACAAATTCTGGAAAAATCCTGAAACTGGCCAAATTGCCAACCACGGCATTAAGTTCATCAAAGGGCCAGTCAATATGAAGTTGAGTGGGAAAACATCCGATTTTGTGATGAAATTTTATCGAAAGAAAGAAGCCTAATCTCATGCAAATGATCTGTTTCTTGAGCGCGGAATCAAGGCCGTAGGCCGCCGCGCATCGCCAGACCGTCCCTTGGGCTGGCGATTTGGTGAGGGTGGCGCGCCCCTCTGAGGGTGTGCGGACCTGGCTGGGATAAAGTGCGTTAAACAAGCGTAAGGTCGCCTGCCCACGGTCTGGCGATGCGCTTCTCCCCCCTTGACCCAAATCAATGCACGCTTTCCTGATCCGCCCCATCCTCCTTCGGACACCCAATGGGAGGCGGACATGGATATTGAACTGGCAAAGCAGACACTTCTTGCGCGTAGGGCGGAGTTGACGGCGCATCTTGAGGCGGTTGAGGATCAGCTTGACGAACCCGTCTCGCAAGACTGGGAAGACCGCTCTGCCGAGCGGCAGGGAGATGAGGTTCTGGAAGCGCTGGGCGCGCAGGAGCTGGCCGAGCTGCGCCAGATCGATGCGGCTTTGGCGCGGGTTGCGGCGGGCACATATGGCGCGTGTGTCAAATGTGGTGGCGAGATCGCGGCGGCGCGGCTTGAGCTTTTGCCTGCAGCGCCGCTTTGTGCCGCCTGTGCCACGTAGCGGCCGAAGGCGTGCGCTGCTGCGCCACGCGGGATTTAGGAGGAAAAGCAATGGGATATGCGAGATCACAGATCATCCTGCATTGGCTGGTTTTTGTGCTGATCGCGGCGCAGTTTATCGGCCATGAGCCGATCCGCGCGGCGTTTGGTGTGTGGATGAAGGGCGGCGAGAGTGCCTTTTCGCCGCTGGTGGCGGGCCATGTGGCGGGGGGGATGCTTGTGCTTGTTCTCGCGCTCTGGCGGCTCGGCCTGCGGCGCAAGCACGGGGTGCCGCCTTTGCCTGAGAGGGAGGGGCCGCTTGGCCGCGCGCTGGCGCATCTTACCCATGGGATGCTCTATGTCTTGCTGATCCTGATGCCTGTATCGGGCGCTGTGGCGTGGTTTGGCGCAAGCCAGACTGCGGCCGATGGGCACGGGCTGTTGCGCTTTGGGATGCTCGGCTTTGTGGCGCTGCATATCATCGGCGCGCTCTATCACCAGTTTGTGCTTAAGGACGATCTTATGGCGCGGATGAAGCGCGCGCCCTAGGCCAATCTGACCCAGATCAAAGAAGCGCGGCTTTCGGGGGCGTAGACTCATCTCATATGCTAGGCCACGGAAAGGGACAGCTATGCTTCGTATTGCGCTTATTTTTCATTTGTTCATCGGCACAACGCTCGCGGGTGTGGCTATGGTTGCGGCTCTGACAATGGGCTATGACACGCTTCAGCCGGTGCTTTTGTCGGCGCTGATCGGGTTTCTCGTCTCGATCCCTGTGACATGGTATGTCGCCAAAGCGGTGTATGAAAACACCTGAAGACAGTGCCGCACCGAGCCTGTAGAGCAGGGCAAGCCAAAAGAAGGAGTGCCTGATGAGCTGTCCGTTTTGCTCTGCTGATGCCGAGCTGATTTTTCTTGATGTGGAGGGCGGGCCGGCGGGTGCGCAAGCGCAGGTCTGCGCGGTTTGCGCCGAGCAGATCGCGGGGGTGCCTGACCCCAGCCATTGGCGCGGGCTGGCGTCGGCGATGTGGCATGAGGCGCCTGCTGTTCAGGTGATTGCGGCGCGGATGCTCAAGCGGCTCTCTGGCGAGAGCTGGGCGCAGGATCTGGCAGAGCAGCTTTACCTAGACGACGTGACGCAGGCTTGGGCCGAGAATGTCGCCGCGCAATCTGCTCATAAGGACGCCAATGGCGCGGCTTTGGCGCAGGGGGACACTGTTGTTTTGATCAAGGATCTGCCGGTGAAGGGCGCGGGGTTTACCGCCAAGCGCGGAACTGCGGTGCGCGGGATCAGCCTTGTGGCCGACACCCCCGAGCACATTGAAGGGCGTGTCGAAGGCCAGCGGATTGTTATTCTGACGCAATATGTGAAGAAGAAATAGCGCTTGCTGTTTTTCGGCGCGCGCTCTCGCTCTTTTGCTCCTCGGGAAACTGTGAGAGGCTCTGCGCAACAGAGGGGGACGCCACGTGAGCGATTATCTATTCGAACCAGCGGATGTTTTTGCACTTGAGGTCACGGGAGAGGACAAAGCCTATCCGCTGCGGCGCATTTTCTGCGTCGGGCGCAATTATGCGGCCCATGCGCTTGAGATGGGCAATGAAGTTGATCGGGAAGCGCCGTGGTATTTTACCAAGCAGGTGGCGCACGCGGTCAAGAGCGGGGCGGTTCTGCCCTATCCGCCGGGCACCGAGAATTATCATCACGAGATGGAGCTTGCCTTTGTGCTTGGCGCATCTGTCTTTCGGGCCAGCGCTGCTGAGGCGCAGGCGGCGATCTATGCTTACGGATCGGCGCTGGATATGACGCGGCGGGACCGCCAGCAGGACGGCAAGGACAACCGCAGGCCCTGGTCGCTTGGCAAGGATGTGGAAGGCTCGGCTGTGTTCGGGCCTTTGACCAAAGCGGCGGAGTTTGGCGCGGTGTCAGGGCAGCGGATCTATCTTGAGGTCAACGGCGAAACGCGGCAGGACGCCAGCCTTGCCGAGATGGTCTGGAGCTGTGGTGAGATTGTGGCGCATCTGTCGCGCTATTATCACCTTGGGGCCGGTGACATTATCCTGACTGGGACACCTGCCGGCGTTGGGCCTGTCACCGCAGGCGACAAAATCGTCGGCGGAATAGACGGGTTGCAAGCTGTGACGCTTGAGCTGACTTAGCGGCCCGCATTCCAAAAACCTGCGAAGACCTGTGATGTGAGCCTTGCGGTCGTTCAGAAAAAAAGGCGCAGCTTGCGGGCTGCGCCTTTGTTGTTTGTATGGGGTGAGGGTTACGCCAGATCGAAGCGGTCGGCGTTCATCACTTTGGTCCAGGCGGCGACAAAATCGGCGACGAACTTCTCTGTGCTGTCGTCCTGAGCATAAAGCTCGGAGAGGGCGCGCAGCTGGGAGTTTGAGCCAAAGACGAGATCGGCTCGTGTGCCGGTCCATTTCACCTTGCCCGACGCATCGCGACCTTCATAGACACCATCCCCTGCGGGGGACCATGTGATGCCCATATCGGTGATGGTGCGGAAGAAGTCGTTTGTCAGCTTGCCGGGGGTCTCTGTGAAGACACCGTGGCAGGACGCGCCGTGCACAGCCCCAAGGGCGCGCAAGCCGCCGAGCAGCACTGTCATTTCTGGCGCGGTGAGCGTCAGAAGCTGGGCGCGGTCAACGAGCATGGCTTCGGCGGCAATCGCGTATTCCTGCTTTTGGTAGTTACGGAAGCCGTCGGCTTCAGGCTCCATCGGCTCAAAGCTGGCGGCATCGGTCTGCGCTTCGCTGGCGTCTGTGCGCCCCGGTGTGAAGGGCACAGAGACGCCTGAGGCGGCCTCGATGGCGGCGGTGCCGCCGAGCACGATCAGATCGGCGAGAGACACCTGTGCGCCGCCCTTTGCGTTGAATTCGGCTTGCACCGCTTCAATCGCTTCGAGAGCTTTGGCGAGCGCTTCTGGTTCGTTGGCCTCCCAGCTGTTTTGCGGGGCAAGGCGGATGCGCGCGCCGTTGGCGCCGCCGCGCATATCGGAGGCGCGGAAGGTGCTGGCCGAGGCCCAAGCTGTTTTGACAAGCTCTGCCGTGGAGAGGCCGCATCCGAGCAGTGCCGCCTTGAGGGCAGAAATATCGGCCTCGTTGATCATTGGGCCGGTGTGGGCCGGGATCGGGTCTTGCCAGATCAGATCTTCGGCGGGGACTTCTGCGCCGAGGTAGCGCGCTTTCGGGCCCATGTCACGGTGGGTGAGTTTGAACCAGGCGCGCGCCCAAGCATCGGCGAACTCCTCTGGGTTCTCATGGAAGCGGCGCGAGATTTTCTCATAGGCCGGGTCCATGCGCATGGCCATGTCGGCGGTTGTCATCATGGGGATGACTTTCTTGCCGGAGCCGTCCACTTCAAAGGCGTGATCTTCGTCTTTGAGGTTGACCGGATGCCAGATGTGCGCGCCGGCGGGTGATTTTGTCAGCTCCCATTCGTAGCCGAAGAGCAGATCAAAATAGCCGTTGTCCCACTGGATCGGGTTGGCTGTCCACGGGCCTTCGATGCCTGATGTGGTGGTGTCGACGCCTTTGCCGGACTTGTGGCTGTTCTTCCAGCCAAAGCCCATTTGCTCGATCGGCGCGGCCTCCGGGTCTGCGCCGACGAGAGCGGGGTCACCCGCGCCGTGGGCTTTGCCGAAGGTGTGGCCGCCGGCCACCAGCGCGACGGTTTCTTCATCGTTCATGGCCATGCGTGCGAAGGTTTCGCGGATGTCACGGCCAGAGGCAAGCGGGTCAGGATTGCCGTTGGGGCCTTCCGGGTTCACGTAGATCAGGCCCATCTGCACCGCTGCGAGCGGGTTGGCCAGCTCGCGATCGCCCGAGTAGCGGGCATCGCCGAGCCATTCGGCTTCATCGCCCCAGTAGATATCTTCTTCGGGTGCCCAGATGTCGGGGCGGCCACCGGCGAAGCCAAAGGTTGGCCCGCCCATGCTTTCGATGGCGACATTGCCTGTCAGCACAAAGAGATCGGCCCATGAAATCTTGTTTCCGTATTTTTGCTTGATCGGCCAGAGCAGGCGGCGGGCCTTGTCGAGGTTGCCATTGTCAGGCCAGCTGTTGAGCGGGGCGAAGCGCTGGTTGCCTGTGCCTGCGCCGCCGCGGCCATCGGCTGTGCGGTAGGTGCCTGCGGCGTGCCATGCCATGCGGATAAAGAATGGGCCGTAGTGGCCGTAGTCGGCGGGCCACCATTCCTGACTGTCTGTCATCAGGGCGGTGAGATCGGCCTTGAGCGCGGCGAGATCGAGTTTTTTGAACTCTGCGGCATAGTCAAAGCCTTCGCCCATCGGGTCTGACTTTTTGTCATGCTGGTGCAGGATTTTGAGATTGAGTTGATTGGGCCACCAATCGCGGTTTGAGCGGGTGTTCATGCTGGCTGCGCCGTGCATGACTGGGCATTTGCCTACGTTGTTTCCGTCCATGTCATATCTCCCTGATATTGCCGGGCGCGGCTGCGCCGACTCTTACGACTCCTAGACTGGGTCTAACCCAAATCGACGATAGGAATAAGTTGCATTTTCTAATCGCTTTGATAATTTTTAATTATGGCAAATATCACATTGAAACAGTTGCGCTATTTTGAGGCTCTTGCTGGGCAGGGGCATTTTGGCCGTGCGGCGGAGCTGTGTTCTGTGTCGCAGCCGGCGCTCTCGATGCAGATCAAGGAGCTTGAGGGCCAGCTTGGTATGGCGCTGTTTGAGCGGGGCGCGCGGCAGGTCAGGCTGACCGCGTTTGGCGAGGATTTCGGGCGCCATGCGCGGGGTGTCCTGCGGGGGGCGCAAGAGCTTGAGGAGATGGCGCGCAAGGCGCGGGAGGAGTTTAGCGGGCGGCTGCGGCTCGGGGTTATTCCCACGATTGCGCCGTATCTTTTGCCGCGGGTTTTCAAGGCGCTGGCGGCGCGCTATCCGCGGCTTGATATTCAGGTGCGCGAGACGCTGACATCCAAGCTGCTGACCGAACTGGACGAGGGGCGGCTTGATGCGGCGATTCTGGCTTTGCCGGTTTCGGAGCCGAGCTTTGAGGAGGTGCCGCTCTTTGAGGAGAGCTTTGTTCTGGTACGGCCCGAGGGAGAGGCCGCGCTGCCTGTGCCGAGCGCAGAGAGTCTGAGCCAGATGCGGCTTTTGCTTCTGGAGGAGGGGCATTGTTTTCGCGATCAGGCGCTTTCGGTGTGTTCGATTCCGCAGGTGCGGCCACGAGACGGATTTGACGCCAGCTCGCTGTCGACATTGGTGCAGATGGTCGGTGCGGGGATGGGAGTCACTCTGATACCGGAGATGGCTGTGCCTGTGGAGACACGTTCGGCCTCTGTGGCTGTGGCGCGGTTTGCGGCACCCGAGCCTGCGCGCAGTGTCGGGATGATCTGGCGCAAGACAAGCCCTTTGATCGAACAACTGAGGGATGTCGCCGACTTGGTGCGGGACGCCGCAGGGCGCGCTTAGAGCAGGTCTTTGAGCAGGGCAAAAAGCTCGCCTTGGGAGGAGATGCTCAGTTTGCGGTAGATGTTGCGGCGGTGCACTTTGACGGTTTCATAAGCGATGCCGAGTTTGAGGGCTGCCGAGGCATTGGAGTGGCCTTGGATCACCAGCTCTGAAATCTCGGCTTCGCGCCGGGTGAGGTGCACGCCGAGCGCCTGGGCCAGTTCGGCCTGAATCACGTCTGCGAAGGGTTGCGCCGGGGAGGGCTGGCTCTGGCTGACTTGGCCTTGACGCTCTGCGCAATGGGCCTTGAGCAAGTGAAGCAGCAGCGGGCTATAGTGCTGTAGACATTGCAGCTCTTTGCGTTTGAAGGGGCCGGCCTCCTCGCGGCGGCTCATGGAGAGATGGGCCATTGTCCCCGAGCCGAGCGGCAGCAGCAGGCCGACTTCGTCACAGAGGTGGGTTTCGCTGTAATATTGCAGGTAGTATTCGCCGGTGAAGAAACGGTCGGGAGCGATATCGGCGAGGCGATAGAGGGCGCCGTCTGGCGGGGTCTGCGTAAATTGATAGAACGGATCGAGCCTGTAGGCACCTTCAATATAGGCTGTCAGCGCCTCTCTGGGAATGATGGGGCGGCGGAGCCAGCCCGAGATCAGCTCGGGCGGGCTGCCACGGGTGAACTGCAAGATCAGCAGCGTGTCAAAGTGAAGTTTGGCGCGCAGAAGGTTTTTCAACGCTTTGAAAAAAGATTCGTTTTGCACCGCAGCCATGGCCTTGGTGAGGCGCGAAATATCGCGAGACGTAAGATCGGACATGATTTATACCCCCCAAATTCAGCAATATTCCTGAATAACTACCCCAATAGGGGTATTACCTAAAGTCAAGATCGGCGCAATCATATCGGCAACGAGAGATGCGGTTGGGATCAGAAAAGACGGTCTGACAAAAGCGGCACAACGGGAGATTGGAATTTGAGCACTGCGATCAGCGTGAGACATTTGCGCAAAGTCTATCCGGGCCAGCCGCCTGTTGTGGCTTTGGCGGATGCCAGCCTTGAGATAAAAGACAACGAGTTTTTCACGCTGCTTGGCCCGTCGGGCTGTGGCAAGACCACGCTGTTGCGCATGATTGCCGGGTTTGAGCATCCGACCTCCGGCGCGCTTGAAATGTTTGGCGAAGACCTGCTGGAGCTGCCGCCTTACAAGCGGCCTGTGAACACGGTTTTCCAGAGTTATGCGCTCTTTCCCCATTTGACTGTGGCCGAGAATATCGGCTTCGGGCTTGAAATGCTGGGCAAGCCGAAGGCCGAAATCAGGGCGACCGTCGGGGAGATGATGGAGCTGGTGCAGATGACGGCGATGGCGGACCGCCAGACCGGTCAGATTTCGGGCGGGCAACAGCAACGGGTGGCGCTGGCGCGTGCGCTGGCGCCCAAGCCCAAGGTTTTGCTGCTTGACGAGCCTTTGAGCGCGCTTGACTTCAAGCTGCGCAAGGAGATGCAACTCGAGCTGAAACGGCTTCAGACAGAAACCGGCATTACATTTATTTTTGTGACCCACGATCAGGAAGAAGCCCTGACGATGTCGGACCGTATCGCTGTGATGAGCGCAGGTTCGATCCGCCAGATCGGTGGTCCGCGTGATATTTATGATCAGCCTGCCGAGCGGTTTGTGGCCGATTTTATCGGCGATACGAATTTCCTGCCGGCCGAGCTGGTTTCGAGCGCAGGGCCGACCGCCACTGTGCGGCTGGCCTCAGGGAAGACCACAACGGCGCGCAGCCATGAGGGGGCGGATATGAGCGGGCAGGTCACGCTGGCGCTTCGCCCGGAGCATACATCTTTGGTGTCTGAAGCGGAGGGGATGTTGACCGGCAGGCTTGGCAATGTGGTCTATTTCGGGACCGATACGCATTATCATGTGCAGCTCGATGACGGGACGGGTTTTGTGATCCGCAAGCAAAACAGCCCGGATGCGCCGGCAGACTTTGAAAGCGGCGCACGGGTTGGTGTTACGTTTGGCGCGGGTGTCGCGCAGGTCTTGAGGGATTGAGCCATGGCTGATCTGTCTCAGAGGGAAGCCAGAAGAGTCTCGCGGGTGCGCTGGATGTTGCTTGCGCCGGCCCTTGTCCTGCTTGTTTTTGCGGCAAGCGGGCCATTGCTGATCACGCTGGTTTATTCCTTCCTGACGGCGGGCGATTATGGCGGCGTCGAGTGGAGCCTGTCCTCGGATGCCTGGTTTAATGTCTTTATGCAGCGCGATATCTTTGACGATACGCTCGGGTTTTCCGATGCTCATCTGAGCATTTTCTGGCGCTCTGTGAAGCTCTCGCTGATGACCACGCTGGCCTGTATTTTCTTCGGGTTTCCGACGGCTTACTTTATTGCGACCCGTCCCAAAAAGCAGCGTGATTTCTGGATGTTGCTGATTATCATTCCGTTCTGGACCAATCTGCTCATTCGCACCTTTGCGATTGTGGAGCTGATCCGCAACGAGGGGACGGTGAACACTGTCTTGATGGCGCTCGGGGTGATCGACGAGCCGATCCAGATGCTTTACACCGAGTTTTCCATCGCTGTGGGCATGGTTTATGTCTATCTGCCGCTGATGGTTCTGCCGCTTTATGCCTCGATGGAGCGGCTCGATTTCAGCCTCGTTGAGGCGGGGTATGATCTCTATGCCACACGCCTGAAAGTGCTGCGCCGTGTGATCTTGCCGCTTGTGAAGCCCGGCGTGATTGCGGGGTCAATCCTTGTTTTTGTGCCCTCGCTTGGGGCCTATGTGACGCCGCGGGTATTGGGCGGGGGCAATCAGCTTATGCTTGGAAATCTCATCGAGCTTCAGTTCGGGCAGGGGCGCAACTGGCCGCTCGGGGCGGCGCTTTCGATCACGCTGCTGGCGATTGTTATGGTTGCGCTGCTCACGTATGTGCGCGCGGTCGGCAATGAGGAGGTGAAGCATGGCTGAGCAGAAAGGCTTCAACATCCGCCGTCAAACGGGCTTTGCGACGCTGGCGGTTGCGTGTTTTGTGCTGCTGTATCTGCCCATTCTTTTGCTTGTGGCCTATTCTTTCAACTCGGGAAGCTCGATTGCGATCTGGGAGGGGTTTTCATGGCGCTGGTATCAGTCGGCTTGGGAAAACGAGCTGGTGCAGGAGGCCACTGTGCGCAGCCTCGTGATTGCGGTTTGGGCCTCGCTGATTTCGACAACGGTTGCTGTTCTGGCGGCTTTGGCGACCACGCGGACCCGCAAGTTTCGCGGTCAGGGGGCTGTGTTTGCCATGATCAACCAGCCGCTGATGGTTCCTGAAATCGTGACGGCGGTGGCGCTTCTGATTTTCTTTGCGATGATCAAGGTTGCAACCGGATATTCGGGGCTTTTGTATCTTGTCATCGCGCATTCGGCCTTTTGCATTCCTTTCGCTTATCTGCCGATCCGCGCGCGGCTTCAGGGGATGGACCTCAGCCTTGAGCAGGCGGCGGCCGACCTCTATGCGACGCCGTTTCAGGCCTTTCGCCGGATCACCCTGCCACAGCTCTGGCCCGGAATTCTGGCCGGTGCGATGTTGGCTTTTGTGATTTCTCTGGATGACGTTGTGATCACCGAATTTGTCAAATCAGCGGGGCAGGACACTTTGCCGACCTATATGCTGGGGCAGTTGCGTCGTGTCATTACGCCCGAGATCAATGCGATCTCGACAGTGCTGATCGGAATTTCGGTCACGATGGTGATCGGATTCACGCTGTTGAGTAAAATAAGAAACTAGACCAACCCGAAATCAACCACCCGAAACCAACCACAGGGAGACTACACAATGAAAAAAACAATGGTAGCTATGGCACTGGTGCTGGCGGCCCCCGCCTATGCGGACGGCGAGCTCAACATCTACAACTGGGGCAATTATACCTCGCCCGAAATGATCACGAAGTTTGAGGCCGAGACAGGTATCAAAGTGACGATCACCGATTATGACAGCAATGATACGGCGCTGGCCAAGATCAAAGCGGGCGGGCACGGCTTTGATATTGTGGTCCCGTCGGGGACTTATATCCCTATTTTTGTGGGTGAGGGGCTGTTGATGGAATCAAAGCCCAACGAGATGGAAAACTTCAAGCACATGGACCCGCAGTGGGTTGATGTCGAGTTTGACAAAGGCCGCAACTATACTGTGCCTTGGCAGTGGGGCACCGTTGGTGTGACCGTGAACACAGCGATCTATGGCGGGGATATCAACACCGCCGCTGTGATCTTTGATCCGCCCGAGGAGCTGAAGGGCAAGATCAATGTTGTGCCCGAGATGAACGACGTGATGGGGATGGCCATTCACTATGTGGGCGGGGAGCAGTGCACGGCGGATAAAGACGTCCTGATGAAAGTGCGCGACACCTTGCAGGCCGCAAAGCCAAACTGGATCTCGATGGATTATGGCATGATCGAGAAGTTTGCGGCGGGCGATGTGGCGGCCGGTGTGAACTGGAACGGGGCCTCTTTCCGCGCGCGTGAGAAGAACGCCGATATCGGCTTTGGCTATCCGCAGACCGGCTTCCCGGTCTGGATGGACAACGCGGCGATCCTGTCAGATGCCAAGAATGTGGATGAGGCCAAGACCTTCCTTAACTTTATCATGGACCCAGAAAACGCCGCGATGCTGTCTTCTTTTGCGCGCTATGCAAACGGGATTGCCGG
>JAHBAN010000222.1 GCA_018500075.1 Flavobacteriia bacterium | reverse complement strand
GGCCGACGTCGCCCGGCTTGAAGCGGCGGCTGAGGCTGAGCATGGTGCCTATTTCAAGGCCCGAGAGCGGCACGGCGGTCGGATCGACCAGCAGGCCGCCGATGGTATAGCTGTTGTCCTTCGGGCCGCCGTTGACATTGGAGCTGGGCGCCAGAGAAAGATTGAAGCTGAGGCTCCAAGGGTTTTCGGCTTGCACGCGGCGATAGGCCGTGCGGGCGGCGGCTTCATAGTGGGGCGCGTCTGTGGCGGCGCTGGCGCGGCGCAGCCAGAGCTGGGCTTGGCCGAATTTCTCTTCGGATTTCAGAATACCCGACATCACAAAGGCGGCGGCGAAGCGCTCTTGTTCAACTGTGGTGGAGCGCCAGGCGCGCCGGGCGGCGAATTTGGCTGCTGCGGGGCGGCCAAGGCGGCTCTCGGCCTCGGCAAGAACCATAAGGGCGGTATAGTCGCGGCTGTCTTTTTGCAAGAGACCAAGGGCAAGGGCGCGGGCGGCCCTTGGCTCGCCCTGATGCAGAAGGCTGAGGGCAAAGCTGCGCGCCTCGGGCGGGGTGAGCCGCCGCGGGCTGTCCTGTGCCAGAACCGGCGCGGCGAGAAGGCAAAGCGCGACCAGCGCAGGGAGAAGCCCACCTCGGCCTGTGAGGCGCGCCAAGCCTGTGAGGCCGGGCCGGGACGGGGCGGGGCGCGCGCGCATCGGCTTAGGGAAGCGGCGTGAGATCTGTCGGCGCGCGGTCTGTTGAAAAGACGCCGACCTCGCGGGCGTTTGCGAGGGATTCAAAGCGGACTTCCTCGATCCGCGCCGGACCATCGGCCACCGCCCCCGCCGGCAGGACAGCCGTTTGGCGCGGCACGGGCACGCCGGCGTTGACCATGGCCAAAATCCGGTCGTAATCGGCATCTGTGGTGTAGCCCTCGGCGGTGCCGGTTTCGCCTGTGCCCGGATTGGTCCAGTCGATGACTTCATAGCTGACATTTTGTATTTCGGCGGTGCCTGTCATGACAAGATAGCCGGCCAAACTCTCGCCTTGCGGCCCCGCGATCAGCCCCTCCCAAGTGCCTGTGTCACGCTCATCTGTGTCAAAATAGGTCCTGACCTCGCCCTCATCAAAGCTGCCTGTGGCAGGGTCGTATTGAACCAGAACAAGAGAGATGTCTGGCAGTTGGGCGTCGATGGCTGTGCCATCGGGCCGGGTTCTCAGGCGGTTTCGGATCGCGCCGGTAATGGCGCCTTCGATGGTGGCGTCGGTCTCCGAGCTGCTTGATGTATTGTCAAGATCAAGGATGTCCAGAGTCAGCCTGACCTCGCCTGTGACGATCTCAAGGTTTGGTCCGTCGTCGCGGTTGCGCAGGGCGCCATAGGTGCCGAGATAGACATATTCGCCCGCGCCACCCGGCAGGGCAAAGGCCGAGCGCTTGAGGTTGGCCCCCGCATAGCCGAAGCCGGCCCAGGTTTGGCCGGCGGCGGCTGTGACTTGGGCATTGGTGTTTTTCATAAACACCGCATAGCTGCGCACCTGACCTGTTGTGGGCGTTTGAATGCTGCGATAGACATCAACGCCGTTTTGCAGGCGGCTGTGCTCGTAGCGCTGGGAGGGGCCGTCAAACGGCAGGTTGTTGATCAGAAGTTCGTTGGCGGCCTGATCATAGGTGACGCTGTTGACGGTCAGGTTTTCATCGCGATCAAACAGGTATTTGCTGTTCACTGTGCTGGCGTCTGTGACGGCTTGGGCGGGGGGATCAAAGGGGTTGGTTCCGTCGCCGCTACAGGCGCTTAGAAAGCTCAGAGTGGCCAAGACCGCGGCAAAACGTTTCATTAAAACAGACCCTTGTTACACAACATCCGGCGAAAATCGCCCTTTGCGGCGAGGTTGTCAATCGGCCTGAGGAGGGGCGGGAGGATGAATTCTGACCCGTTGCATTTTAACGCAGTTTATAGTGTTTCAATGGGGGCGCTTCACAAGATATAGTCACAAACGACTCAGACGGAATAAAAGGATACGCTTCATGTCTCTGACCCCAGACCAGCAGGCCGAAATCGAGACATTGCGCGCGACATCGACGCCGACGCTGCGGGCGGTGAGCGCGGGGATGGAGGCGCATCTTTACAAGGCTTACCCTGTGCTGGATCACGGGTTTGTCCGTGTGATCGACTATATGGGCGATGATGCGGCGATCTGTCAGGCGGCACGTGTGAGCTATGGCAAGGGCACGAAATCTGTCCAGAATGACGAGGGGCTGATCCGCTATTTGATGCGGCATTGGCATTCGACGCCCTTTGAGATGTGTGAACTCAAGCTGCACGTGAAGCTGCCTGTGTTTGTGGCGCGTCAGTGGATCCGCCACCGGACCGCGAATGTGAACGAATATTCGGCGCGCTACTCGATCCTTGACCGGGAGTTTTATATCCCGCAGCCCGAGCAGCTCGCGGCGCAATCTGTGATCAACAATCAGGGCCGTGGCGAGCCGCTTTCGGCGCAGGCCTCAGAGCGGGTGCTGGAGATACTCAAGGGCGATGCGGCGCGCTGCTATGACCATTATGAGGAAATGATCGGCAAGGAGGGCGAGCCTGACGCTCTGGCGCGCGAGCTGGCGCGGATGAACCTGCCGGCCAATATCTATACGCAGTGGTACTGGAAGGTCGATCTGCACAATTTGCTGCATTTTCTGCGGTTGCGGGCGGATTCCCATGCACAATACGAGATCCGCGTCTATGCCGAGGAGATCTGTAAGGTTGTCGCCGATTGGGTGCCGGCGGCCTATAGCGCCTTTGAAGATTACCGGATGGGCGGGGCGACGCTGTCGGGCAAGGCGCTTGATGTGCTCAAGCGGATGCTGAAGGGCGAAGCGGTTTCGCAAGAAGAGTCGGGCATGAGCAAGGGCGAGTGGCGCGAGTTTCGCAGTCTGATCGACTGAGCCTGACGGGGCGCGCTTGACGGATTGGAAAGCATCGGATTGCTTTTTATTTGACCTTTTGGCTGGGCTTGATAGCGTTAAGACAAGTGTTGATAATTTTTTAACGAGGGATCTGTTATGAAAACCAAAGTCATTCTCGGTGCGGCCTTTGTGGCGCTGATGGGGGCGCCCGCGCTGGCGGCGGACTCTATGCCGACATATCCATACAAAGGGGCGAACAACTGCCCGGCGGGGCTTTCGCCGATTGTGATGGGTGGGGTGATTTGCTGTGGCACGCCGAACCAGAAGGTGAGCTATTCTTCCATGATGGCAGAGCCATCGGCCAACCGGCACAAGACATCTTATAAGAAGCGTGTGCGCTATGTGCCGCGCGACACTTGCATCGAAGGCGAGAAGGGCTGCTCCTGAGCCGCTTTGCGCGTGAAACACTGCGCTTGAGCCGTTTGCGCCGGACAAACGGCGTCTGACAAGCTGCGCCTGACACGGGGGGACAGCTAGCACAGCCAAGAGATGCGGCGCGGAGGGGAGACCTTCCGCGCCGTTTTGGTTGGTTTATTGGGGTTTGATATTGGTGGCCATCTGGCGGCCATCGCGGCCTTCTTCCAGATCGAAGCTGACTTTCTGATCATCGGCCAGACCGGTGAGGCCAGAGCGCTCGACCGCAGAAATATGAACGAAAACGTCTTTGCCGCCATCTTCGGGGGCAATAAAGCCGTAGCCTTTTGTTGTGTTAAACCACTTCACGGTGCCATTTGGCATTCCGCTTCTCCTTCTTCCCTTTTACAGAGGCCTGTTTGGGGCGGGCCTCATACACCTGTCGTCACTCACGATCTCGTGGTTCCGTCAGGGTGACTGGGCGGAAGTCAGAAATAGAAAGTCACTGTGGGAAGGGTTGCATATATTTTGTAAAAATCAAATGAAATGTGAGATTCGGGGGGCAAGATGAAGATTTACGGGCTGAAAAACTGCGACACCTGCCGCAAGGCGCAGAAGGCGCTGGCGGGGGCGGAACTGATTGATGTGCGCGCCGAGGGGCTGCCTGACGGGCTTCTGGCGCGGGCCGAGGCCGCGTTTGGCGCGGCGATCCTGAACACCCGCTCAACGACCTGGCGGGGCTTGAGCGCGGCTGCGCAGGCAGGCGCGCCGCTTGATCTGATTGCGGCGCATCCGGCGCTGATGAAACGGCCCCTGATTGAGGCCGAGGGTGTGCTTTATCTCGGTTGGAGCAAGGAGACACAAGCCGCGCTTGGCCTGTGAGGTCCTGTAAGGCCTGTGAGCTGGGGCAACTCGTGCGACAGATGACAAAGCGCTTCCCAGCGGGCGCGCCTTTGGGGGCGGCCCCGCGAAAAGCAGGCGTGTCGTGCTACGCCTGCTTTTGATGTATTGGCGAAATGTTACAACAGATCGGGCGGTGTGGCCGATTTGGCCAGTGTGCTCACGATCTCATCGAGGTTTGAAACACGTGTCTGTTTTTCGCCAAGGCGGCGCACGGTGAGGGTGCGCTCCTCGACTTCTCGATGACCGACGGCGAGGATCACGGGGACTTTGCCGAGGCTGTGCTCGCGGACTTTGTAGTTGATCTTTTCGTTGCGCACATCGGCTTCGGCGCGCACGCCTGCCGCTTTGAGCGCGGCGACAACCTCATGGGCGTAGTCATCGGCATCCGAGACAATGGTCGCAACCACAACCTGACGCGGCGCGAGCCAGAAGGGGAGCTTGCCGGCGTGTTCCTCGATGAGAATGCCGATGAAACGCTCGAAAGAGCCGAGCGTGGCGCGGTGCAACATGACAGGGCGGTGCTTGTCGCCGTCCTTGCCGATGTAATTGGCATCGAGGCGCTCGGGCAGGACGAAATCGACCTGATGGGTGCCGCATTGCCAGTCGCGCCCGATCGCATCGGTGAGGACAAACTCGAGCTTGGGACCATAGAAGGCGCCTTCGCCCGGATTGAGCGTTGGCTCGATTCCGGCGGCGCGGGTGGCCGACAGGAGCGCGGCCTCGGCCTTGTCCCAGACCGCGTCAGAGCCGGCGCGGGCCTCGGGGCGGTCGGAAAACTTCACCGAGAAGCTCTCAAAGCCGAGGTCTTTATAGATCATCGACAGGAAATTGATGAAATCGGCGGTCTCGGATTCGATCTGCTCTTCGGTGCAGAAAATATGGCCGTCGTCCTGTGTAAAGCCGCGCACCCGCATGATCCCGTGGAGCGCGCCTGACGGCTCATACCGGTTGCAGGAGCCGAATTCGGCCATGCGCAGCGGCAAATCCCGGTAGGATTTGAGGCCCTGATTGAAAATCTGGACGTGGCAGGGGCAGTTCATCGGCTTGAGAGCGTTGACGGCTTTTTCGCGGGCGTGCTCTTCGTCGACTTCGACGATGAACATATTTTCCTGATATTTCTCCCAGTGGCCCGACGCCTCCCAGAGCTTGCGATCAACCACTTGTGGCGTGTTGACCTCGACATAGCCGCCGCGGCGCTGCTGGCGGCGCATATAGTCTTGCAGGGTGGTGTAGACGGTCCAGCCGTTGGGGTGCCAGAAAATCTGCCCCGGCGCCTCTTCCTGCATATGGAAAAGGTCCATCTCGCGGCCCAGTTTGCGGTGATCGCGCAGGGCGGCTTCCTCGAGCATGGTGAGGTAGGCTTTGAGCTTTTCCTTGCCTGTGAAGGCCACGCCATAGATCCGCTGGAGCATCTGGCGGTTGCTGTCGCCGCGCCAGTAGGCGCCGGCCACGCTCATCAGCTTGAAGGCGTCACCGGGGAGCTGGCCGGTGTGCTGCAAATGCGGGCCGCGGCAGAGGTCTTGCCAGTCGCCATGCCAATACATCCGCAAAGGCTCATCGCCGGGAATGGCGTCGATCAGCTCGACTTTGAACGGCTCGCCCTTGTCTTTGTAATGCTGCACAGCCTTGTCGCGCGGCCAGATCTCTGTGCGAACCGTGTCGCGCAGATTGATGATTTCTTTCATCTTTTTCTCGATTGCGCCGAGGTCTTCCGGCGTAAAGCTCTCTTCGCGGTCAAAGTCGTAATACCAGCCGTTTTCGATCACCGGGCCGATTGTCACTTTGACATCGGGCCAAAGCTCCTGAACGGCGCGGGCCATGACATGGGCAAAGTCGTGGCGGATCAGCTCGTTGGCCTGATCTTCGTCTTTGAGGGTGTGAATGGCGATCGTGGCATCGGCCTCGATTGGCCAGGCCAGGTCATAATGCTGGCCATCCACTGTTGCCGAAATCGCCTTTTTGGCGAGGCTTGTGGAAATATCGGCCGCCACAGCGGCGGCGGTGACGCCGGCGGCGTAGCTGCGCGCATTGCCATCGGGCAGGGTCAGCGTGATTGTATCGGGGGACATCTGGCTCATGGTCGAGCTCCTCGTCAGTTTGGCGCCTACGAAAGCGCCCGGTTGCGGGTCTGGTTCGTGTGGGTAAGTGCGACAGGACGGGGGGATTGTCAAGCCGCAGCGCGGGGCTTGGCAGGGGCGCGGCTCTGGGGCAGAGTGAGGCCAAAGAAGGAGTGAATGTATGAGCCAGGCCCATTTTTTTGACACAGCACAGGGGCGCAGGATTGCCTATCACAAGACCGGCGGCGCGGGGCCTTGTCTTGTGTTTTGTGGCGGGCTGAAGTCGGATATGGAGGGCACCAAGGCGCTGCATCTTGAGGCCTGGGCCAAGGCGCGCGGGCTTGCCTTTCTGAGGTATGATTATTCGGGGCATGGCGAAAGCTCGGGCACGTTTGAAGAGGGCGCGATTGGCGACTGGCATGAGGACAGTCTGGCGATCCTTGAGGCGGTGACGGAGGGGCCTTTGTGTGTTGTTGGCTCCTCCATGGGCGGCTGGCAGGCGTTGCTTCTGGCGCGGGCGATTCCGCGGCGAATTATGGGGATGGTGACGATTGCGGCGGCGCCTGATTTTACCGAAGACGGCTATTGGGCCAGTTTTACCGAGGCGCAGAAGGCCGAGCTTGAGGCTGTGGGCCATGTGGCGCTGCCGTCGGATTATATGGAGCCATACATCATCACAAAACGGATGATCGAGGACGGGCGCAAGCATCTGGTGCTGCGCACACCGCTTGATCTGCCGTTTCCTGTGCGCTTTTTGCAGGGCACGGCCGATACGGCGGTGAGCGTGGCGACGGCTGTGCGGCTTCTGGAGCACGCGCAGGGGCCGGATATGCGACTGGCTTTGATCAAGGATGCGGACCACCGCTTTTCAGACGGGCTGTGCCTGCGGCTGATTGAGGAGGCGGTCAGCGATGTGATCGCGGCGGCGCTGTGAGGCGGTTTGGCAGATGGCTCGGGCGGGGGCTTTTGGGCGCTGTGGCGCTTGGCGCGCTGCTCTATGTGTTTGGGCCTTATGAGCCGGTTGACACCGATGTGAGCTTTGATGCGCGCCAGCTTGACGGCGGGGTCGGGGCCTATTTTGCGCGCGTCGAGAGCGCTTATGGTGATATCACCGAGGGCGTTGAAAAGCGGGTGATCTGGGCCGGTGAGGCCGAGGCGCGCAGCCCGCTGGCGCTGCTGTATATTCACGGGTTTTCGGCGACCTCCGAAGAGATCCGCCCTGTGCCAGACCGGGTGGCGCAGGCCTTGGGGGCAAACCTTGTTTACACGCGGCTGACAGGCCACGGGCGCGGCGGCGCGGCGATGGCCGAGGCGCGCGCGGGTGACTGGATGCGCGACACCGCCGAGGCGCTGGCGGTGGCGCGGGCTGTGGGGGAGGAGGTGATTGTGATCTCGACCTCGACGGGGGGCACGCTTGTGGCGCTCGCGATGCTTGACCCTGCGATGCGCGAGGGCGTGCGCGGGGCGGTCTTTCTGTCGCCCAACTTTGGCATCAATGACCCGATGGCCTGGGCTTTGACGCTGCCGGCGGCGCGAGGCTTTGTGCCGCTTGTGATCGGCGCGGAGCGGTCTTGGGGGGCTGTGAATGCCTTGCAGGAAAAATACTGGAGCACGCGCTATCCGAGCGTTGCGGTCTTGCCTATGGCGGCGCTGGTGAAGGAGGCTGTGGCGCGCGACTATTCGGGGGTCGGTGTGCCGGCGCTGTTTCATTATGCACAGGAGGATCAGGTGGTTGACGCGAAGGCGACGGCGCAGCTTGCGGCGCGCTGGGGCGGGGCGGTGCACAGCGTTGTGCTGGCGCCCGAGGCAGAGGTGGAAGACAGCCGCCATGTGCTGGCGGGGGATATTGTCTCGCCCAAGCAAACAGAGGCGGCTGTGGAGATGATATTGAGCTGGATCAAGGGTTTGTAGATCAAAGCTTATGTGGATAAGCTGTGGAGAACGCGCCTGTGGGGCACCTGTGGTGCTCCCGGGCAGATGAGCGGTTGACCTTGGCTGCAGGTCTGCCAATCTGGCGCGCGAGAAGGAGCTTTTTGAATGCGTGAGCCGTTGGTGTTTGTTCCGGGTATGATGTGTGATGCGCGGCTCTTTCAGCCCCAGATCGAGCAGTTCAGCCGCAGCCATAATGTGATGGTTGCCTGCACCGCAAGGGGCGAGCGGATTGAAGAAATCGCCTCTGCTATCTTATTGGATTCGCCGCAAAAATTTGCGTTGGTCGGGCTGTCTATGGGCGGGATTGTGGCGATGGAGATCTTGCGGCGGGCACCGGATCGGGTGACGCGGGTGTGTTTGATGGACACCAACCCGCTGGCCGAAACCCCGCAGTCTGCCGCCGCCTATGAGCCTATGATTGTGGGGATCCGCGCCGGGCGGATGCGGGATGTGATCCGGGGCTTTTTGAAGCCCGAGTTTCTCGCGCCGACGCCCCAGCGGCCTGCTGTTCTGCGGCTGGTGCAGGATATGGCGGAGAGCCTTGGCGAGGAGGTTTTTATAAGACAAATCAGAGCGTTACAGCGCCGTCGCGACCAGCAGGCTGGGCTGCGAAAGGCCAAGATGCCGGCGCTTGTGATCTGTGGGGCGCATGACGGGCTGACGCCGCTCAAACGGCATGAGTTTATGGCCGAGCTGATCCCCTATGCCAAGCTCGCGGTGGTGGCAGAGGCGGGGCATTTGCCGACGCTGGAAGCGCCGGATCAGGTCAATGCGCTGCTCACGGAGTGGCTGCGCCAGCCCTATGTTTTGCGCGCCTGAGGGCGTGGGGCAGACTATGGGGCAGGTGGTATAGACCGCAGTATGGACAGCTCAAAGCGCGACTGAGGATGGCGAGAACAGGCGCGCCCATGTGCCGCCCAAGGGGCGCGCCCGCGCGCCTGTGCCGAGCTTGAAGCGGGCCAGATCGGCGCTTTGCTCGGTGTCCACGAGGCCAAGATCGAGGGTTGTGATGCGGCGGACGGGCAGGTCTTGTAGGGCGCGCCAGAGCAAGAGCCAATGCGCGCCAAACCTGCGACCCTCGGGACCGGACCAGCCGATGTGATAGGTCGCGCTCGGGCCATAGAGCGCAAAGAGCATGGCGGCCAGAGGGCGGCCCGCCTCGGAGAGGGTAAAGAGGCGCAGGGCCTCGGGCGCAACCTGCGCCATCGCCTCGGTGAGCGGGCGCGGATAGGCCCGATAGCGGCGGCGGCGGGCCTGCGCGGCCTCGGCCGCGAGCAGCCAGATGTCGCGCTCCGGCGAAAAGGCGCGGTGCGTCAGGCGGATGTTCTCGGGCAAGCCGGCCTCAAAGCGCGCCAGACTGCGCCGCCACTTGGGCTGCATCGCGGCGCGCAGGCTGTCAGGGTCGGGCGAGAGGCGCAGGCTGGCGATATGGGCGGGCTTGACCAATTGGCGGTAGCCGTTCTGGCGCAGGGCGGGATGGGCGCTTTCGGCATTGATGATATGGATGCGCCGCTCGGCGAGGGCCGCATAGGTTTCGGCGGTATCGCGCGGGCGGCTGGCGAGCAAGAGACCAAACCGGCTGAGGGCAAAAGCCTCGCCCGTGGGCAGGGCCAGCCGACGGGGCGCATGGCCCAGACGGGCCAGCGCGCCATTGAACAGCTCGGATTGTTGAAAAGAATGTGCCTCGGTCATGGCGCTGTTAAGCCAAAAGAAACCTAATGCAGGGTTAAGATCGGCTTATGAGACAGAAAAACACGGTTTTTGGCCAGACGCTGCCCGCCCCGAGGCTGACCCCGCTGGGCGCGGCGCTGCTGGCTTTGGCCATTGCGCTGCCCTGTGGCGGGGTATTGGGCCTGCTGGACTGGCTGTTTTTTTAGGCTGCGTTTGTATTGGCGGCTTTTTTGCCGGCTTTGGCCGCAGCTTTCTTTGCAGGCTTTTCTGCGGGCGCGTGCGGCTTGGCTGGCGCTTCGGAGTTGGCGTCGATGAAATCAAGCACCAGCGGGCGGATATTGTTGCGCCAGCTTTTGCCGGCAAAGATGCCGTAATGCCCTGCGCCCGGCTCCAGATGAGAGGCTTTTTTGCTGTCGGGCAAGCCTGTGCACAGATCAAGCGCGGCAATGCACTGGCCGGGGGCGGAGATATCATCTTCCTCGCCTTCGACTGTTTTGACGGCGACGGTGGTGATTTTGCCGATGTCCACTTTGTGCCCAGCGACGACGAATTCGTTTTTGGCGATTTCGCGCTCTTTGAAGATGCGGTGGACTGTGGAGAGGTAGAATTCGGCGGTCATATCCATGACGGCGAGATATTCGTCATAAAATTTGTTGTGCTTGTCTTTTTCGCCGGCTTCGCCGCTCGCAACCCGCGAAATCTGGTCCATGAAGGCCTTGGCGTGTTTTTCGGAGTTCATCGAGATGAAGGAGGAGAGCTGCAACAGGCCGGGATAGACCTTGCGGCCCACGCCTTTGTATTTGAAACCGACCCGCTGGATCATGCTTTCTTCGAGCTGGCCCATTGTGACGCGGCGGCCGAAGTCTGTGACTTCTGTCGGGGTTGCGTCGGGGTCGATCGGGCCGCCGATCAGGGTGAGCGAGCGGGGCTGTGCCGCCGGGTCTTTCTCGGCGAGATAGGCTGTGGCGGCGAGCGTGAGCGGCGCTGGCTGACAAACCGCGATGACATGGGTGTCGGGGCCGAGTTTGCGCATGAAGTCAACGAGATAGAGGGTATAATCCTCGATGTCGAACTTGCCGGCGGAGACCGGAATGTCGCGGGCGTTGTGCCAGTCTGTGATATAGACTTCGCAATCGCGGATCAGGCTTTTGACCGTCGAGCGCAAGAGCGTGGCATAGTGGCCCGACATGGGCGCCACAATCAGGATCTTGCGCGGGGCTTTCTTGCGGCCTGTGACGTTGAAGTGAATGAGATCGCCAAAGGCACCTTCGACGACTTTTTCGACTTTGACGATATGGTCTTTGCCGTCATCACAGGTGAAGGTGTCGATGCCCCAATCGGGCTTGGCGACCATGCGCTCAAAGCTGCGCTCTGTCACTTCGCCCCAAGCGGCGAGCCACTGAAAAGCAGGGTTTGGCGTCAGCGCAAAAGCGGGGTAAGATGCAAAGGACTGGGCGGTTGCGCCGAACCATTGGTTGGCATTGCGAAACGATTCCATGAAGTCGTAGCTGGCCATATAGCGCATTTTGACGTCCTTTGTTTCTATAGGTGACTTAGGGTAAGTCACTTCGTCGCGTTGATGTGATAACCGTAATGATTATGCTGCGTTGCAGAAAAAGATAGGGGAATTTTGTTAAGATGACAACAATAGATGATGTCGCAGGTCAGAATCTTGACAAAATGCAAGCCAATTTGAAGCGCGTCGAGGCGCTGACCGAGCGGCTGATGCGGGCGATTGGCGGGCGCAAAGCCGTCAATCCGACATTGAGCGGCCCCGGACCCGAGCTATATGCGCAGGCGGCTGTGAACTACTGGGCCGAGATGGTGGAGAACCCGCAGCGCATTTATGAGCAGCAGTTGGAATATTGGGGCAAGTCGGTCCAGCATTTTGTCGAGGCGCAGGAGGCTTTTGTGAAAGAAGGCTTTCAGGCGCCCGCCGATCACAGCGAGCCTGACAAGCGGTTTCAGAACCCGCTGTGGCAGAGCCACCCCTATTTCAACTTTGTGAAGCAGCAATATCTGATCAACTCGGACGCGATCCGCGCGGCTGTTGCGGATGTGGAGGATCTGAGCGCCACCGACAAGCGGCGGCTCGGCTATTTCTCCGAGCAGATCATTGCGATGATGGCGCCGAGCAACTTTCTGGGCACCAACCCCGACGCGCTGGAGCGGGCCGTGGAGACCGAGGGCGAAAGCCTTGTGCGCGGGCTTGAAAACCTTGTTGCCGATATCGAGGCCAATGACGGCGAGCTTCTGGTCAAGCTCTGCGACGAGAGCGCGTTTGAGCTGGGGCGCAATGTGGCGACGAGCGAGGGCGCGGTGGTGTTTCGCAACGAGATGCTGGAGCTGATCCAGTATACGGCGCGCACAGAGGAGGTCCATAAGACGCCGCTGATCATCTTTCCGCCATGGATCAACAAGTTTTATATTCTGGATCTCAAGGCCGAGAACAGCCTGATCAAATGGATCACCGAGCAGGGCTATAGCCTGTTTGTGGTGAGCTGGCGCAATCCGGGCCGCGCCGAGGGCGTCTGGGGCATGGCCGATTATATCGAGACCGGCTTCAAGGAGGCGATCCGCGCCACCAAGGAGATCACCGGGGAGGCCGAGGTCAATGCGGTCGGATATTGCATTGCCGGCACCACGCTGCATCTGACGCTGGCGGATATGAAGGCCAAGGGCGATCACTCGGTGAAATCGGCCACGTTCTTCACGGCGCTGTCCGATTTTGGCGAGCAGGGCGAGTTTACGCCCTTTTTGCAGAACGATTTTGTCGACGGGATCGAGGAAGAAGTCGCCAACTACGGCGTTTTGCGCTCGGTGATCATGTCGCGCACCATGAGCTTTTTGCGCTCCAACGATCTGGTCTATGGCCCTGCGATCAAGTCTTACATGATGGGCGAGACGCCTCCGGCGTTTGATTTGCTGTTCTGGAACGGCGACAGCACCAACCTGCCCGGCAAGATGGTGATGGAATATCTGCGCGGGCTTTGCCAGAAGAATGCCTTTGTCACCGAGGGCTATGAGATACGCGG
>JAHBAN010000111.1 GCA_018500075.1 Flavobacteriia bacterium | reverse complement strand
AGATGTGTATAAGAGCCAGCTGCCACGCCCCTCGCCCGCCGCGCCCTGCTGGCCGGCGGTCTTGCCTTTGCGGCCGCCCCCGCACGCGCCCGGACAGGCTTTGCGGCATGGCTCGCCGCCTTCCGCCAGAGTGCGGCGCGTCAGGGCCTCTCCGAACGCACCCTCTCTGCTGCCCTGACAGGGGTCGCCTTCCTGCCCGATGTGGTGGCCCATGATTCCCGTCAGGCCGAGGTCGCACGGCCCTTGCAAGACTACCTCGCCTCCGCTGTCTCCGACGCGCGGCGCAAGAGCGGGCAAAAGGCGCTCACCCGTTTCAAACCCGTGCTGGCGCAGATAGAGCGCCGCTACGGCGTGGAAAAAGAGCTGCTCACGGCGATCTGGGGCATGGAAAGCGCCTATGGCAGCTTTCGCGGCAGCCTTCCGGTCTTCTCGACCCTCGCCACCCTTGCCTTTGAAGGCCGCCGCCGGGCGTTTTTTGAGGCCGAGCTTCTGGCCGCGCTCAGAATTGTGCAGGCCGCTCACGCCACCCCCGCCCAAATGCGCGGCAGCTTCGCCGGCGCCATGGGCCACACCCAGTTCATGCCCTCCACCTACCAGCGTCACGCGCAGGATTTTGACCGCTCGGGCCATGCCGATATCTGGGGCGAGGATCCGACAGACGCGCTCGCCTCGACGGCGCAGCTGCTCAAAGCCGCAGGCTGGCGCAAAGGGCAGCCCTGGGCCATCGAGGTTTTGCTCCCCGAGGGGTTTGATCTGGCGCTCACAGGCCGGATCTTTGCGCGCCCGGCCCGCGCCTGGGCGAGGCTTGGCGTGGTGCCGGCCTCAGGCGGCGCGCTGCCCGATCATGGTCCGGGCGCGCTGATCCTGCCCGCGGGGCCAAACGGGCCGGTCTTCCTGATCTATGACAATTTCCACGTGATCAAAAAATACAACTATGCCGACAGCTACGCCATTGCTGTGGGTCATCTGTCAGACCGCCTTGCGGGCGGCGGCCCGCTCCGGGCCGGCTTTCCGCGAAACCCTTGGGGCATGAGCACCGGCGAGCGTCAGGCCTTACAAGCCCGGCTCACCGCGCGCGGCTTTGACGCCGGCCCGCCCGATGGCGTCATCGGCGAAAAGGGCCGCGCCGCGATCCGTGCCTATGAACGGGCGCGCGGCCTGCCCGTCACAGGCGTGCCAAGCCGCGCGCTCTTGGCGCGGCTGGACTGACACAGGCGCCGCCACAGGCTCAAAGCGGGCAGTCTCTGTCCATACTGCGGTCTAGACAGGCGGCCCTATCGCTTGCCCTACACCGCCTCACAGCCCCCAGAACCGCCCCATCACAGCCGCGCAGTCCTTGGGGTGGCTGATCGGCAGCATATGGCCCGCGCCCGCAATGACCGCGCCTTCTGCACCCGGAATGCGCCGGATCAGCCCCGAATGGATCGTCTCAACCACCGCAGGAGACGCTGCGCCACGTATCAAAAAAACTGGCATATCAAGGGCTTGCAAGCGCCCTTCGGCCAGAAGCCCGGCCTCGTCCTGATAGAGCGCCGGCGCGGCATCCGGGATCACTTCGATCCGCCCCGCCATATCCGCCCGTGTCGCCTCGGGCATCTTCTCCCAAGGCAGCCCGCCGCCCCACTCTTGCAAAAAGGCTTTGGTCGCGGCCCGCCGCCCCTCGCGCGCCAGAATGTCGCGCAAGCCATTCATATTGCTCACAAAATTCGGGTCATCCGCAACAGCCACAGCGAATAGGACCGGCTCGATCAGCACAAGGCTGCGGACCCGGTCAGGCCGCTCGACCGCCAGCCGCAGCGCCACGGTCGCACCAAAAGAATGGCCAACAATATCAATCGGTTGATCGTCAGGCAGCGCCGTAAGATGAGCGGCTGCCGCAGCCGTGCACGCGTCATGGTAGCTGCCCTGCCTGTCCCAGACAGCGCTGCGCCCGTGGCTCGGCAAATCAGGCGCCGCAAAGGTAAACTCCGCCTCAAACGCCCCCGCCAGCCCGCGCCACGCCCCACCATGGGCCAGCGAACAATGCAACATCAGCCCGCGCCGTGGCCCGTGGCCAAGCGCGCGCACGCGCGCAAGACCATCCTGCCCCGCGCGCGGCGTCAAACTCACAGATCGCCTGCGAGATAGGCGTCCATGTCGGCAAGGCGGTCCTGCCCCCAGAATTTTTCGCCATCTTCCAGCACATAGAAGGGCGCGCCAAAGACGCCTTTTTCAACGGCCTCTTCCAGATTGCGCGCATAGGTTTCCGCGCCAAGGAGCATCCCGCTTGTTGTCAAGCTGCGCTCAAACCCTGCCGCTTCCAGACAGTCCTGCACCACGCTCTCGTCCCCGATGTCTTTCTCTTCGGCCCAGCAGGCCCGCAAGATCGAATGGGTCAGCTTGCCCAGATCGCCGCCGCCCGCCTCTTGCGCCGCAATGATGGCATAGCTTGAGGGGGCCGGGTTGGTCGGCCAGAAGGCGGGCTTGGGGAAGGTCATGGGCAGAGCTGCCTTTTTGACCTGACGGCGCAGCTCCTGATTGCGGTAGTCCATCCGCGCGGGGTGCCTGTCGGCGGGCGCTGTGCCGCCGGTGCGCGAAAAAAGTGCCATAATATCAAGGGGTTTATACACAACAGTCAAGCCATGCCGCGCGGCGATCTCTTCGGCGCGCTCGCCGGCAAGATAGGCCCAAGGGCTGAGCGTGGTAAAATAATAAGTCATCGTCGCCATCGTGTCGCCTTCCATTTTTATCTGCGCTTGCAGCCTTGCGGCCAAGTGCAACCTTTGCCAGACATGAGTTAGATGTTAAGCGGTGTCAACGTCACGATTCTGTCATGAATTACCAAAGCCCAGAGGCCGCGCCATATGTCACTCACCAAAGAACCAAAACTCATCGCTGGCAATTCCAATATGCCGCTGTCCAAAGCCATCACACGGCGGATGTCGCTTCATCGCGGGGTGAGTCAGGGCCTCGTCGAGGCCCGCGTCGAACGGTTCAATGACGGTGAAATCTTTGTCGAAGTGTTTGATAACGTGCGCGGCGAAGATATGTTCATCATCCAGAGCACATCAAACCCCGCCAATGACAATCTGATGGAACTGCTGATTATGGCAGATGCCCTGCGCCGCTCCTCGGCCCAGCGGATCACCGCGGTGATCCCCTATTTCGGATATGCCCGCCAAGATCGCCGCTCCAAGGCGCGCACGCCGATTTCGGCCAAGCTCGTCGCGAATATGCTCGTCGGATCCGGGATCGAACGCGTGCTGACAATGGATCTGCACGCCGCCCAGATTCAGGGGTTCTTTGATATCCCCGTCGACAACCTTTACGCCTCTCCGATCTTTGCGCTCGATATCAAGCACCAGTTCAAGGACAATCTTGATGATATCATGGTTGTCTCGCCCGATGTTGGCGGCGTGGCGCGCGCCCGCGAACTCGCCAAGCGGATCAATGCGCCCCTGTCGATTGTTGACAAACGCCGCGAAAAGGCGGGCGAAGTCGCAGAAATGACGGTGATTGGCGATGTGACCGGCAAGAAATGCTTTATCGTTGACGATATGGTCGATACCGCCGGAACGCTGTGCAAGGCCGCCGAAGTCCTGATCGAAAACGGCGCCTCCGAAGTTCACGCCTATATCACCCACGGGGTCCTCTCTGGCCCGGCCTGTGAGCGGATCACCAATTCGGTGATGAAATCTCTGGTGATCACCGACACCATCGCCGCGACAGAAGAGGTCAAGAAAACGCCCAACATCCGCGTTGTGCCGACCGCGCCGATGTTTGCTCAAGCGATTCTGAATATCTGGAACGGCACATCTGTCAGCTCGCTCTTTGACACAGATATGCTCGAGCCGATCTACGAAGGGATGTTCTGATCAGGGCAGCAGGCGCGGCGGGAAACCACCCGCCAGCCCAAGGCACTGACCCTTTGGCTCAGTAAAGCTCCCAGTCGTCCTCGCTTGTCAGCGGTCCGATCGCCAGCCAGCTCACTCTGATCCGGGCAATCCGGGTGTCGCCCCATGTGCGAAACACAAGGTCAAACCCTCTTTCCGTGACGTTTTCGGCCTCGATGTCGGCGCGCAGATTTGTCGCGCTGTCCACATCCCAAAGCGTCAGGGAACACTGGACAGTGGGCGGGGCGCTAAAGGCGTCGCGAAAGCGGACAGGCGTCACGGCCTCGCGGCTGCCTTTGCCGGTCCACATTTCTCCACCGTCTCGAAAATGCTCGAAAATAACGTCATTGCCCTGCGCAATACCGATCGCGCCGCTCAATTTCTTCATGGTGCCCCCGTCTGCTCCAAACCCACTACCCTTCACATCTGACACGTTACGACAGCAGACATTAAAAATGCCCCAACCCTTGCGGGTTGAGGCATATCACTTTTTGCACAAGCTGCACAGCGTCAGCCCATGTTTTGCATAAGCTCTTCAAGGTCTGCCAGCAGAAGCTCGGCCATATCGCGGTTTTCAGGGGCCGCGGAGGCCGCCGCCGCTTTTGCAGCCGCAACGATAGGTTCCAGATCAGCCGCCGAAGCATCAGCCAGAGGAATGGCTTTCTCTGCAAGCACAGAAAGCCCCTCCGGATTGATCTCGGCAAAGCCGCCTGTGACCGCGAAGGACACATCGCCTTCGGGGCCACTCACGGCCAGAACACCTGGACGCAGCGTGGTGATCACAGGCGCGTGGTTCGGCATTGCCGTCATTTGCCCGTCTGCACCGGGGATCTGGACCGAAGCAACCTGCATAGACGCAAGATTGCGCTCGGGGCTTACCAGATCAAATTGCATTGTCTCGGCCATTGATGCCTCCTTTAATGCGTTTCAACGTATTGTTGCCGCGCGACAAAAAGTTGAAACGCGCACAACTCATTGATGTCGTGAGCGCATCGAAGCCAAGACGCAAACCACCTTGGCTTCGAAACGCCTTAAGCAGCGTCAGCCGCCATTTTTTCGGCTTTTGCGATCACGTCAGAGATGCCGCCAACCATGTAGAAGGCGCCTTCTGGAAGGTGATCATATTCGCCAGCCACAACAGCTTTGAACGACGCGATTGTCTCTTCAAGCTGAACCTGAACACCGTCAGAGCCTGTGAAGACTTTGGCAACGTCAAACGGCTGGCTGAGGAAACGCTCGATCTTACGGGCGCGGGCCACTGTCATTTTGTCTTCTTCGCTCAATTCGTCCATGCCGAGAATCGCGATGATGTCTTGCAGGGATTTGTAACGCTGAAGGATCTGCTGAACCGCCATGGCGACATTGTAGTGCTCTTCACCAATGATCTGTGGATCAAGCAGGCGTGATGTTGAACCGAGTGGGTCAACCGCCGGATAGATGCCTTTTTCCGAGATCGCACGGTCAAGAACCGTTGTCGCGTCAAGGTGGGCAAAGGAGGTCGCAGGCGCCGGGTCGGTCAAGTCATCCGCAGGAACGTATACGGCCTGAACCGATGTGATCGAACCGTTTTTGGTGGATGAAATGCGCTCTTGCATCTGGCCCATGTCTGTCGCCAGCGTTGGCTGGTAGCCCACCGCTGAAGGAATACGACCCAAGAGAGCCGAAACTTCCGAGCCGGCTTGCGTAAAGCGGAAGATGTTGTCGACAAAGAACAGAACGTCTGAGCCGGAGTCATCGCGGAACTGCTCGGCGAGCGAAAGACCCGTCAAAGCAACACGCATACGCGCACCGGGAGGCTCGTTCATCTGGCCGTAAACCAGAGCAATTTTTGACTCTGTGAGGTTGTCAGGAACGATAACGCC
>JAHBAN010000073.1 GCA_018500075.1 Flavobacteriia bacterium | reverse complement strand
AGATGTGTATAAGAGACAGCTGTGAGATCGTTCTCACCCAGAATTTTCGCCAGGGCCTCGATAAAGGCCACATCGGTGTCATGAGTTCCGTCTTTTTTTGTCATCATGTCCTCAGGTATTGGCTCCGCAGGTTACGGAGCGTCAGGATTTGGGGCCTTATAGGCGAAGTGGGCGGGCGTGAAAAGCCGCATATCAGCCCGTATGTTTGAAGGTTTTTCGCGTGAATGCGAGGGGAATTTATGGCTCATAAGGGCATTCCCGAGAGTTTTGCGACCAGCTCTGCCAGTTTGCGGGCGCGAAATTTGTCTTGCAGGCGGGCGCGGTAGACCTCGATTGTGCGATAGCTGAGGCCCAGCTCGCGGCCTATTTCCTTTGAGGTCAGGCCGCGGCAGGTCAGAATGGCGACTTCGCGTTCGCGCGCGGTCAGGGCGATGAGCGGGCGCTCTTGGGAGAGGTCGGCAAAGCTCCAGACGCCGCGTTTGAAGGGGGCGTCGGGGGTCAGGCTCTGGCCGCGCACACGGCACCAGAACAGGGTGCCATCGCGGCGGCGCATCACCCGTTCGTCGGCGTAACGGCCTGTGCTCTGCATGGCCTCAAGGCCGCGCGCGCCGATCCGCTCGTAGTCTTCGCGGCTCGGATAGAGCGCTTCAAGGGGAGAATCGACATAGCTTTCGGGGGTGCCGCCAAAGACCTCGGCAAAGAGCGCATTGGCCGATTTGATGATGCGGTTTTCCAAGATCACAAGCCCGATGGGGGCGTGTGTGAAAGCCAGATCTGAGGGCGTGTCTTGCGTCATGGGGGGAGAGTGCCTGCTTTTTAGGCGCACAGCAAGAGCACGTAGAACTACAGCATTGCAGGCGCGCAAGGCTTGGTGCTGAATGGTGGCACGTTTGGGAGGACGAGATGAATATTGCTGAGTATCTCTACCGCACGGCTGTTTTGACGCCAGAGCGGGAGGCGCTGTTCTGGGGCGAAGACTGCGTTGCGGACTATGGCGCGTTTTTGAGGCGCGCGGGGCAGGTTGCGGGCTGGCTTGCGGCGCAGGGCGTGGGCAAGGGCGCGCCTGTTGCGATCTTTATGAAGAACCTGCCTGAGTATCTGGTTGTGCAATATGGCGTCTGGATGGCCGGGGCTGTGGCTGTTCCGATCAATGCAAAGCTGCACGGGCGCGAGGCGGCGTGGATTATCGAGAATGCCGAGGCGGATATTGTTTTTTGTGACCGGGGGCTGGCGCAGGCCTTGACGGAGGCCGGCACGGCGGCGCGGCTGATGGATGTGCAAAGCGCGCATTATGAGGCGGTCAGTGCCACGGCGCCGCGTCTGCGGCCTGTGGCCTGCGCGGGGGAGGATCTGGCATGGCTGTTTTACACCTCGGGCACAACCGGGCGGCCCAAGGGGGTGATGATCACCCATCGGATGTTGCGTTCTATGGCGCTGTGCTATTTTGTCGATGCGGATCAGGTCATGCCCGAGGATGCGGCGCTGTATGCGGCGCCGCTCAGTCACGGGGCCGGAATTTACAATATCATGCACGTGATGGTCGGGGCGCGCCATATCTGCCCGCGCTCTGGCGGGTTTGAGGAGGCGGAAATCTTTGATCTGGCGGCGCATTTTGGCCGCGTGCATATGTTTGCGGCGCCCACAATGGTCAAGCGAATGACGCTGGCGGCGAAGGCGGCGGGCGTGACAGGCGAGGGCTTGCGCAGTGTGGTTTATGCAGGTGGGCCGATGTATAACGCCGATATCATCGAGGCGGTGGAGCATTTTGGCCCGGTGTTTGTGCAGATTTACGGGCAGGGCGAATGTCCGATGGGGATTTCGGCGCTGTCCCGGCGGGATGTGACGGACCGCAGCCACCCGAACTGGCGGGCGCGGCTTGGCTCGGTGGGGCGGGCGCAATCGGCGGTTGAGGTGATCATCGGCGGTGCGGATGGCGCAGAGCTTGCGCGGGGCGACGTCGGAGAGATCATGGTGCGGGGGGACACAGTTATGCCCGGCTATTGGAAGAACCCCGAGGCCAGCGCCAAGACGCTTGTGAACGGTTGGCTTTTGACCGGAGACATGGGGAGCATGGACGCCGAGGGCTATATCACGATGCATGACCGCTCCAAGGATATGATCATCACCGGGGGGAGCAATGTCTATCCGCGCGAGGTCGAAGAGGTTTTGTTGGAGCTTGCGGATGTGGAGGAGGTGAGTGTTGTGGGGCGCGCCCATCCCGAGTGGGGCGAGGATGTTGTTGCCTTTGTTGTGATGGCAGGCGGCGCGGCGATGGACCCAGCGGCTCTGGATGCGCATTGTCTTGAAAATATAGCCCGATTCAAGCGGCCCAAGGCCTATTTTGCGCTCGATGCGCTGCCCAAGAACAACTACGGCAAGGTGCTGAAGACCGAGCTGCGCAAGCGTCTGGAGGAGATGGAATGAACGATCTGGGCGGAAAAACGGCTTTTGTCACAGGCTCGGTGCAGGGGATCGGCCTTGCGATTGCCAAGGCGCTTGGCGGGGCGGGGGCGCGGGTTGCGCTGCATGGGCTGGCCACCGCCGAGGCGGCGGCTGCGGCCTGTGACGCGCTGCGCGCCGCCGGGGCTGCGGATGTGGCGTTTTTTGACGGGGATTTGCGCGATCTGGAGGCGGTGGACCGGCTGTTGGAGCAGGTGCAGGCCTGGGGTCCGGTTGATATTCTGGTCAACAATGCAGGGATCCAGCATACCGCCCCTTTGGCGGAGATGCCGCGCGAGACTTGGGAGGCGATTTTGGCGATCAACCTCTCGGCGGCGTTTCATACCATGCAGGCCTTGATGCCAAAGATGGCGCAGCGCGGCTTTGGGCGGGTGATCAATATTGCTTCGGTGCACGGGCTTGTCGCGAGCAAGGACAAGGCGCCCTATGTGGCGGCGAAATTCGGGCTTGTCGGGCTGAGCCGGGTTGCGGCGCTGGAGTATGCGCACGTCGGCAGCCGCGAAAGCGGGGGGGTGACTGTGAATTGCATTGCGCCGGGCTGGACCGAGACGGCGATCATCGAGCCGCAGATTGTCGCGCGCGCAGCGGCGCATGGCGGCGACCGCGCGGCCGGGATTGCCGAGCTTTTGAGCGAAAAACAGCCCAGTCAGCGCACATCGGACCCCAGCGAAATCGGCGCTTTGGCGCTTTGGCTTTGTGCCGGCGTGGCCCATAATATCACCGGAACAACCATCCCTGTGGATGGCGGCTGGACGACGCAATAGGCCCGTTGGCGGGCCTATTCTTTCAGTTCTTCCTGGAGGTCGGCCAGCTCTTGGGCGAGATGCATCTCGATCAGATAGGCGGCGGTTGAGGTGCCTGTTGGAATGCTTTTGCGCGGCGGTGCGGCCTCTTTGGGCGGATTTTCGAGCATGACACGGGTGGATGTGGCCGCCGTGGCTTGGCGAACCGCGGTTTGCAGCTCGTTTTTGGCAACGGGGGCTATGGCGTGCGACTGCGGTTGGGCGAGCCGCTCGCTCAAGGCTGTTGAAGTGGCGCTGCGCGCTTGAGACGCAGCCCCGAGGCTTTCTACAAAGGACATTTTATGGCTCCGAACATGGAGCCCCCACCGAGACCGATTGTCTGCCTGAAAAGCTAACAGAGGGTTAAGGACGGCGGTTTGAGTCAAATACTGTTTAAGTCGCGTGCCAATGGCGCTGTGACGAAAGAGGGGGGGCGGGCAAGAGCTGTCTCTTATACACATCTGACGCC
>JAHBAN010000258.1 GCA_018500075.1 Flavobacteriia bacterium | reverse complement strand
GAACCTTGTTGGCAATGCTGTGCGCTATGGCAATAAGGCGGTTGTCTCTGTGGCGCTGACCGAGCGGGCCTTGCGGATCAGGATTGAAGATGACGGGCCGGGCATTGCTGCGCATGAGCGCGAGGAGGCGCTCAAGCCCTTTGCCCGTCTGGATGCGGCGCGCAACCAGAACCAAGGCTCCGGTGTCGGGCTTGGGCTGTCGATTGCGATGGATGTTGCGCGCGCCCATGGCGGGATTTTGCGGCTTGGCGAAAGCGCGGATCTTGGCGGTTTGCGGGCCGATATCGTGATTGCCCGATGACAGCTGGAGCGGGTAGCGGGAATCGAACCCGCGCGTTCAGCTTGGGAAGCTGACAGGCTACCATTACATCATACCCGCTTGAGGCGTTGATTAGCTTTCCTCATGGGGCGGGTCAAGCGCTATGCGTGCGCCTTTGCGGCGCCCTAGAGGCGCGCTGCGCCGAGTAGGGCGCCAAGCAGCCCGCCAAGCAGCCCACAGAGCAGGGCGACACACCTAGGCTGTGACATCAAGTGCCGCCGGCGAGTCACTCACTGCAAAGCTTAAGCACGCGCCGAGGCGACGGCCCGGCCGGGCGCGACCCCGCGTTTAGCCCCGCCGTCTGCGTCGGCGGCCACCGTCAGCACTTGTGTCTGCGCCGGTGTTGAAGCTGACATCCGGCAAAGTGACCACTTTTGCCAAGATCGGGAACGGCTCTGCCGAGTTTGGAATCGCGGAGGCATTGACGAAATGCTCCTGAAAGCGTGGCTCAACGGCGGTTTCGATCTTGATAATCCTGCGCACGGTCGATTCGATCTCGTCGCGGGCCTTGCTGTTGAGAAGGGCAATGCGCGCGCCTGTGCCTGCGGCATTGCCGGCGGATGTGACCTTTTTGATTTCGCAATCCGGGATCATGCCGAGCACCATGGCGTGTTTGGGCGAGATATGCGCGCCAAAGGCCCCCGCGAGCACGACCCTGTCGACTGTCTGGACATCAAACTTATCCATCAGCAGCCGCGCGCCGGAGTAGAGCGCCGCCTTGGCCATCTGGATGGCGCGGATGTCGGGGTTGGTCACTGTGATGGTGGGGCCGCCCTTGGCCGAGCCGTCCCACATGACATAGCTGTGGGTGCGCCCGTCTGTGATACAGCGCGGCGTGCCGACTTGTGCCGCAGATCCGATCAGCCCCGAGGCGTCGACAATCCCTGCGATCCGCATCTCGGCGATCGCTTCGATAATGCCCGAGCCACAGATGCCTGTGATGCCTGTGCTGGCGACAGCCGCCTCAAAGCCGTCTTCGTCTGACCATAGCTCGGAGCCGATCACCCGGAAGCGCGGCTCTTTGGTCACCGGGTCAATCTCGACCCGCTCGATCGCCCCCGGCGCGGCACGCTGGCCCGATGTGATCTGTGCCCCTTCAAAGGCGGGGCCTGTTGGCGAGGAGCAGGCCAAGACTTTGGTTTTGTTGCCCAAAAGGATTTCGGCGTTGGTGCCGACATCGACCACGAGGACGAGGTCTTCGGATTTGTCGGGCGCCTCTGACAGCGCGACAGCGGCCGCATCGGCCCCGACATGGCCCGCGATACAGGGCAGCAAATACACCCGCGCGGAGGGGTGCAAATTTAGCTCAAGGTCGCGCGCCTCAAGGCGCAGGGCGTCCGAAGTGGCGAGGGCGAAGGGCGCCTGGCCCAGTTCGAAAGGGTCGATCCCGAGGAAGAGGTGGTGCATGACCGGGTTGCAGACAAACACCGCGTCCATAATCAGGGCCTTGTCGATCTCGGCTTCGGAGGCGATCTGGGTGAAGAGGGCGTTCATGCCGTCGCGCACGGCGGCTGTCATTTCGGCCGCGCCGCCCGCGTTCATCATGGAGTAGCTGACGCGGCTCATCAGGTCTTCGCCAAAGCGGATTTGCGGATTCATCAGGCCCGAGGAGGCGACGACCTCGCCGGACTGCAGATCGCACAGGTGGGCGGCAATGGTTGTGGAGCCGAGGTCGACGGCGAGGCCGTAAATCGAGCCATCGTAATAGCCGGGCCAGACCTGCATGATCGAGGCGGCGGAGCCATCGTGGCCCTGATGAACGGCGACGGTGACCTTCCACGCGCCTTTGCGCAGGGCGCCCTGAAGGTGGGTGAGCACATGGGGGTCGGCCTTGGGAACCTCAATCTCCCATTGGGCTTTCAGCGCGGTGCGCAGGCGCTCCAGATCACCCGAAGGCTCGTGCATATCAGGCTCGATAACCTCGACATAATAAAGCCTTACGGAGGGATTCATGATAATATCGCGGGCCTCGGCGCGCTTGCGCACGACCTGTTTGTGGACCTGACTTTCGGGGGGGACATCGATCACGATGTCGCCCTGCACCGTGGCCTGACAGCCGAGGCGGCGGCCCTTGGGGAGGCCGCGTTTGCTGTCGTAACGCTCCTCTACGGCGTTCCACGGGCTGAGGGCATCTTCGGCGACGGTGACACCGTGTTTGGAGAACTCGCCATAGGCGGGCGTGATCTGGCATTTGGAGCAGATACCGCGGCCACCACAGACCGAGTCAAGATCGACCCCGAGCTGGCGGGCGGCTGTAAGTATCGGAGTTCCCACAGGAAAATTCCCGCGCTTGCCGGATGGTGTGAAAACGACGAGGGGGTCTTTGGTCATGAGTCTGCTGCCTGATATGATCGCCATTGAGGGCAAGATAATGCGCCCGACGCCAATGTATAGGGCAGAGAGCGGCAAAAAGCTGACTGGGAACGTCATATTTTATTTTCAAATCGGTTAAGGCTGCGAAACCGCCCGTTAACCTTTGGCCAAAGCGCCAAAACGGGGGGGTGAAAAGCGTGCACACCCCGTGCACAACCCGTGCACCCCCTGATGCGGGGGTGCGTTAACGCAAAATTAGGTAATGGAGCGTTCGGTGGGGGGGATCGGTCCACAATGAACCTTAATTAGGATCAACAATACGTCGGCGCGGCTTCGCCGAAATGAACCTTAGTCAATTGCAATGAGCTTGAGGAATTCGGACTCTCCCAAAATCTTGATTTCATGACCCTCAAGCTGTAGCTCTTCCGCACGTCGATGTTTGCTGCTTTTGTCGTGACCGGCCAGTGTCGATATGTCTTGGTCGCCTACAACCAATAGCGTTACTTTCTTTGAAACATTTGTCTTCACGGTAATTCCTGCTCCAGCTGCAAACGTCGCTGCCTCGACGCGAGACATGGTCAACTTCCCTGTAAAACACACAATATGTCCAAACAGTGGGCCATTTTGATTTCCAGAAATTGCAAACGATTTCTGATACTTCTGCTTTTTGGAACTCGCCAGATTCGAAAAGTTCTCTCCGGTAATAGACTCTGCTAGAAGCACAACTTCAGCAGCTGCACGGGCATCTTCTTCTGCGTTGTGGTGCTCAAAACGCAACCCCAAATGGGTTTTCAAATTGGCCAAGCCATGGCCACCATTGCCTTTTAATTCAGGCCAAGCGTTCCGCGCGATCTGCACGCTATCGATCCACTGGGCCCTAATTTCGGGAATGCCGTAGTATTTGCTCGCTGCGTTGAAGGCCTGTTTGTCAAAATTACTATGTTGCACGAGGACATGGCGTTCAAGAAACCGGCGCAACAGTTGGGCGACAGCTACAAAGTTGGGAGCGTCTTTTATGGTTGTTTCGTCAATGCCGTGGAGGTCGACGTTGAAAGGCTCAAAGCCCTGTTCGGGGTCAACCAAGATGCCGACGGTTTTGATGTCTCCGTTTGCTGCCACCATTGCCAATCCAACTTGGCATATACTGCTGTGTTGTCGATTAGCAGTTTCTACATCAACGGCCACAAATCGATATGTCTGCGTTATGAGTTTGTCGAGATCGGATTGCCATCTTGCGACCATCTGCTTGTTGTGTGCTGCGATGTGCGTCGTGGTTTCTTGTCTGTTGCTGGGAACCTTGCCAAAATTTGGATGAGTTGGGGGCAGTATCCTTAGTTGTTCTTCTGATCCGCTATGATCAACAGTGAGCGCTTTCTTGGCTCTTCTGCGTTCCTGCCACCAAACGATTAGGGCAGGCAGGCAGAACGCAAAAACCATCTGTGCCCCAACCGACCAATTCTGCAAAGCTGTGACAACGGCAAGCATACACAGAATGAAATACAACGCATAGAAAAGAGCCACTCGAAAAATCGTTACAAATAAAGTCATTGATGAAGCCCACTAATCAGAAATAAACTCTCCAAACTGTTCTGCAATTTAAACAACCTTATTACCCAATACTTTTCTATTGACACAAAACCCAACAAAACAAACCCAATTTATGGGGACATTTCAAGGTGCAACCTTAAGCCGTTGAGATAATCACTTGCAACGAAAGTTACCTTCACAAATCGCCGAAAAATTGCTCATTTCAGTTGTATGTCTCCGAAGCCACTGACGGCTCTGGGTCATCTCTGATCGCACACTAGGCCTCAATATAGCCCCCAACCTCACCCCTTCCGTGCCTCAAAGACAAACCCCAGCAAATTCAGCAGGACCTGTGCGGCGAGGATGCTTGTGCTGTCTGATTGGTCATAGTCGGGAGCGACTTCGACGAGGTCGATGCCGATTATGTCGTGGGTGCGGGCGACCTCTTGGAGCAGTTCCAGCACGTCGTAGTAGAGGAAGCCGCCGTGGCTGGGTGTGCCTGTGCCCGGCGCGATGGAGGGGCAGAAGGCGTCGATATCAAGGGTGATGTAGACCCGCGCGCCGTTGGGGATGCGGGCGGCTGTGGCGGCGGGGCCGAGCGCGCGCATCTGGCGCACGGAGAGGATATCGCTGCCCATGGCGCGCGCCGCCTCATAGCCTTCGAGCGTGGTGGAGCTGACATTGCGGATGCCGACTTGAGTGAGGCCCGTGACATAGCTTTTCTCGGCGGCGCGGCGCATCGGGTTGCCGTGGCCGTTCTTCACGCCGTGGCGCTCGTCGACAAAATCAAGGTGGGCATCGATTTGCAGGATGTGGATATCGCCCTGACCGTCAAAGGCGTTGATACAGGGGATGTTGACCGAGTGATCTCCGCCGATGACCACGGGGAGCGCGCCAGCGGCAAGGGCGGCGCGCACGCCGGTTTCGATATTGGCGTGGCTTTTGGCGGTGTCGGTGTGGACGATATCGGCATCACCCATATCCACAATGCGCACATCACCCGTGAGGTAGGTCACATCGTCTTCGTGGTCATAGGCGCCGGCGTGGCCAAAGGAGAACAGCGTTGAAGCCTCGCGCACCGCCCGCGGGCCAAAGCGTGCGCCCGAGCGATACTGTGTGCCCGCATCAAAGGGCGCGCCGAGCACCGCGACATCGGCCTCAAGCGTGCTCCAGTCGGGGGCGTAGGGGCGTTTGGCGAAGGTGGCAATGCCGACGAAGGGGAGATTGAGGCGGCCTGTGTCGTAGCTGTTCTGGCTCATGGGGTGCTCCTGTCGTTTGGGGGCAGAGTGCTGCGGGGGCGCGCCTTTGGCAAGCCTGCGACATTGTTTATCTTGGGTTTGTGGCGCGAAGAGCGTATGGCTTGGGAAATATGCTGTAAGGGGAATGTGATGCGTTCAAAAACAGGCTTTGGCGAGCAGACGCCACCCGCGATTTTCTCACTGATTTTGGGGCTGTTCGGCCTGTCGCTGGCCTGGCGGGCGGCGGCCAATGGCTCGGTTATACCGGCGGGGATATCGGAGGCGATTTTGGGCGGTGTTCTGGTTGTTTTTGTCATTGCCTGTGCGGCCTATCTGCGAAAGCTCATGCGGCGGGCGGGCACGCTTGTGGAAGATGCGCGGATTTTGCCCGGACGCGGCGGGCTGGCGGCGTTTGGGGTTTGTTTTGCTGTTTTGGCGGCGGGGCTTGTGCCGATTGCGCCGGAGTGGGCCGGGCGGATGCTGGGCCTGGCTCTGGCGGTGCAGAGCGCGACGGCGCTTCTTGTGATTTATGTGCTGGTGAGCGGGCCGAAAGAGCAGCGTCAGGTGACGCCGCTGTGGCATCTGAGTTTTGTCGGATTTATTGTGGCGGCGGTTTCGGCTGTGGCGCTCGGGCACTACGGGCTGGCGCAGGCGATCTTTTGGGCCACGCTTGTGGCGGCGCTCGGGATCTGGGCCATGAGCGCTGTGCAGCTGCGCCGCCATCTGCCGCCTGCGCCTTTGCGCCCGATGCTGGCGATCCATCTGGCGCCGGCCTGTCTGTTTGTGATCGTGGCTCTGGGCTTTCCGGCGCAGGACTACCCTGTGATGGCGCTGTTGGCGCGGGTGTTTGCCGGCGTGGCGGCGCTTATTTTGCTGGGGTTGCTTGTCTCGCTCAAGAGCCTGCTTGAAGCCGGGTTTAGCCCGATGTGGGCGTCGTTTACCTTTCCGCTGACGGCCTTTGCCACGGCGATGTTGAGCCTTGCGGGCCAGACCGGGGGCATGGCCGAGCGGCTGGCGGGCGGGGTTGCCCTTGTCGCGGCGAGCACGCTTGTGCCCTATATCGCTGTGAAAGTGATCCGGATGTGGATGACCGGGCAGCTCGCGCTCAAGACCAACGCCGCAAAAGCGTGAGTTTTGCCTTTCCCTTTTGGGCAATGCGTGAAATAGGGAGGCGTCAAACGAACCCTGTTTTGGAGATGTCCTATGGAGATTCGTGAGGCGCTGACCTTCGATGATGTATTACTTGTTCCTGCCGCTTCGAGCGTATTGCCGAGCACAGCAGACACGCGCACCTTTGTGACGCGATCCATTAAGATGAATATTCCGCTTCTCAGCTCGGCGATGGACACTGTCACCGAGGCGCGCATGGCGATTGCCATGGCGCAGGCGGGGGGTATTGGCGTTGTGCACAAGAACCTCAGCGTCGAGGAGCAGGCCCGCGAGGTGCGCCGGGTGAAGCGCTTTGAAAGCGGGATCGTGTATAACCCCGTCACGCTCAAGGTGAACCAGACGCTGGCCGACGCCAAGGCGCTGGTGGAGCGCTATAATTTTACCGGCTTTCCTGTGGTGGATGAGCGGGGCCATGTTGTGGGCATCCTCACCAACCGCGATATGCGCTTTGCCAGCTCAGATGACACGCCTGTGCACGCCATGATGACGTCGGACAATCTTGCGATGCTGGCCGAGCCGGCCGAGCTTGAGGAGGCCAAAAGCCTCATGCGCGCGCGCCGGATCGAGAAGCTTCTGGTGCATGACGGCAAGGGCAAGCTGACCGGGCTTCTGACGCTGAAAGACACCGAGCAAGCTGTGCTCAACCCGACCGCCTGCAAGGACGAGCTGGGGCGTTTGCGCGTTGCCGCCGCCACCAGCGTGGGCGAGGCCGGCTATGAGCGCACCGAGGCGCTTGTGGATGCGGGCTGTGATATTGTCGTGGTCGATACGGCGCATGGCCACTCGGCAGGTGTGATCGAGGCGGTGAAACGGGCCAAGGCGCTCTCGAGCAGCCTTCAGGTGATTGCGGGCAATGTCGCGACCGGGGCGGCCACGCGGGCGCTGATCGAGGCGGGGGCGGATGCTGTCAAAGTCGGCATCGGGCCAGGCTCGATCTGCACCACGCGGATGGTGGCCGGTGTGGGCGTGCCACAGCTCACAGCGATTATGGACTGCGCCCAAGCGGCGGGCGATGTGCCTGTGATTGCCGATGGCGGCATCAAGTTTTCCGGCGATTTTGCCAAGGCGATTGCGGCGGGCGCCTCTTGCGCCATGGTGGGCAGCATGATTGCGGGGACCGACGAAAGCCCCGGCGAAGTGATCCTCTATCAGGGGCGCTCGTTCAAATCCTACCGCGGCATGGGCAGCCTTGGCGCGATGGCGCGTGGCTCGGCGGACCGTTATTTTCAGAAGGATGCGGCCAGCGACAAGCTCGTGCCCGAAGGGATCGAGGGGCAGGTGCCGTATAAAGGCAGCGCCAGCGCGGTTGTGCATCAGCTTGTGGGCGGTTTGCGCGCGGCGATGGGCTATACGGGCAACGCGACGGTGGCAGAGATGCGCAGCCAGTGTGACTTTGTCAAAATCACCGGCGCGGGGCTGAAGGAAAGCCATGTACATGACGTGCAGATCACGCGCGAATCTCCCAATTATCGGATCGGATCATGACGCCAGCGGCACGGGTGGCTGCGGCTGCAGAGATTCTTGACGGGATCCTTGAGGGCACGCCGGCGGAAAAAGCGCTCACCGGATGGGCGCGGGGAAGCCGCTTTGCAGGCTCCAAAGACCGCGCGGCTGTGCGCGATCATGTGTTTCAGGCGCTGCGCTGCCTGCGCTCTTATGCGGCCCTTGGCGGCGCAAAAGAGACCACGGGGCGCAGCCTGATGATTGGCGCGATGCGGGCAGAAGGCGCTGATCTTGCTTCTATTTTCTCTGGTGAGGGCCATGCGCCTGCGCCTCTGAGCGCTCAGGAGCTTGAGGGCGGGCGCGCGCCCGAAGCGGGGGCCGAGGCGTGCGATATGCCCGAGTGGCTCTGGCCTGCGCTTTGCGAGGCTTTGGGCGAGGGGGCGGCAGAGGAAGCCGGCCTGATGCGCGAGCGGGCGGATGTATTTTTGCGGGTCAATCCGCTTTATGGCAGCCGCGCAGAGGCGCAGGCGGCTCTGGCCGAAGAGGGCGTTGTGAGCGAGGCGCATCCGCTGGCGCAGACGGCGCTGAAAGTGCTTGAAGGGGCGCGGCGCGTGCGGCTGACCCATGCGTTTGAAGACGGGTTGATCGAGCTTCAGGACGCGGCGAGCCAGGCTGTTGTGGCGTGGCTGCCGCTTGAGAGGGCCGAAACCGTGCTTGATTATTGCGCCGGTGGTGGCGGCAAGAGCCTTGCGATTGCGGCGCGCACGGCGGCCCGGATCGTGGCGACGGATATTGCGCCTGAGCGGATGAAGGATGTGCCGGCACGGGCCTTGCGCGCGGGCGCGAGCATCACTGTTAAGTCGCTTGAAGACTTCGCTCCAGATGATTGTTTTGATTTTGTTTTATGCGATGCGCCATGCTCCGGATCAGGGGCTTGGCGGCGCGCGCCTGCGGGCAAGTGGCTGCTGAGTGAAGAGCGGCTTGCGGCGCTCTGTGAGACGCAGGTTGATGTCTTGCACCATGCGGCGCGGCGGGTCGCGGCGGGCGGACAGCTGGCCTATGTGACCTGCTCGCTTTTGACGGCAGAAAACGAGGCGGTTGTGGCGCAGTTTGAGGCGCTTGCGCCCGAGTGGCACTGCACGGCGCAGAAGCGCTGGCTGCCCTCTGCCGGCGGCGATGGCTTTTTTGGCGCAATTTTTACGCGCAAATAGGGCGGTAAATACAGTTTTAAGGTGAAATTCCACCGGTTGGGTCTTAATCTTGGCTTAACCTCTTTGGCATAGACAGATGTCAAACCCTGAATGGAGCCTGTTTTGAGCTACGCCGCCTTTACGCCCGACGCCGTGACGCGCCCGTTTGCGCGGCTTTTGCCGCGCGCGAGCGTGTTTGCTGTCTTGACCGTTTTGGCCTTTGCGGTGGCGGGGATTGCGCCGTCCGAGCACGTGCAGCTTGGCGCTGCCGTTGCGGGGACAAGTCTTTTGTGCCTGACGCTTGTGAGCCTTGTCTATTGGGGCCGGCTGCGCCGCAACCGGGCACAGGGGCTGGTGACGATTGCGGGGTTTGTCGAGCATGATGCGGCGGCCTGTCTTGTGGCCGACGAGGCGGGCGAAATCCTCTATCGCAATGCTGCGGCGGAGGCAAAATTCCGGCGCGCGCCGGTCACCATCGAGGCGGCTTTGTCGACGCTTGTGACGCATCCGCTCGGGCTTGTAACGCGGCTCTATATGAAAGCGGCCCAATCGGGGGCGGCGCGCGAGGATGTTCTGGCGCGCGAGGAGCATTTGCGGCTGTCGTGCCATCCTTTGCCCCACGGCGGCGCGCTCTGGCGGCTGGAAGACTTGCCTGCCGCGCCGAATATGGCGGCGCTCAACGCGGCGTCTGAGCTGCCTGTTCTTGTGGTCGGGCGGCAGGACACTGTCTTGTTTATGAATGCGGCGGCGCGGCGGTTTTTTGGCGAAAGGGTGAAGTCGCTTGACCGGATTATTCCGGATTTACCGTTGAAGTTGAACCGCTTGCAGGCGGTTCTGGCGGACAGTGGCAAGGTGCATTGTGTGATCCGCGAGCTGAGCGCGGGGGTGGGCCGGCGCGAGCTTGCCTTTGTGCCGACAGAGGAGGATCTTGTCGAGCTGCCCGAAAGCCAGCGGTTTTTTGATGCGCTGCCGGTGCCGCTTCTGAAGCTGTCGCCCGAGGGGGCGATCACCGAGACAAACAAGATGGCGCGGGATCTGCTGGGGCGCGATGACCTTGTCGGCCAGAGCCTTGGCGCGGTGCTTGAGGGGCTTGGCCGCTCGATCAACGACTGGCTGCAAGATACGGTTTTGGGGCGGGTCAGCCGCCAGTCGGAGTTTCTCAAGGTGCGACGCGGCGATGCGGATGCTTTTGTGCAGGTCACGCTGAAGCCCGCGCGGGAGGGCGATACGCCTGTTCTGGTGGCTGTTTTGAATGATGCCACCGAGCTGAAAACGCTTGAGGCGCAATTTGTGCAGAGCCAGAAAATGCAGGCGATCGGCCAGCTTGCGGGCGGGGTTGCGCATGATTTTAACAATTTGCTGACCGCGATCACCGGGCATTGCGACCTCTTGATGCACCGGCGCACGGAAGGCGACCCCGACTATGCCGATCTGGAGCAGATCGCCCAGAACGCCAATCGGGCCGCAGCCCTTGTGAGCCAGCTTCTGGCCTTTTCGCGCAAGCAAACCCTGCGCCCGCAAACCATTGATGTGCAGGAAACCCTGTCGGATTTGACGCATCTGCTCAACCGGCTTGTGGGCGAGACGGTGCAGCTTGAATTTGAGCATTCCACCGGCCATCAGACCATTCGCGCCGACAAACGCCAGATCGAGCAGGTTGTGATGAACCTTGTGGTCAATGCGCGCGATGCCATGCCCAAGGGCGGGGTTGTCAAAATCCGCACCGAGGCGCTCGAATTGGTCAAGCCCTTGCAACGGGATCGCGCCGAAGTCCCGCCCGGGGCTTATGTGTCGATCCAGGTGATTGATCAGGGCACGGGCATTCCGGCGGACAAGCTCCAGAAAATTTTTGAGCCGTTTTTCACCACCAAGCGCACCGGCGAGGGCACAGGGCTTGGGCTGTCGACGGCTTATGGCATTGTGAAACAGACCGGCGGGTTTATCTTTGCGGATAGCGACGTCGGGCAGGGCAGCACCTTCACGCTGATTTTGCCGACCCTTGCTCTGGGTGAGCCTGAGCCGCAAGCGCCGCCGGACGCGCCGATGATCCAGGCCGAGGAGATCATCAGCTCTGTTGTTTTGCTGGTTGAAGACGAGGCGCCGGTCCGCGCCTTTGCCTCGCGGGCGCTCAAGCTCAAGGGATTTACGGTTTTGGAGGCCGGCAGCGGAGAGGAAGCGCTTGATATTGTGCGCGATACCAATCTGGAAATCGACGTGTTTGTCACCGATGTGATCATGCCGGGCCTCAAGGGGCCGGAGTGGGTTGCGCAGGCGCGCGCGCTGCGCGGGGATGTGAAAGTGGTGTTTGTCTCGGGCTATGCCGAAGATGTGTTCAGTGACAACGGGCTTGAAATTTCAAACTCGGCCTTTTTGCAAAAGCCGTTTTCGCTGGCCGATCTGGCCGAAACAGTGCAGCGCGCTGTGGCGCGGCCCGATCCGGTTACGCAATAGAGGCCCAAAGCGCAAAATCCTCGGCGCAGGCGGCTTTGAGGCGGGCCTCAAGCGCGGCGGGCAACGCCAGATCGCGCCGGGGCGACACATTGACCTTGGGCAAGTCAATCTTGAGCTCAAGGCGGGCCTCAAGATGCTGGATGCACAGATCCAGCGCCTCATATTTGAACAGCCGCGTGATCGCGGTTCCATTGGGGCGCGGCTCGACGAATTTGGACTGTGCGCCGACATTGGCAAAGGCGGGGCGCTCGGGCGCAAGATAGCCCTCGACGAACTCGGCAAAACTGAGACCTTCGGTGGAAACCGCCCGCCCCGAAAGGAACGGGCGCTGGCGATACCGATACCAGCTGCCAAGCCAGCTCACCGGCTCGCGCACAACGGCGATGGTCTCGACATCATCGCCGATAAATTTCTCAACCATGGGCCGCAGAATGCGGTTGTAGCGATAGACCGGGCTGTGCTTCAGCTCGGGCGGGTCGCGCAATGCGATTGCGGCATGGGGCGCGAGCACGGATTCAAGCGCGGTTGTGCCGGTTTTGGGCACGGAAAACAGCACCAGTTTGGCCTTTGAGAAGATCAGCATGGTGCCTCCTTTGAACCCGTTTGCATTTGTAAACTACTCCTTAACATCTTTGGTGAACAGTGAGGGTGTTGAAAATTTGTGTTGAAATGTTCTCACTTTGGACGCATAAGGAACATAAGAAGAACATTTGCAGTGATTGCCGCCTCGGGCGGGGTGTGAAATAAGGAAGCATAATAATGGCAACGGCAGACCTTTTAGACATGAAAAACAAGCGCGACGCAGATAAGCAAAAGGCCCTCGACAGCGCCTTGGCTCAGATCGAACGACAGTTCGGCAAAGGCTCCATCATGAAAATGGGGAGTGAAAACGCTATCCAGCAAATCGAGGCGACATCGACAGGATCGATCGGGCTGGACATTGCGCTTGGCATTGGCGGTCTGCCCAAAGGGCGGATTGTCGAGATTTACGGGCCGGAAAGCTCGGGAAAAACCACATTGACGCTGCATTGTGTGGCCGAAGAACAGAAAAAGGGTGGGGTCGCGGCCTTTGTGGACGCCGAGCACGCGCTGGACCCGCAATACGCCAAAAAGCTGGGCGTTGATCTGGACGAGCTTCTGATCTCGCAGCCCGACACCGGCGAACAGGCGCTGGAAATCATCGACACGCTGGTGCGCTCGGGCGCTGTGAGCCTTGTGGTGGTTGATTCGGTTGCGGCCCTGACGCCGAAATCAGAACTTGAAGGCGAGATGGGCGATTCGAGTGTCGGGGTCCACGCCCGCCTGATGAGCAAAGCGATGCGCAAGCTGACCGGCTCGATTTCGCGCTCCAACTGCATGGTGATTTTCATCAACCAGATCCGGATGAAAATCGGCGTGATGTTTGGCAGCCCCGAAACGACAACCGGCGGCAATGCGCTCAAGTTTTATAGCTCTGTGCGGCTCGATATCCGCCGCATCGGCTCGCTGAAGGACCGCGACGAAGTTGTCGGCAACCAGACGCGTGTCAAGGTTGTGAAAAACAAGGTTGCGCCGCCGTTCAAGCAAGTCGAGTTTGATATCATGTATGGCGAGGGCATTTCCAAGACCGGCGAGCTGCTGGACCTCGGGGTCGCCCTCGGGATTGTGCAGAAATCGGGCGCCTGGTTTAGCTATGGCGACGAGCGCATCGGGCAGGGCAAGGAAAACTCGCGGCAGTTTTTGAAAGACAACCCGCAGATTGCCTATGACATCGAAGATAAGATCCGCGCAGCGCACGGGCTGGACTTTGATGAGGCGCGCCCTGCAAAAGCCGGCGATGACGAGGATATTCTCGAAGCCTGAGCCTTTGGCCAAACCCATTCAGGAGCGCCGGAGCGGGAGACTGCTCTGGCGCTTTTTGTCATGTGGACATGAGCGGGCGTGACGGCTAAACCGTGACGGACCCAACACGTCGGAACATCATATGCCAAGCCTGAACGAAATCCGCTCTACCTTTCTCAACTACTTTGCCAAGCAAGGGCATGAAGTTGTGGCCTCCAGCCCGCTTGTGCCGCGCAACGACCCGACCCTTATGTTTGTCAATTCGGGTATGGTGCAGTTCAAGAACCTGTTTACCGGCGTTGAAACGCGCGACTACACCCGCGCGACGACGGCGCAGAAATGTGTCCGCGCAGGCGGCAAACATAATGATCTGGACAATGTCGGCTATACGGCGCGCCACCACACGTTTTTTGAAATGCTCGGCAACTTCAGCTTTGGCAACTACTTCAAGGAAGAGGCGATCAGCTATGCCTGGGAGCTGATCACCAAGGACTTCGGGATCGACAAGACCAAGCTGACGGTGACGGTCTATCATACCGATGACGAGGCGTTTGCGATCTGGAAGAAGATGGGTGTTCCTGAAGAGCGCATTATTCGGATCGCGACGTCAGACAACTATTGGCAGATGGGCCCGACCGGGCCGTGCGGGCCATGCACCGAGATTTTTTATGATCACGGCGAGCATATCTGGGGCGGACCTCCCGGCAGCCCCGAAGAGGACGGCGACCGCTTTATCGAGATCTGGAACGTGGTTTTCATGCAGAACGAGCAGTTTGAAGACGGCTCGATGCGCGATCTGGATATGCAGTCGATCGACACGGGCATGGGGCTTGAGCGGATCGGCGCGCTGCTTCAGGGCAGCCATGACAATTATGACACCGATCTGTTCAAAGCGCTGATCGAGGCGTCGGCCCATGCCACGGGCGTTGACCCCTATGGCGCGCAGAATGTGCATCATCGGGTGATTGCCGACCATTTGCGCTCGACGGCGTTTTTGATTGCGGATGGGGTGATGCCCTCCAATGACGGGCGCGGCTATGTCTTGCGCCGGATCATGCGCCGCGCGATGCGCCATGCGCATCTTTTGGGGGCGAAAGACCCTGTGATGCATCAGCTCGTGCCCTCGCTTGTGCGCCAGATGGGCGGGGCCTATGCCGAGCTGACCCATGCGCAGGCGTTGATTGAAGAGACGTTTTTGCTGGAAGAAACCCGCTTTAAGCAAACGCTGGAGCGCGGATTGAAACTTCTGGATGACGAGGTGGCGGGGCTTGGCGAGGGTGTTGCGCTCTCCGGGGATGCGGCGTTCAAGCTCTATGACACCTTCGGCTTTCCGCTTGATCTGACGCAGGATGCGCTGCGCGAGAAGGGCCGCGATGTGGATGTTGCGGGCTTTGAGGCGGCGATGGCCGACCAGAAGGCCAAGGCGCGCGCGGCTTGGTCCGGCTCGGGCGATGCGGCGGATGCGAGCGTGTGGTTTGATATTGCCGATGATGCGGGTGTGACCGAATTTTTGGGGTATGACACCGAAGTGGCCGAGGGGCAGGTTCTGGCGCTTGTGGCGGAGGGTGCGCGCGTCAAGACGCTTGCCCAAGGCCAGGAGGGCTGGGCTGTGCTCAACCAGACGCCGTTTTATGCGGAATCCGGCGGGCAAGTCGGCGACAGCGGCTTGATCCGCCGTTTGGAAAACATCGAGCAGGTGAGCCGGGTCAGCGACACCCGCAAACACGCGGATGGCAAGATTTTTGGCCACATGATTGTGGCGGGCGAGGGCGGGCTGTCGGTTGGCGACACGGTTTCGCTGGAAGTGGCGCAGGCGCGGCGCTCGGCGATCCGCGCCAATCACTCCGCGACGCATCTTTTGCATGAGGCCTTGCGCGCGGCGCTTGGCGATCATGTGGCGCAGCGCGGCTCGCTCAATTCTGATGACCGGTTGCGCTTTGATTTCAGCCATTCCAAGGCGCTCGATCTGGCGCAGATCAAGCAGGTGGAGGCCGATGTAAACGCCTATATCCGTCAGAATGCGCCGGTTGTGACGCGGGTGATGACGCCTGATGAGGCGCGCGGACTGGGCGCGCAGGCGCTGTTTGGCGAGAAATATGGCGATGAGGTGCGGGTTGTCTCGATGGGGCATGACAGCGGCTCGGGCAAGGGCAGCGACGGGCATACCTATTCGATCGAGCTGTGCGGCGGCACCCATGTGCGCCAGACGGGCGACATTGGCGTGTTTGTTGTGCTCGGGGAGTCCGCCTCCAGTGCGGGGGTGCGCCGCGTTGAGGCGCTGACCGGCAAGGCGGCCTTTGAGTATTTGAGTGCGCAGGATGCGCGCATGGCGGAGCTTGCGCTCGAGCTGAAGACACCGGCGGCTGATGTGCCGGCGCGCATCAAGGCGCTGATGGAAGAACGCCGCGCATTGAGCAATGAAGTGGCGCAGTTGCGCCGCGAATTGGCGATGTCGGGCGGCACAAAGGACGGCGGCGCAGAGGCCATTGAAATCAATGGGATAAAGCTCATTGCGCAGGTGCTTTCGGGCGTCTCGGGCAAGGATTTGCCGGCGCTGATTGATGCTCATAAGGCGCAGCTTGGCTCTGGGGCTGTGCTGTTGATTGCTGACACCGGCGGCAAGGCGGCTGTGGCGGCCGGGGTGACCTCTGATCTGACCGGGCGTCTTTCGGCGGTCGATCTGGTCAAGGCGGCTGTGCCCGAGCTTGGCGGTAAGGGCGGCGGCGGTCGCCCTGATATGGCGCAGGGTGGCGGCGCGGATGTTGGCAATGCCGATGCGGCCATTGCGGCGGCGAAATCAGTATTGGAGACTTGAGATGAAAGCACTTTGGATTGCACACGTGACCGTCACGGACCCTGAGGCTTACGGAAAATATGCCGAGCTGGCGGGGCCGGCGATTGCGGCGCATGGCGGGGTGTTTATCGCCCGTGGCGCGCGCTTTGTGCAGCTTGAGGGCAAAGAGCGGCCACGCAATGTTGTGGCGAAGTTTCCCACGCTTGAGGCGGCTGTCGAGTGCTATCACTCGCCGGCCTATCAAGAGGCGTTGAGCCATGCCAAGGGCGCCTCGGAGCGCGAATTGATGGTTGTTGAAATCACCGAATAAACAAAGCGGCGCAGGGACTGCGCCGCCGACGGACCAAGAAAAAAGCCCCGCTCGGTTGAGCGGGGCTTTTTTGATCAGAGTTGCTTTGATCAGAGTTGCTTGGAGGCGCGTTTGCGCTCATGCGGGTCAAGGAAGCGTTTGCGCAGGCGGATGCTTTCGGGGGTGACTTCCACCAGCTCGTCATCGTTGATATAGGCAATCGCCTCTTCAAGGCTTAGTGTGATCGGCGTTGTCAGGCGCACGGCTTCGTCTGTGCCCGAGGCGCGCACGTTGGTGAGCTTTTTGCCTTTGAGCGGGTTCACTTCGAGGTCGTTCTCGCGGCTGTGCTCACCGATGATCATGCCTTGGTAGATCTTGGTTTGTGCGCCGATGAACATTTTGCCGCGGTCTTCCAGATTCCACAGCGCATAGGCCACGGCCTCGCCCGCTTCCATCGAAATCAGAACGCCCGCGCGGCGGCCCGGCATCGGGCCTTTGTGGGGCGCCCAGCCGTGGAACACACGGTTGAGAACGCCTGTGCCGCGGGTGTCGGTGAGAAATTCGCCGTGATAGCCGATCAGGCCGCGCGAGGGCACATGGGCGATGATGCGGGTTTTGCCCGCACCGGCGGGGCGCATTTCGACGAGATCGCCCTTGCGGCCGCCCGTCAGCTTTTCGATCACAACACCGGAGTATTCGTCATCCACGTCAATTGTGGCTTCTTCGATCGGCTCCAGAGTCTGGCCGTTTTCTTCGCGCAGGAGCACTTTGGGGCGGGAAATCCCGAGTTCAAAGCCTTCGCGACGCATATTTTCGATCAGAACGCCCATCTGAAGCTCGCCACGGCCGGCCACTTCAAAGGCTTCGCCGCCCGGAGTGTCTGTGACTTTGATGGCGACGTTGCTTTCGGCCTCTTTCATCAGGCGGTCACGAATAACGCGACTCTGGACCTTTTTGCCTTCGCGCCCGGCGAGCGGGCTGTCGTTGATGCCGAAGGTCACGGTGATGGTGGGCGGATCGATCGGCTGTGCGGGCAGGGCTGTGTCAACCGCGAGCGCACAGATGGTATCGGCCACTGTGGCTTTGGACATCCCTGCGATAGAGACGATATCGCCTGCGAGGGCTTCTTCGATGTCTTGTTGGGCAAGGCCGCGGAAGGCCTGAATTTTGGTGACACGGAACTGCTCGATCTTTTGGCCCACGCGCGAGAGCGCCTGAACGGTCGCGCCGACTTTGAGGCGTCCGCTTTCGACGCGGCCTGTCAGAACGCGGCCCACAAAGGCGTCAGCGCCCAAGGTGGTTGCGAGCATACTGAAGTCTTCGCCCTGACGGGCAACCTGCTTGGGCGCGGGCACGTGATTGACGATCAGGTCAAACAGCGCCGAGAGGTCTTTGCGCGGGCCGTCCAGCTCGTGATCGGCCCAGCCGGAGCGGCCAGACGCATACATATGCGGGAAATCAAGCTGGTCATCATCGGCATCCAGAGAGGCGAAGAGATCAAAGCATTCATCCAGCGCGCGATCCGGCTCGGCGTCGGTTTTGTCGACTTTGTTGAGCACAACGATAGGGCGCAGGCCCAGCGCAAGCGCTTTTGAGGTCACGAATTTGGTTTGGGGCATGGGGCCTTCTGCGGCGTCCACGAGCAGGACAACACCGTCCACCATGCTCAGGATGCGCTCGACTTCGCCGCCAAAGTCGGCGTGGCCGGGCGTATCCACGATGTTGATGCGTTTGCCTTTCCATTCGACAGAGGTCGGCTTGGCAAAGATCGTGATGCCGCGTTCGCGCTCGATGTCGTTGCTGTCCATGGCGCGCTCGGCCACGTCCTGATTGGCCCGAAACGCGCCGGACTGTTTCAGAAGTTCGTCCACGAGGGTTGTTTTGCCGTGGTCAACGTGAGCGATGATGGCGATATTGCGCAGGTCCATGATATGTCCTTGGGTTGTTCGTTGAGGGCCGATATACCGCGCGGGGGCGAATTGCCAGTCAGAATAAGGGGCAGAGTGCATTTATGTCACGTATGGGGCTTTATGAGCAGATAGATGCCTGCGTTGCGGGCGCTTTGGCCGAGATCACCGGGCGCGCGCCTGCGGTTTTTGACGGTCTTGGCTGTGCGATCACGAAAGACCCGCTGCATGGCGATGTATCGGTCACGGCGGCGCTTGTGATGGCCAAGCGGCTGGGGCTGTCGCCGCGCGCGCTTGGCGCCGATCTGGCGGCGGCTTTGGGCCAGATAGAGGGCATTGAGAGCGCCTCGCTGGCGGGAGCGGGCTTTGTCAATCTGCGGCTTGAGCCGGAGTTTATCATGAGGGGATTGAGGGCTGAGGCGCTGATGCCCGCGCCGCGGCGCGGCCGGCTTGCGATCTGTCTTGAGGCGCCGACGGTGCTGCGCCAGCGCTGGAGTGCCGAGGCGGCGGCGGCTGTGGCGCGCGCGCTTGGGCTTGAGGCCGAGATTTGCGCCCCTGTTGCCGCCTCAGACGCGGCCGAGGAGCGGCTTTTGCCCTGGATCGGGGAGCAGGCAGCCTTTGGCGGGGCGAGCGCCGAGGAGCGCGCGGCGCTTGTTGGGACGTTTTCCCAGATTTGGGCGGCGGCGCAGGCGCATGACGAGATCACGCTTTTTGCGGCGATTGGCGGGGGCTATCGCGCGGGGCTTTACGAGGCGGCCTTGGGCGCGGGGGCGCTTTTGCGGTGCACGGCGCTTGCGGGGGCAAAGATACCGGCGCTTGACGACGCGGGGCGCGAGCTGGCGCGGCTTTATGTGCTGTGTCATCGGGCGGAGCGGGGGCTTGACCTTGGCGGGCGTGCCTATGCCCAGCCAGAGCGGGCCAACCCTGCGTTTTTGTTGCATTATACGGCCTCGCGGCTGTCGGCTTTGCGCAGCGTGGCGCCGGCTTTGGCGTGGGATGCGGCGACCCGCCGGCTTGCGCTTCTGGCGGGCGCTTACGGGTCGGTGCTTGGGCTGGCGCATGATCTGGGCGCGCCGCAGCGTGTGGCGCTGTATCTCTGTGAGCTGGCGCGTCTGGTGCTGGCGGCCCAAAAGGCGGCAGAGGACCGTGGCGAAAAAGCCATTTGCCCGCGCGTTATTGACGCCTGTGAAGTTGTGTTTTGCAGCGGATTCGCTATTGTCGGGACAAAGGCGCTGGCGGAAATCACCTGAAGAGTGGCCCCAGCGGCAAGAGCAGTGAGAAGCGCGGCATAGATTTGCGCCTAAAATACGAGGCAACGGATGGCAGAACTCCCATATGGCGGGGCGGGGCACAGCGGCTCTGCAACTTTGAAATTTGGCACGATCACGCAATATGCCGGCGCGGTTGTGTCGCTTGGCTTGATCGTGGGGATCGGTGTTTGGGGCTATAAAGTCGTGGTGCGGGATGTGAGCGGCGTGCCTGTTGTGCGGGCTGCGTCTCATGCGCCGATGCGGATCGCCCCCGAGCAGCCGGGCGGTGAGACGGCGGCGCATCAGGGGCTGTCTGTCAACGAGGTGATGGCCAAGGGCGGCGCTGAAAAGCCGGCTGACCGACTTGTTCTGGCGCCAAAGCCTGTGCATCTGGAGGACGAAGACCAGCCCTCTGCCGCGAGCATTGCTCCGAAACCTGTGGCGCGCTCTGAGGCTGTGATGGCGCAGGAGGAGGGCGAGGCCGAGCCTCTGACGCCGCAGATGGCGTCGATCCGCGCGCTGGCCGAGGCGCTGGCGGATGGGGTTGCGCCTTTGGCGGCGCCCGAGGTTGTGACGCCTGCGGCTGTTGTGCTGCCTTCTGCAACGGTTGACGCTGTTGAGGCCGAGGCCCCTGTGGCGCAGGCCTTGGCCGACGCGGGCGCAGAGACCGCAAAGGCCACGGAGGCGCCGGACACGGCGGGTGTTTTGACAACAATCGTGCGCCAGTCCTTGCGGCCACGCCTGCGCCCTCAAGCGCTTGGGACTGTGACGCCCTCGGCGACCAATGAGGCGGTTCTTGCGGCCTTGACCAGCGACGCGGGCAGCATTCCTGTTGGCACGCGGCTTGTGCAGCTTGGTGCCTTTGACAGCGCCGAAGTGGCCGGGCGCGAATGGGAGCGCCTTGGAACAAAATTTGGCGACTATATGGGCGGCAAGGAGCGCGTGATCCAGCGGGCGGAAAGCGGCGGGCGGGTGTTTTACCGCCTGCGCGCGATGGGCTTTGCCGATCTTTCGGATGCGCGCCGCTTTTGCGCGGCTCTGGTGGCAGAGCGGGCCGATTGTATTCCTGTGGTCAGCAAATGAGCCGTTTTGGCGCAAGTATTCTTGACGCTGACGGGCTTGAGCTGAGCCGTGAGGAGCGGGCGTTTTTTCGCGATGTGAACCCTTTTGGCTTTATCCTGTTTGCGCGCAATATCCAAAGCGAGGCCCAAGTGGCGCGACTGTGCGCGCAGCTGCGCGAGGCGGTGGGCCGTGAGGCCCCGATCACCATTGACCAAGAGGGCGGGCGTGTGCAGCGCTTGCGCGCGCCGCTCTGGCGCGAGTGGTTGCCGCCGCTTGAGCAGGCGGAGCGTGCGGGCGAAAATGCGGCGCGCAGCTTTTATCTGCGCTTTCGGCTGATCGCGCATGAGCTGAAACGCTGCGGGATTGATAGCAACTGCGCGCCGATGCTGGATATTGCTTTTCCCGAGACCCATGCCTTTCTCAAAAACCGCTGCTATGGCACGGATATTGACGCGATTGGGAAGATTGGGGCGGCGGCCTCCCGTGGTCTGCTGGATGGCGGTGTTTTGCCTGTGGCCAAGCATATTCCCGGCCATGGCCGCGCTGTTGCGGACAGCCATTTTGAGCTGCCAAGCGTCGATATTGGCCGTGAGGAGCTGATCGCCACTGATGGCGCGCCGTTTGCGGCGCTGAAAGACTGCCCGATGGGGATGACGGCGCATATTCTCTATCCGCAGATTGACGCACAGCCAGCCACGCTGAGCGCGCCTGTGATGACGCTGATCCGCCGTGATCTTGGCTTTGACGGGCTGATCATGACCGATGATATTTCTATGAAAGCGCTCAACGGCGATCTGGGCGATTTGAGCCGCGCTGCCCTTTTGGCGGGCTGTGATGTGATTTTGCATTGCAATGGCACGCTTGCGGAGCGGCGCACAGTGGCCGAGGCCGCTGGCGAGATGAGCGATGCGGCCCAAGAGCGGGCCGAGCGGGCGCTTGCGGCACGCCAAATCCCTAATGATATTGACATTTCGGCCATAGAAGCCGAGCTTGAAGCGCTTTTGAATGGGCGCGTCTATGCCAACTGATGACTTTGAAGAAGACCAGACAACACTGAGTGTGGCCGAGCGGATGAGCGCGGAGGCGCTGATTGTGGATGTGAGCGGCTTTGAGGGACCGCTTGATGTTTTGTTGACGCTCGGGCGCACCCAGAAGGTCGATCTGACCAAAATCAGCATTCTGGAGCTGGCGCGGCAATATCTGGCCTTTGTGGAGAAGGCCAAGTCGTTGCGGATCGAGCTGGCGGCGGATTATCTTGTGATGGCGGCCTGGCTGGCCTTTTTGAAGTCGCGCTTGCTCTTGCCGCCTGATCCTTCCGAGGAGGGGCCGAGCGGCGAGGAACTGGCCGCCCATCTGGCCTTTCAGCTTGAGCGCTTGCAGGCGATGCGCGATGTTGCGGCGCGCCTGATGGGGCGGGACCGTCTGGGCCGCGACTTCTTTGCGCGGGGGCTGCCTGAAGATGTGACGCGGGTCAAGAAAGTGACCTATACGGCGACACTGCTTGATCTGATGCAGGGCTATTCGCGGCTGCGCACGCGCGACGAGTTTCGCCCGTTTGTGATGGACCGGGACTCTGTGTTTACGCTTGAGAACGCGCTGGAGCGGATGCGCGGGCTGATCGGCTATGCGGGGAACTGGACCGATATTTCAAGTTATATCCCCGAAGGCTGGGACAAGGACCACGCGCGGATCCGTTCGGCGACGGCCTCGACCTTTGCGGCCTCTCTGGAGCTGGCCAAGGAGGGGCGTGTGGAGTTGCGCCAGTCTGATACATTTGCGCCGATAGAGCTGCGCCGCAGAACAGAAAGCCGTGAAGACCTATGAATGACGATCTAGAGCCAATGGAAGACACAGAAGAGAGCCTCTTTGAAGCGCCGCCGATTGCCGAGCAGGAGCGCATGGTTGAGGCGATCTTGTTTGCCTCAAGTGAAACGGTGACTGTGGCCGAGCTGAATGCGCGGATGCCGCATGGCTCGGATGCGGCGGAGGCGCTTGTCTATTTGCGCAAGCGCTATGAGGGGCGCGGGGTGCGGGTTGTGAAGGTGGGCGATGCTTGGGCGATGCGCACCGCACCTGATCTGTCGTTTTTGATGCAAAAAGAAACGGTCGAGACCCGCAAGCTCAGCCGCGCGGCCATCGAGACGCTTGCGATTGTGGCCTATCACCAGCCTGTCACGCGCGCCGAGATCGAGGAGATTCGGGGTGTGAGCGTGAGCCGGGGCACTGTGGACCAGCTTTTGGAGATGGAATGGATCCGCTTCGGGCGGCGCAAGATGACGCCGGGGCGGCCTGTGACATTTGTGGTGACGCAGGATTTTCTGGATCATTTCGGGCTGGAATCGGCCCGCGATCTGCCCGGTTTGAAAGAGCTGCGCGCCTCGGGGCTGCTTGAGAGCCGTTTGCCGCCCAGTCATATGCCAACTCTGGGGGCGGGCGATGAGGACTTGATCGAGGAAGTTCAAGAGGGGCAGAGCGAGCTGTTTGAGGACTGAGAGGCTGCCTTAATTTGCGCATAATGGCGGCTTAGAGTGCCGATTGTGCAGGCAAAGGAGGCGGATATGACCGCAAACAGGCTGATCAATATGGTGCTGCGAAAGGTGCTGCGCTTGGTTTTGAACGCGGGGCTGAAGCGCGCAGGCGGCTGGTCGGGCGCAGGCAAAGGCAAAGGCGCTGGCGGGGCGACCAAAGGTCTCTCCAAAGCCGCCCGCATGGCGCGGCGCGCAGGCCGCTTTTAGGACTGGAAGTGTTTGGAGAGCTTGAGGCCCTGACCTTGATAGTTTGAGGCGATCCGCGCGCCGTAAAGCTCGGCGGGCGTTTGGGACATTTTCTCATAAACGAGGCGGCCCACGATCTGACCGTGCTCCAGCACAAAGGGGCTTTCGTGGCAGCGCACTTCGAGCACGCCGCGCGAGCCGGCACCGCCTGCCGCCGCATAGCCAAAGCCCGGATCAAAAAAGCCGGCGTAATGCACGCGGAACTCGCCGACCATGGCGAGATAGGGGGCCATTTCGGCGGCGTAATCGGGCGGAATGCAGACGGCCTCATTGCTCACGAGGATATAAAACGCGCCCGGATCAAGGATGATCTGGCCGGTGTCGCTGCGCACCTCCTCCCAGAAGTCGGCGGGCGCGTAATGGTTGAGCTTGTCCAGATCAATCACGCCTGTGTGGGGCTTGGCGCGATAACCGACAAGGCTGCTGCCCTCGGGGCGCAGATCAACCGAAAAGCCGAGGCCCTCGCTGATCATCGGGGGGCGTCCGTCGACCAGCGGGGTCTCTTTGTGCAGAGCGCGCAGATCGCTGTCGCTCAAGGTGGCTTGGCCATCGCGGAAGCGGATCTGGTTGAGGCGCATCCCCGGACGCACAAGAACCGAGAAGGAGCGCGGGCAAATTTCGGCATAGAGCGGGCCTGAATAGCCAGCGGGAATGCGGTCAAACTCTTCTCCGCCATCCGTGATGGTGCGGGTGAGCAGATCGAGCCGGCCTGTGGAGCTTTTGGCATTGGCGACCGCCTGTATGCCCGCGGGCAGGGCGAGGCTTTCTTGCAGCTCGACCACATAGACACAGCCCTTTTCCAGCACAGCACCTTGGCTGAGATCAATCTGGTGCATTTCAAACTCGCGCAGGCGCTCGGCCACTGTGCGCCCAGCACCCGCAAGGAAGGAGGCGCGCACCCGGTAGGCCCGTGCGCCAAGGCGCAGATCAAGGCTCGCGGGCTGGATCTGACCATCGGCATAGTCATTGGGAGCCGAGATTTCGCCACGGGCAATCATCTCTTTGAGCTGCTGGCTGGCCAGAACGCCTGTCATGCTGTGTCCTTTCACGGGCAAGGTTGTGCAGCTTTTATCAAGTTTTTGGCCGAGCGGCAGGGAAAAATGCGCCTGTGCGGCTTCAGGGCCAAAGTTTTAGCGGCCCTGCGGTGCGATCAGTGCGATCAGTGCGATCAGCGCAGCACAGGCTGCGGCTGTTTTGGGGTGATGCGTGTTTGAGCGGTGATTTTGGCTGGTAGCGTGCAAAAACTCCGGGAGAGGAGAAATGGTCGGGCTAGCAGGACTCGAACCTGCGACCTTCCGTCCCCCAGACGGACGCGCTACCAGGCTGCGCTATAGCCCGACTAAGGCTGCTTATTAGCGGTTTTGAGCCAGAGGGCAAGGGCAAATCTGAGCCAATTTCGGAGCGGCTGTCTTGCGTGGTGTGGCGATCAGGAGGAGAGCGCCCTCAGATCCGCGCGGGCTTGCTGCAAGACGCGGCGCAGCTCTTCTGTCGGGGCTGATTTATAGGCGGCGATGCGGCTGAGAAGACCTGCGCTGACCTCAAGCTCGGTGTCGTCCGGATCGGGCGGCAGGGAGATCGCAAGGGAGACAGGCGCGGCTGTGGCGGTCTCTGGGCTGGCGTCTTTGGCCGGTTGCAAAAAGCCGGGCAGGGCGGGCGGCTCTGTTGTGAGGCCGGAATTTGCCTCAGTCTCGCCTGCCTCGTCTGGCTCGTCTGTCGTGTCGGTGTCGTCTGCTGGCGCGGCCTCCGGCGCGGGAGGGGCCGCGGGAGAGGGCGCGGGCGAATCGCTGGCAGGCGGCACATCGGCCGGCGCGCTGACGGGGGCGGCGGCAGCATCGAGTGTGCCGGTGTCAAACTCGGTATCGCTCAATTCTGGGTCAAGCGGCTGTGAGAGGCTTGAGATATGTTTGACACCATGGTCGCGCAGCATTTTTTGCGCGCCTTTGATGGTCATGCCATCGTCATGGAGAAGTTTTTTGATCCCGCCGAGCAGGGCCATGTCATTGGGCCGGTAATACCGGCGCCCGCCGGCGCGTTTGACCGGCTTGACCTGCGTGAATTTGCTCTCCCAGAACCTCAGAACATGGGTGGGCAAATCAAGCCATTCGGCCACTTCGCTGATGGTGCGGAATGCGTCGGCTGATTTTGCCATACCTTGAGAGGCTCCTAGCGCTTGTTGCCTGCGGCGACCCGGTCTTTCATGAGGTGCGAGGGGCGGAATGTCAGCACGCGGCGCGGCTTGATCGGGACTTCCTCGCCTGTTTTGGGGTTGCGGCCAACGCGGGCTGTTTTCTGACGGACCGAGAAGGTGCCGAAAGAGGAGATTTTCACATTTTCGCCCGAGACCAGCGCATCGGACACGTGTTGTAGCACAGATTCGACAAGCTGGGCGCTGTCATTGCGCGACAAGCCGACCTCGCGAAAGACAGCTTCGCTCAAATCCATTCGTGTGAGTGTTTTTTCGCTCATTCCTATTCCCCCGTTTTGCCAAGCATAGGCCCCAGAGAGATTCCGAGTCAATATCAATGACTTGGGGCGCGGCTTTTCAGCGATAAATGAGCCGATTGTGCGGTGAAATCAGCGCCGATCTGCTGGGGCATTACCAGCGGACGGCAACGGCCCCCCACGCCAGACCGCCGCCGATGGCTTCGGTGAGGATCAGATCGCCGGATTTGATCTTGCCCGAGGCGGCTCCGACCGAGAGCGCAAGGGGAATCGAGGCGGCGGAGGTGTTGCCGTGATCTTGCACGGTGAGCACGACCCGCTCCATCGGCACGCCGAGCTTTTTGGCGGTGCCTTGAATGATACGGATATTGGCCTGATGGGGGACGATCCAGTCGACATCGCCATGTGAGAGGCCGGCTTTGTGAAGCGCGGCATCGGCTGTTGAGGCCAGTTTTTCGACGGCTTGGCGGAAAAGCGCATTGCCTTGCATCCGCAATTTGCCGGATGTGCCGGTCGAGGACACGCCGCCATCGACAAAGAGCATATCTTTGTAGCGGCCATCGGAGTTGAGATCGGCGGCAAGAATCCCGCGGTCGGCGGTTGTGCCGGCGCAGTCTTGCGCTTCCAGAATAAGCGCGCCGGCGCCATCGCCAAAGAGAACGCAGGTTCCGCGGTCGCTCCAGTCCATGATGCGGCTGAAGGTTTCGGCGCCGATGACGAGCACGCGCGCGGCCTGACCTGACAGGATCAGCCCGTTGGCTGTGGTGAGGGCAAAGACGAAGCCCGCGCAGACGGCCTGCACATCAAAGCCGAAGCCGCGCTCCATCCCGATTTTTTGCTGCACCATCGTCGCAACCGAGGGAAAGGTCAGATCGGGGGTCGACGTTGCCACGACAATCGCGTCGATGTCTTCGGCTTGCAGCCCGGCTTTGGCGAGGGCGGCTTTTGCCGCTTGTGCGGCCAGATCGGAGGTATGTTGCCCCTCGGCGGCGAAATGACGGCGCTCGATCCCTGAGCGGGTGCGAATCCATTCATCTGTGGTGTCCAGAGTCGCTTCGAACTCGGCGTTCTCCACGATCCGATCTGGCAAATAGTGGCCGTAGCCAACAACGACGGCACGTTTTGTCATGAGTTGGCCTCTTCTTGGGAGTCTGGGCTGTGCTCGGCGCCGGCTTCGGAGGCGAGCATGGTGGCGGCCGAAATCCGGGCGGCGAGCTTTTCGTTAAAGCCCGATTGTGCCAGCTGGAAGGCGAGTTTGACGGCGGCGGAGACGCCTGTGGCATCGGCGGAGCCATGTGATTTGACCACGGTGCCCTTGAGGCCTGTCTCTTATACACATCT
>JAHBAN010000097.1 GCA_018500075.1 Flavobacteriia bacterium | reverse complement strand
GCGCTTTGGCTCTGCCAAAGCGCAAAGCCTTGATGCCTCTAGCGCGGTGCGGCGGCGCGCGTGAGCCGGTCATTGATGGCCAGCCCGATGCCGCGCGCCGGGATCGGGGAGACCGCAATTTTTGACGCCTGTGCATCGAGTGCGCGCAGCATGGCAAAGAGATTGGCCGCCGCTTCGCGCAGATCGCCGGCAGCCGAGAGGTTGAGCGCGGCCCTCTCCACCGGCCCGAAGCCGAGCAGCGCTTCGTCGGCTGCGGGCGTTGTCACGTTGAGGCGCAGGGCGGCGTCGGGGGCATAATGCGAGGCGAGTTGGCCCGGAGCGGTGATGGCTGCGGGTGTTGTGGCCGTCGCAAGCGGCGCGCCGAGGGCGGCCTCCAGCATCTCGCGGGTGATCGAGCCGTGGCGCAGCAAGCTTGGTGTGCCCGTGAGGCTGACGATCGTGCTCTCAAGGCCGATCTCGGCGGCCCCGCCGTCGAGCACGGCGGCGATGCGCCCCGTCAGCCCTTCTATCACATGGGCGGCCTGCGTCGGGCTGATCTTGCCTGAGGGGTTGGCCGAGGGCGCGGCCACCGGCCCGTCAAAACCCGCCAGAAGGGCCTGCGCCACAGGGTGTGCAGGGCAGCGGATCGCGAGGCTGTCCAGCCCGGCGGTCACGAGGCTGGCAATGCCGTGGCCCTCTCTGAGCGGCAGGACAAGCGTCAGCGGGCCGGGCCAGAAGGCCGCGGCGAGCCGCGCGGCTGCCTCGGGCCAGACGACATAGCGCGCCGCATCTTCGGGGCGGGCGATATGAACAATCAGCGGGTTGAAGCTCGGGCGGCCCTTGGCGGCATAGATGCCGGCCACGGCCGCGCCATTGCGCGCATCGGCGCCCAGCCCGTAGACTGTCTCTGTCGGCAGCGCGACACAGGCGCCGGCGCGCAGCAGCGCTGCGGCTCTGGCGAGGCCCTCGGGATCGGGGCAAAGAAGAGGGGTGGATGATACAGTCATGACGCCGCGTTATTGCAGAATTGGAATTTGAAAGCTTGTAAGTCAGGGGGGAGGGCTTGCCAAGCTGTGCTTTGCGGGCCGATGAAGGAGAAGATGATTATGAGCTTTCGTGCCCCCGTCCAAGACTATGAATACATCATGCGCCATATTGTCGGATATGACAAAGTCAGCGCGACCGAGCGTTTTGAGGAAGCTGGCGAGGAGCTGACCTCGGCGATTTTGACCGAAGCGGCGCGGCTTTGTGACGAGGTTCTCTATCCGCTCCAGCGCAACGGCGATCTGGACCCGGCGCGGCTTCAGGACGGGGTTGTGCACACCTCAAAGGGCTTTGCCGAGGGCTATAAGGCGGTCCGCGAGGGCGGTTGGGTCTCGGTGGCGGCCAGCCCCGAGTTTGGCGGCATGGGCCTGCCGATGACAGTGACCACGGCGGTCAACGAAATGATGAGCGCGGCCTGTCTGAGCCTTGCGCTCAACCCGTTGATGACGCAGGGCCAGATCGAGGCGCTGGAGCATCACGCCAGCGAGCAGATCAAGGCGATTTATCTGCCCAAGCTGGTTTCGGGGGCGTGGTGTGGCACGATGAACCTGACCGAGGCGCAGGCGGGCAGCGATGTCGGCGCGCTGTCGAGCAAGGCCGAGGACAACGGCGATGGCACCTATGCGATCACTGGCCAAAAGATCTACATCAGTTGGGGCGACAACGATTTCAGCGAAAACGTCTGTCACCTTGTGCTTGCGCGGCTGCCCGGCGCGCCCGCGGGCACCAAGGGGATCAGCCTGTTTCTGGTGCCCAAGTTCCTGCCGGATGCGGCCGGTGAGGCGGGCGAGGCGAACAGCCTTCATGTTGTGAGCCTTGAGCACAAGCTCGGCCTGCACGGCAGCCCGACGGCTGTGATGCAATATGACGGCGCGACAGGCTGGCTTGTCGGGCCGGAGGGCGGCGGCATGGCGGCGATGTTTACGATGATGAACAACGCGCGGCTCGGGGTCGGCTGTCAGGGGATCGGCGCGGGCGAGGGCGCTTACCAAAAGGCGCTGGCCTATGCCAAGGAGCGCAAGCAGGGGCGCTCGCCTGTTGCGGGGGGCACCGGCACGATCATTGATCATGCGGATGTGCGGCGGATGCTGGCGACCATGCGCGCCGAGCTGTTTGCGGCGCGTTCGATTGCGCTGGCCAATGCGGTTGCGATTGATATGAGCCATGCTGCGGCAGAGGGCACCGTGGGCGGCGCGGGGGCTGAGGGCGCGCCCGATTGGGCGGCGCGGGCGGCTTTGCTGACCCCGATCACCAAGGCCTTTGGCACCGATACAGGCATCAAAGTGGCCGAGATCGGCGTGCAGGTGCATGGCGGGATGGGCTTTATCGAGGAGACGGGGGCGGCGCAATATGCGCGCGATGTGCGTGTCACCGCGATCTATGAGGGCACCAACGGGATCCAGTCGATGGACCTTGTGGGCCGCAAGCTGATGGATGGTGGCGAGGCGGCGCAGACGTTGATTGACGAGATGCAGCGCTTTGCCGAAGAGGCGCGCGCCACGCGGCCGCGGATGGCGGGGCTGATCTGGAACGCGACCGAGACTTTGCGCGAGGCGACAGAGTGGATGGTGTCGCAGACCAATATGAACGCGCGGTTTGCGGGGTCTGTGCCGTTTCTGGCGGCCTATGCGCGGGTTTTGGGCGGCTATTACCATCTGTGCGCCGCTGTGGCCGAGGGCAAGGACGGGCCACGCACCAAGCTGGCGCGGTTTTATATCAACCGCTTGTTGCCCGAGTATAAGGCCCATCTGGCGCACGCGATGCAGGGCGATGCCGATTTATACGCTCTTGAGGTCGAGGATTTTGACGTCGCATGAGGGATGACTTGCAGGGCATCCGCTATCCATGGCCAGAGGCGCCCGACCCCGGCGGGTGGATCGAAGTGGCCGAGGGGGTGCTCTGGATCCGCTTGCCGCTTCCGATGGTGCTGGATCATGTCAATGTCTATGCGCTGGATGAAGGCGACAGCTGGACGCTGATTGACACGGGGTTTCACACCAAGCGCTCGGTTTTGATGTGGGAGGAGCTTCTCAAGACGGCGCTGGGCGGCAAGCCTGTGAGCCGTGTGATCCTGACCCATCATCACCCCGATCACATCGGCATGGCGGGCTGGTTTATGGCGCGGGGGGCGCGCCTTTCGGCCTCGCGCACCGCTTGGCTGCTCTCGAGGATGCTTATTCTCGATGTGGAGGAGCGGGCAACGCCGCAGGCCGAGGCCTTCTGGCGCGAAGCGGGGATGGAGCCTGACATTCTGGCCAAACGGATGGGCGAGCGGCCCTATAATTTTGCCGATGTCTGCGCGCCAATACCTGTGGGCTACACGCGCTTGAAAGACGGCGATGTGCTCAGAGCGGGCGGGCGCAGCTGGGATGTGCGCGAGGGCAACGGCCATGCGCCCGAGCATCTGACCTTCTGGAGCCGCGAGGACAGTCTTGTTCTGTCGGGCGACCAGATCATCTGTTCGATCAGCCCCAATATCGGCGTATATCCGACCGAGCCTATGGCGGACCCTGTGGGCGACTGGATTGTCTCGTGCGAAAGGTTTTCCGAGCTGGCCCGTGAGGACCATATTGTGCTGGCCGGGCACAAGCGGCCCTTTACGGGGCTGCCGTTCCGGATGCGCCAGTTGCGGGAGAACCATGTGCACGGGCTGGACCGTCTGGCGGCCTATATCCAGACGCCCAAGACCGCTGTTGAGTGTTTTCCGGTGCTTTTCAAACGAAAAATTGACCAAGGCACATATGGATTGGCCCTTGTGGAAGCTGTCGCACACCTTAATCATTTGCTCATAGAGGGCCGCGCCGAGCGAGAGCTTGATGGCAAGGGGGCGTGGCTGTGGCGCAGTAAAGGGTAGGTTTATGAAAGGGTAGATTTATGAGCGACAAGATTGTCACATCGGCGGAAGCAATGGAGGCAGAGGCGCTGCCCAAGCGGCACGAGGCGCATTGCACGCCCCAGACCAGCGCGGGCGCACGGCCCAGCACCGTGACCCATAAACCTGTCGCACAGAAAAGCCCCGCCGAATGGGCGCATGAGCGGCTGATTCTTTATATCCAGAACTTTGAAGAACAGCTCGACAATGAACATGAGGTGGCCATGGGCTTCACGGGCGGGGACGCGGGGGTTCTGCGCATTGAGGGGATGGGCTTTTTTGACCCTGATATGGTCACGTTTTACGGCGCAGACGCCTCGGGCGCCAAGACCCAGCTTGTCCAGCACGTGAGCCAGCTCAATGTGATGTTGCGCGCGCTTCCCAAAGAAGTGCCTGCGGCGGCGCCAAACCGGATCGGCTTTCGGCTGGCCAAGGCTCTGGAGGAGGGCGAGGCCTAAAATGCCGCAGCGCTGCGCAATCTAGTGACAGGCGCGTCTAAATGCAGTAATCAGCCCCAAACGCGAATGAGGAGACAGCTATGAGCGACCATAAACACGGCGAAATGGATACGAAAGTTCAGGAAGACACGTTCAGCGGCTTCATGACATGGGTCACGCGCACGGCGATTTTCTGCATCGCTTTGCTGATCTTTGCTTATATGGTCAACGGCTGATCTTATGCGCTGTTTTGCAAGGGGATGTGCAGCGCTTCTCGTGGCGCTGTCGCTCTTGGGCTGCTCAAAGCCAGCCAGCTGGGCCTCTGAGGCAGAGCTTGCAAAAGTGCACTATCGTGACGCGGGGCCGACCAAGCTCACCCTGTTCACCATGATCAACAACCGCTCGGGGGCGGGGGCGCATAGCTCGCTTATGATCAGCGCGAGCCAGCGTGTGATCTGGGACCCTGCGGGCAGTTTTTATCATCCCTCTATTCCTGAGCGCAATGATGTGCTGTTTGGCATTCGCCCGCAGGTGGCGGATGCTTATACGCGCTATCATGCGCGCGAGACCTTTCATGTGATTGTGCAGGAACGCGAGGTTGCGCCCGAGGTGGCGGAACAGGCGCTGCGGCTGGCTTTGGCGCGGGGCAATGTGGGCGATGCGCAATGTGCGCTCTCGACCTCGGGGATTTTGAGCCAGCTTGAGGGCTTTGAGAGCCTCTCTGTGGGCTGGTTCCCCAAAAAGCTGGCCGAAGAGTTCGGTGCTTTGCCGGGCGTGAGCGAGCGCAAGCTCTATGAATATGACAACGCCGATTTGCGCGCCTATGACCCGTCACAAGTGACGCTGAACTAGCGCAGAAGACTTAGCCCAGAAGACTTACCCCAGAATATAGAGCGCCAGATAGAGCGTGGCGGCGCCGGCTGTGATCGAGATCAGGATGTTGCGCAGCCAAAGCCCCGCGGCGAGTGTCACGAGGGCGGCGAGGCCACGGGGCAGATCAAAGCTGCCGCCTGTGGCGGCGGGCCAGATGATCATCGGGGCAATCAGCGCGGGCAGCACCGCAACGGCGGTATAGCGCAGATGGCGCAGGAGCCATTCGGGCAGGGGCCTGTCGCCCACGAGGCCAAGAAAGGTAAAGCGCAGCAAAAAGCTGCCTGCGGCCAGACCGGCAATCACATACCAGAGTTCGGGGCGTTCGATCATTGGAAAAGCCCCCGTTTGGTGAGCATCAGCTCGGCCTGTGCGCCGGTGATCATGCCCAGGCTGGCCGCGATGATGAGGCCGAGATTGAAGGGCACCCATGTGAGCGCGAGCGCAGAGAGGCTGGCCACAAGTGCGGCGGCGAGATGGGCGGGGGTGCGCATCATCGGGGCGATGATGGCGAGGAAGGTGATCGGCACGGCAAAGTCGAGCGCCGCGCTTTCGGGAATGCTTTCGCCGATCAGCGCGCCGAGCAGGGTCATCAGATACCACATCGGAATCACGGGGATGCAGGTTGCGAAGAAATAGGTTGTGCGCTCGCGCAGGCTCCAGCCCGGATTGCGCTCAAAGGCGGCCACCGAGCAGGCATAGGACTGATCGACTGTGAGATAGGCCACAAGCGCGCGCTGCCAGAGCGGCGCGGCGCCCAGATGGGGCGTGAGGGAGGCCGAATACATCGCCATGCGCAGATTGACCGCGAGGCCGGAGAGCAGCGCGATCACTGCGGGGGCGTTTTCTGTGAGAAGCTGGAGCGTGGTAAACTGGGCCGCGCCCGCAATAACCGCGATCGAGAACAGCAGGGTTTCGGCGATGCTGAGGCCGGCTTCTGTTGCGATGACGCCAAAGACGAGCGCAAAGGGCGAGACAACAAGGATAAAGGGCGCGGCGTCGCGTATGCCTTGGTGAAGCGGCGTTTTTGGTGTGGTTGCGCGCATGGCTTGCCTCTACATTGGGTGCAATCGGGCTAGCGCGTTTTGGGGGGCAAGGTAAATGGGCAAAGAGACAGAGACAGACAGCTATATTCTGGCGCCCGACCCGATGGCGGCGCGGCTCACGCGGGCGGTGACGGGGCGCGACCAAACCGGCGCGCGCACCGAGATCAATGTGGTGGAGGAGCGGCCCTTGACGATTTTCCTCAATGCCCGCGAGATTGTTACGGCGATGACGATTGGCGACTATCCCGAATATCTGGCGCTCGGGTTTCTGCGCAATCAGGGGATGATCACCGATGCGGATGCGGTTCTGGGCGTGGATTATGACGAGGAAGCCGAGGCCGTGGTTGTGCGCACCGACCAGCGCACGCGCTTTGAGGAGAAGCTCGAAAAGAAGACCCGCACCTCGGGCTGCGCTGTGGGCACTGTTTTTGGCGATATGATGGAGGGTCTGGAGGGGCTGCGCCTGCCTGAGGGCGATGTGAAGCTGTCTGATCTTTATGCGCTTGCGGGCCGGATCAACCGCACGCCCTCGATCTATCTGAGCGCGGGGGCGATTCATGGCACGGTGCTCTGCGCGGGCGGGCGGCCACTGGTTTATATGGAGGATGTCGGGCGCCACAATGCGGTGGACAAAGTGGCGGGGTGGATGTTTTCCGAGGGGGTGTCGCCTGAGGGCAAGCTTTTATACACCACGGGGCGGCTGACCAGCGAGATGGTGATCAAGACGGCGCTGATGGGCATTCCGGCGCTGGTGTCGCGCTCGGGCTTTACCGCTTGGGGCGTTGAAATCGCGCGGCAGGTCGGGCTGACGCTGGTGGGGCGGATGCGCGGGCAGCGCTTTGTCTGTCTTTCGGGCGAGGAGCGGCTTGTCTGGGATATGGACCCGGCGCAAGTGCCTGAGGAACCGCGCAAAAGCGGGCGCAAGGGGGCAGAATGAAACAGCCAGCAGGGGTTATTCTGGCCGGCGGACAGGCGACGCGCATGGGCGGCGGGGACAAGTGCCTTTTGCCGCTCGGCGGCGCGCCGATGCTGGAGGGCGTTGTTGCGCGACTTCAGCCGCAGGTGGCGGCGCTGGCGCTGAATGCCAATGGCGATGCCAGCCGCTTTGCGGGCTTTGGGCTGCCTGTTGTGGCCGACAGCGTGGCGGGCTTTGCGGGGCCGCTTGCGGGCGTCCTGGCAGGGCTGGACTGGGCCGCAGGGCAGGGCCACGAGAGCATTGTGACGGCGGCGGGGGATACGCCTTTCTTTCCGCTGGATCTGGTGGCGCGGCTTCTTGCGGCCACTGAGGGCATGGCGCATCCGCTCGCCCTTGCGGGCACGCCGGACGGACGGCAGCCAACCTTCGGGCTTTGGCCTGTGGCGCTGCGGGATGATCTGCGCGCAGCCCTGGCGGGCGGTTTGCGCAGGGTTGTGATGGGGAGCGATACACATGGCGGGCGCGTGGCGGAGTTTGGCGGGGCGGGCGATCCGTTTTTTAATATCAATACGCCAGAGGATCTGGCGACGGCAGAGGCGCGCTTATGAAGCTATACGGGGT
>JAHBAN010000141.1 GCA_018500075.1 Flavobacteriia bacterium | reverse complement strand
CGCATATCAATCAGCTCAAAAACCGTAGAATACCAGTCCAAGGCCCGCGCCCCTCACATTGTTTGGCCCCTCATAGCGCGCGTTTCGCGCAATTCCAACCTTGAGGTGACGCTATTTCCATGACAGTTTCAGCGCGATAGTTTTTCGGAGACACAATATGCGCGCGATCCAGGCCCCCTTCCCCGCAACACGGCTGCGCCGCACCCGTCAAAGCGAAGGTGTGCGCGCGCTGGTGGCCGAGCATACGCTCTCCCCGAGCGATCTGATCTGGCCGCTGTTTGTGCGCGATGGCACGGGCGTGGAAGAGCCTGTGCCCTCCATGCCGGGCGTGCTGCGCCGCTCGGTGGATAAGGTCGTCGAGGCCGCCCGCGAGGCCCATGCTCTCGGCATCCCCGCAATCTGCCTCTTTCCCTATACAGAGGCCGCCAACCGGACCGCCGATTGCGCCGAAGCCTGGAACCCTGACAATCTCTCCAACCGCGCCACCCGCGCCATCAAGCAAGCCGTGCCAGACATCGCCATCATGACAGATGTGGCGCTTGATCCCTATTCTGACACCGGCCATGACGGCTTTGTCGTTGAGGGCAAAATCGTCAATGACGAAACCGTAGAGGCGCTGATCAAACAGGCGCTCTCTCAGGCCGAAGCCGGCGTCGATATCATTGGCCCCTCCGATATGATGGACGGGCGCATCGGCGCGCTGCGTGCCGCTCTGGAAGGGGCTGGCCACAAAGATGTGCTCTTGCTGTCCTATGCGGCCAAATATGCCTCGGCCTTTTATGGCCCCTTCCGCGACGCGGTCGGCGCCGCAGACGCGCTCAAAGGCGACAAGAAAACCTATCAGATGAACCCCGCCAACACAGACGAGGCCCTGCGCTGCGTGGCGCGCGACCTCTCCGAAGGGGCCGATATGGTCATGGTCAAGCCGGGGATGCCCTATCTTGATATCTGCCGCCGCGTCAAAGACGCTTATGGCGCGCCGACCTATGCCTATCAGGTGTCGGGCGAATACGCGATGATACAGGCGGCGGCTCAAAACGGCTGGATCGACGGCGACAAGGCCATGCTGGAAAGCCTGCTCTGCTTCAAACGCGCCGGCTGCAACGGCATTCTGACCTATTTTGCCCCCCGCGCCGCGCGGCTTTTGGGCGCATAACTCGCCTAAAAGGCGATCAATCGGGCAGATTTACGCTCAATTTGCAGAGTTTGGGGTGACAGCCCCGCTCAAAAGGCGTATCCTTTATCTTAAGCTGGGCAAAACCAGCACTTTATTCAGGCAATACGGCAGTGAAATCATGACCATACTTTCTCGCAGATCTTTTGCGCTTGGCGCAGTTGTTAGCACAGCTCTTTTGGCCGGCTGCAGCAATGGGGTTGGCTCAAAGGGCAGCGCCTCTATTGATGCCCGCGTCGAGCAGACGCTCAATTTTCTCTATGGGCAATACCCCTCCACGCAGGACTTGGCGCAGAAATCAGCCGGGATGCTGGTGATGCCGCTCGTCACAGAGGCCGGCTTCGGGATCGGCGGCGGCTACGGGCGCGGCGCGCTGCGGGTCAATGATGTGACGGTCGATTATTACTCCGCCACCAAAGGCAGCGTTGGCCTTCAGATCGGCGCGCAGCAATATGCCCATGTCCTCTTTTTCATGACCGATGAAGCCCTGATGAGCTTCCGTCGCTCCAGCGGCTGGGCCGCAGGGGCCGATGTGGAATATGTGTTCCGCGATCAAGGCGAGAATATCCGCGCCGAAACAACCACAGCCACCTCGCCGGTGCTGGCGGTGATTTTCGGACAAGCCGGCCTCTTGGCGGGCGCGTCTTTGGAAGGTGTGAAATACAGCCGCATCATTCCCTAAGCGATCTGGGCCGCGGGTTTTCTCCCACCCGCAAGCGCCCATAAGTCTCCCTCCCCAGATCATCGGGGGGGGCTTTTTCTGCGCCCGCCCTGTCGCGCGCTGAAAAAGCCCCCGCCCGTGCTTTCTCCCCCGCCGATTTGTGCCTGACGCTTTGTCCCTGACGCAGCCCTTGGCCGCAAAAGGTTAATATTCGCTGTGCAGAGCGCAGGCTGCATTGACTAATTTTCTCTTAACAGAGACTCACTTGGGGGGGTGCACGCTTTGTGCACGGATTGTGCACGCTTTTCACCCCCCCCTTTTGGGCCGCGCCAAAGCCGTTAACCCCACCGTGCGCTGGCTTAACGAAAGGGCCTTTGGCCCCCCACACAGCCGCCAGCGGCTTTTTTGATCAGGCGCCCATTTAAAAACATATAGAATTCAGTTGGTTAACCCCCTTTTCTTGGGTCAAGCCAAATGAGCGCCCCCGCGCCCATTGCACCCTATATCATGGCTCTGATATAAGCGTTGCAACAAGATATAGATCCACAGGACAGGCGAGAAAATCACGTGAACGACACGCCCGAAACACCTGAAAACACAGACGAAAACACGCCAGCGCGTTACGTCTATGATGGCCCCAAAATCTCGATCGTCGATGAGATGAAAAGTTCCTATCTCGATTACGCGATGAGCGTGATCGTGAGCCGGGCGATTCCCGACCTCAGAGACGGCCTCAAACCCGTGCACCGCCGCATTCTCTACGCCATGCACGAGACCAACAACGCCCATGACAAACCCTATCGCAAATCGGCCCGTCCGGTGGGCGATGTGATGGGTAAATACCACCCCCACGGGGACTCCGCGATCTATGACGCCCTCGTGCGCATGGCGCAGGATTTTTCGATGTCGCTGCCGCTTCTGGACGGTCAGGGCAACTTCGGCTCCATGGATGGCGACAACGCCGCCGCCATGCGCTATACCGAGGTGCGCATGGACAAGCCTGCCGCCTTCATTCTGGCGGACATCGACAAAGACACCGTTGATTTTCAAGACAATTATGACGGCAAAGACCGTGAGCCAACGGTTCTTCCGGCGCGCTTTCCCAATATGCTGGTCAATGGCGCCGGCGGTATCGCCGTCGGCATGGCAACCAATATTCCGCCCCACAATCTGGGCGAAGTCGTTGATGCCTGCCTTGCCCTGATCGAGCAGCCCGACCTCTCCAGCGAGCAATTGATCGACTATGTGCCCGGCCCCGACTTCCCCACCGGCGGGATCATGCTGGGCCGCACAGGGGCGCGCAAAGCCTATCTTGAGGGCCGTGGCAGCGTCATTATTAGGGCCAAAACCCGTGTCGAGGAGATCCGCAAAGACCGTTTTGCCATTGTGATCGACGAAATCCCCTATCAGGTGAACAAAGCGACGATGATCGAACGCATCGCCGAGGCCGCCCGCGACAAGAAAATCGAGGGCATCAGCCACGTTCAGGACGAATCTGACCGCAACGGCGTGCGGGTCGTTATCGAATTGAAGCGAGATGCCACGGCCGAGGTCGTGCTCAACCAGCTTTTCCGCTTCACCCCCATGCAAACCCACTTCGGCTGCAATATGCTCGCCCTCAACGGGGGCCGGCCAGAGCAGCTCACGCTTCGCAATTTCTTGAGCTATTTCATAGACTTCCGTGAAGATGTTGTGGCGCGCCGCACGGCTTTTGAGCTGCGCAAAGCGCGCGAGCGCAGCCATATTCTCTGTGGTCTTGCTGTCGCTGTTTCCAATGTTGATGAGGTCGTGGCCACGATCCGCGCCTCCGCAGACGCGGCCGAAGCGCGCTTCAAGCTCATGGAGCGCCGCTGGCCTGCGGGCGATATCGTAGGATATCTTAAACTTATTGATGATCCGCTGCATCCCGTGAACGACGATGGCACCTACAACCTCTCCGAAGTTCAAGCCCGCGCCATTCTCGAGTTGCGCCTTCAGCGCCTCACGCAGATCGGCGTGAAGGAAGTCACCGACGAACTTGAAGAACTGGCAGGTAAGATCAAGGAATATCTTGAGATTCTCGGATCGCGCGAACGGATCATGGGGATTATTTCTGACGAGTTAAAAGAGGTTCGCGCGCTGTTTGCCGTGCCCCGCCGCACCGAGATTGTCGATTGGTCGGGTGATATGGACGACGAAGACCTGATCGAGCGTGAGGATATGGTCGTCACAGTCACCTCCGCAGGCTACATAAAGCGCACGCCTTTGGCCGATTTCCGCGCACAAAAGCGGGGCGGCAAAGGTCTTTCGGGGATGCAAACCAAAGAAGAGGATGTCGTCACAAACCTCTTCGTGGCCAATACCCATACACAGCTTCTGTTCTTCACAACAGAGGGCATGGTCTACAAGCTCAAGACATGGCGTCTGCCGCAAGGTTCGCGCACCTCTAAGGGCAAGGCGATTGTCAATATTCTACCCATCCCTCCCGGTGTGTCCGTTGCGGCGATCCTGCCGATCGACAGAGATGAGACCGACTGGGCAGAGCTTCAGATCATGTTTGCCACATCAGCGGGCGATGTGCGCCAGAACCGGCTGTCAGACTTCACGAACGTGATGCGCAACGGCAAGATCGCGATGAAACTGCCCGAGGATGGCTCTGTGCAAATGGTGAACGCGCGGATCTGTTCTGATCAGGACGATGTGATGCTTGTGACAAATGGCGGTCGCGCCATTCGCTTCCCGACAACAGATGTGCGCGTCTTCAACTCCCGCGCCTCTACAGGGGTGCGCGGCGTGCGCCTCCAGCCGGGCCAAAGCGTTGTGTCGATGTCGATCATTCGCCATTTTGAAGCCAGCTCGGACGAGCGCGCCGCCTATCTCAAGATGCGCCGTGCCATGGCGGG
>JAHBAN010000160.1 GCA_018500075.1 Flavobacteriia bacterium | reverse complement strand
TCGGATTCGTCCGCTTCTGTCATGATTTCGATCTCAAGGCCCGTCAGCTGCGAAGCAAGGCGCACGTTTTGACCGCGACGGCCGATCGCAAGGCTGAGCTGCTCGTCAGGAACAACAACCTCGATACGCTCGGCTTCTTCATCCAGCACAACCTTAGAAACTTCAGCAGGCTGCAATGCGTTGACGAGGAAGGTCGGAACATCTTCGTTCCAAGGAATGATGTCGATCTTCTCGCCCTGCAGCTCGTTTACAACGGCCTGAACACGGCTGCCGCGCATACCAACGCAGGCGCCAACAGGGTCGATGCTGCCGTCATAGGAAATAACAGCAATCTTGGCGCGTGAGCCAGGATCGCGCGCCACAGCTTTGATCTCGATAATGCCTTCATAGATTTCGGGCACTTCCATTTTGAACAGCTCTGCCATGAATTCCGGCGCTGTGCGGCTCAGGAAAATCTGTGGACCACGCGCTTCGCGACGCACATCCTTGATAAAGCAACGGATACGATCGTTCGGGCGGTAGCTTTCGCGACCGATTTTTTCGTTGCGGCGCAAAATGGCTTCGCCGCTGCCAACATCAACGATGACGTTGCCATATTCTTCGCGTTTCACAACGCCGTTGATGATTGTGCCTGCGCGGTCTTTGAACTGCTCAAACTGGCGATCACGCTCGGCTTCGCGAACTTTCTGAAGGATAACCTGCTTTGCGCTTTGCGCAGCAATCCGCCCCATTTCGACAGGAGGCACTTCTTCGACAAAAGTGTCACCGACCTTGGGATCATCAAGGTAAAGCTTGGCTTGATCAACGGTCATTTCCGCTTGGTAGTTTTCCAGCTCGTCCTCGACAACAACCGTGCGCACGCGTGTAAACGTGGCTTTGCCGGTCTTGCGGTCAATCGCGACGCGAATGTCCATCTCGGCGCCATAGCGGCTCTTGGCTGCGCGCGCGAGGCTTTCTTCCATGGCTTCGATAACAAGCACAGGATCGATCATTTTTTCGCGGGCTACAGCTTCTGCTGTTTGCAAAAGCTCTAACTGGTTGGCGGATGTGATTGCCATTTACTCGTCCTCCTCAGACTCAGGCGATTCTTCGATATCTACTTCTCCGCCGTCCGCATATGCGCCAGCGGCTTTTCTTTGTCTCAACATTTCCTTGATCAGCTCGTCGGTCATGATGAGTTTGGCTTCTACAAGCCACTCAAACTTCAGGCCAATCGTGCCCTGCTCGATGGTGAGCAAAACTTCGTCACCTTCAATGCCTGCAAGCTCGCCACGAAAGCGCTTCTGCCCGTCGATCATTTCACCGGTTTCGACTTTGGCCTCAAAGCCCTCGAAGGTTTCAAAATCCTTCAGGCGCGTCAGCGGGCGATCAATCCCGGGGCTGGAAACTTCAAGCGTATAGGCGTCTGACAGCGGGTCTTCGACATCAAGCAAGGCGCTCACAGCGTTGGAAATAGTAGCGCAGTCATCGACTTCAATACCGCCTTCGGGGCGTTCGGCCATGATCTGAAGTGTTTCAACTTCGCCGCTTTGAAGGCGAATACGCACAAGTTCGTATCCCAAGTCTTCAATGACCGGAGTTACAATTTCGGCCAGACGTTTGTCTCTGGCGGATTTGGCAATCAAGTTCGACATTTTTCTCTTTGCTCAAACAAAAAAGCGGGCCGTGCGGCCCGCTGAATATTTCGGTGGTGCGCTGGTGATCAGCACGCCGCTGTTGAGTGCTGTCTAGTCGCAATATTCAAAGGATGCAAGGCCGAATCGATCAGGCCTGAAGGGCAATATCATCCATGATCTCGGCAAGAGCGGCGCTGATCCTTGGCTCGGACAGCGCGTGGCCCGACAGACCCACGATTTGAAGCTCTGCTTTGTCCATGGCGCCAGCCAGGTCATGGGCGGAAACCGGCGGACAAATCATATCAAAGCGACCCTGAACAATACGGGTTGGAATATGGGAAATTGCTGCGCTGTTCTCCAATATGAAATTGTCACTCTCAAGGAATAGCCGATTGTGAAAATAGTGGTTTTCCAAGCGGGCAAAAGCACGGCAGAACGCGTCACTTGGAACATAAAAATTTCCTTCGGATTGTATCGAGGCGAGCGTGTTTTCCCATGCTGTCCAGGCTTGCGCGCATTTAAGGGCTTCGCTGTCGCTTGGGCCAAAAAGCCGCCTGTTGTAGGCGCCGACCAGATCGTCGCGTTCGGCCTCCGGGATAGGCTCCAGAAAGCGCTGCCAGATATCGGGCCAGAAGGCTCCGGCCCCGCCGCCATAAAACCAGTCAAGCTCGCTTTGGCGCCCAAGAAAAACCCCGCGAAGTGTCATGGACTTCACCCGCTCGGGGTGCGTGATTGCATAGATCAGCGACAGGGTTGCGCCCCAACTCCCGCCAAAAACGTGCCAAGACGGAATTTGAAGCGCGTCGCGGATTGTTTCGATATCGCGAACCAGATCCCAAGTGGTGTTCTTGTCCACCGAGGCAAAAGGCTTGGAGCGCCCACAGCCGCGCTGGTCAAACAGAATGATCCGGTAATGCCGAGGATTGAAAAAGCGGCGCATCGCCGGGCTGCATCCGCCGCCAGGTCCGCCGTGAAGCACCACGACAGGAACGCCGGCAGGATGACCAGACTGCTCTACATAGAGGCTATGGCCATCGCCTGCGTCGATCATCCGCCTGTCAAATGGTTCAATCGAAGGATAGAGTCTGGCTCGAACGCTTTTTTCATCTGCGGATTCGTGCATTTCGTATCTTTCCAGACGCATCAGAGCAATTTGAGGGCCCGACTATGCAAAACCAGACCAGAACAGTTGATCCAGCAGAACTCGCCAAGTTTGAGGCAATGGCCGCCGAATGGTGGGATCCAAATGGCAAGTTTCGCCCCTTGCACCTGATGAACCCGTGCAGGCTTGACTATATTACGAAGCAAATTGCAGCGGAGTTCAATCGCAATCTTGCCGAGCCTCTGCCGTTCAAGGGGCTTCGGATTATTGATATCGGGTGTGGTGGAGGGCTGTTGAGCGAGCCGCTAACGCGCCTTGGGGCGGATGTTTTGGGGGCAGATGCGGCTGAAAAGAACATCAAAGTAGCAAAGCTCCACGCAGAGCAAGAAAGCCTTGAGATAGATTACAGGGCTGTTACAGCTGAGGCTTTGGCCGATGCAGGCGAGCGCTTTGATGTGGTTGTGAATATGGAAGTGGTTGAGCACGTGGCAGATCCGCAGGGCTATATCACAGAATGTGCCAATTTGCTCAAGCCCGGTGGGCTGCATATCTGCTCGACGATCAATCGCAATGCAAAGAGTTTTGCCATGGCGATTGTCGGGGCGGAATATGTCATGCGCTGGCTGCCCAAGGGCACGCATGAATGGAACAAGTTTATCTCGCCTGACGAGCTTTTCGCGCTCATAGAAAAAGCCGGACTGCAGCCGATTGATCGCAAGGGTTTTGTGTTTAATCCGATCAGCTGGGGCTGGAAGATTTCAGACCGTGATTTGAGCGTAAACTACGTAACCGCAGCGACAAAGCCGGCCTGATCAGTCCCCATTTTCAAGCTTGAGGCGCATATCGCGCAATACAGGAATTGCCGCGCGGATATCATCAGACCCTTTTTCGTCTACGAGCGTTTTTATGATGGGTTCAATCGCCGACAGGGCCGAATTGCGGGCTTGTCGGCCTGCGGGGCTGATCGCGACCATCTTGCGGCGGGCATCGTCCCAATCAGGACGGATATGCACATATCCGGCCCATTCCAGCTTGTTCAGCGTATTGGTCATTGCGCCTTTGGTGACATGAAAAACCTTCGCCAGCTGCGCGGGTGTCTTTTCCGAATTGGTATAGGCCAAATGCGTCAAGACGGAGAAATGTGAGATTTCCATTCCCGCCGGCAGAATGCGCGTGAGTTTGTTTCTCAAGAGCTGATCGGTCGCCAGAATTTCGCTGACCAGAGTGATTGCGAGAGAGCTTTGTTTGTCTGTCATTGCGGCCCCTCAAACACGCTGGACTGGGACAGGGAGGCCACGCGTGAACGTGCTTTTGAGACTTCGGCCAAATCAAAGTCAAAATACGTCAGGCCACTCTCCTCGCCTGCGTCCACAAGCACCTCTCCCCAAGGAGAGACAGCGAGAGAATGGCCATAAGTGCGGCGCTCTTTGCCGTTTTTGGTATAATGTAGCCCGGTCTGTGCGGGCGCGATCACATAGGCGCCATTTTCTATTGCACGAGCCCGTAACAGGGCGTGCCAATGGGCTTGTCCGGTGGTTTGCGCAAAGGCAGCCGGAACAGTGAGTATATCTGCGCCAGCTTGGGATAATGCCCGGTAAAGATGCGGAAACCGCAAATCATAGCAGATTGTCATACCGATATTGCCGATCGCGGTCTTGGCCAGAACAGCCCGATTGCCGCTCTGGTAGGTGGCGCTTTCCCGATAGTATTCGGTCTCGGAAATATCGACATCAAACATATGGATTTTATCATAGGTGGCGACAATGCTGCCTGATGTGTCGATCAGAAAAGACCGGTTGGCAAATTTCCCTTCCGTGGTCTCACTTTTGACGCCCAATGATCCGATCAGAATCCAGACTTCATGGGTGGCGGCCAGATTTTGCATTTCAGACAAGAACGGATCGTCCTGCTCGTAATGCAATAGGCTTGAAAGGGCGGTCTTTGAGGCTGCGATACAGTTTGACACTTCGGGGGTCAGAATAAACTTTGCGCCGTTCTCAACGGCCTCAAGCACATAGGCCTTGCAGACAGACAGATTGTCTTTCGGGTCCTCGGTTGTGGTCATTTGAACAAGCGCGGCTTTCATCACTCGTGCCCTAACAGAGCGTCAAGTTTTCCGGCGCTGTCGAGCGCGTAGAGATCATCACACCCGCCGATGCCGACGCCCTCGATAAATATTTGAGGGACTGTGCGCGCGCCATTGGCCCGCTCGATCATCTCTGGCTTCAGTGCCGGGTCGGTCAAGACGTTGTATTCAGTGTAAGTAGCGCCTTTGCCGTCGAGCAACCGTTTGGCAGCATGGCAAAACCGCAAAGCGGGGATGTGTAAATTTCTATTTTCTTCATGTGGCCCTCACATATAGGTGTTGGGCCAGAACCTAGTCATTCTTTGCGGCACGTGCCAGAAAAACCACTCGAACACTTGCAACATCCTGTAAAAGACAAGCCTCGGTGGCGGCATTCAATGTTGCCCCAGTGGTCATTACATCATCCACCAAGACGATATGACGCCCCCGGACAAGGCCCCGCATTTTCGGGTGAATGGTCATTGCATTCTGTAGCCAAAGCTCACGTTCTTCCACGGTGAGGCCAAAAAGGGGTGGGGTGCGCTTTGTGCGTTTGAGCAAAGCGGGCGCGTGTTCAAACCGTCCGGCGAGGGCCAAGTTGCGCGACAGAAGCTCTGATTGATTGTATTTGCGCTTCATCAGGCGGGTCCAGTGTAGCGGCACAGGGGCAATAAGCGGATTGTCCGGCAATATTGGCTTGAGCGTGTTTAAAAGCCACGGGCCTGCAGCGGTCGCTATTTCGGCGCGGTCGGCGTATTTTAGATCCCAGACAAGTTTTTTTGCCCCCTCTCGATATAGAAAGGTCGCGCGAGCGGCCTTCCATTTGCGAGGAGAGGTTAGACAGGCGTCACAGGCCTCGTCATGGCTGGATGCACCGGGCAAAGGGGCGCCGCAAGAATTGCAAACAAGGCCGGCGATAAAGTGAGATGCCAGCCAGCACGTGCTGCATAAGCCGGTATCACCGTCAATATGTGTGCCACAGTTCAAACACGCGCTGGGATACACAGTTCTAACAAGTGTTTGTATCCCAGCTCGCCAGCCCATATTCCTAACCCATGACATCTCGTGACCTTCATACAGACCGCACCGCCCTCGCGCACCGCCGCAGCAGAGCATCGCTTGGCGAAGCAAGTTTTGCGCATGATGCGGCGATTGATGAAGTCGAGTATCGGCTGAGCTTGGTTAATAGAGTGTTTACCAAGCCCTTACTTATTTCCGGGGCTTCCAGCCTGTGGCAGGCCGCCTTTCCGGGCTTCGCCTCCATCAAGGATGACGAAACATTGATGTGTGCGCCGCAGACACAAGATCTGGTCTTGCACTCTATGTCGCTTCATTGGGCCAATGATGTGGTTGGCCAGCTTATCCAGGCGCGCAATGCCTTGAAGCCGGATGGCTTGTTTGTCGGCTGTTTGTTCGGGGGCAATACCCTGCACGAGCTGCGAAAATGTCTGAGTGAAGCCGAAATAGCGCTCACTGGTGGCCTAAGCCCCCGTGTTGCAATGGCTGCCGAAATTCGCGATCTGGGGCAGCTGATGCAGCGTGCCGGATTTGCTCTTCCTGTGGCGGATAAAATTACGCTTACGGCCAGTTATGACAACATTTTTCATCTGTCTCATGATCTTAGGCGTATGGGAGAGACAAACGCGCTGGCCCTGCGCAAGCGCACCTTTGAAAAGAGAGAGTTGTTCGGTCTTGCGAATGAGATTTACAAAGAACATTTCTCCGAGGGTGACGGCCGCATTATCGCGACCTTTGAAATTGTCTTCCTCACAGGCTGGGCGCCGCATGAAAGCCAGCAAAAGCCGCTTAGACCCGGCTCTGCCCAAGCCCGACTTGCAGACGCTCTCAAGACCCATGAGCTGAAACTCCCTGATCCTGACGCATAAATAAAGAACGGTGACACCCAGATGCAAAAGCCAACACAAGCAGACTTCGACACAAGCCATTTACCCGCAGATCACCCCGAGGTTAAGAAGCCGAAGATCGGTGTTTTGATGGCGAATTTGGGCACGCCCGACAACTATGACTATTGGTCGATGCGGCGATATCTGAACGAGTTTCTGTCTGATCGTCGAGTGATCGATTATGCTCCGTGGAAATGGCAGCCTTTGTTGCAGCTTATCATTCTCACAAAGCGCCCCTTCACCAGCGGTGCCGCCTACAAATCAATCTGGAACGAAGCCGAGGGTGAAAGCCCGTTGATGACAATTACCAAAGAACAGACCTCGGCAGTGCGCGAGCGGATCGAAGCGGAGTATGGCGGCGAGGTCATGGTTGATTTCTGTATGCGCTACGGCAACCCCTCGACAGATAGCAAGGTTGCCGAGATGATTGCAGCCGGCTGTGACCGGGTTTTGTTTTTCTCGCTGTATCCGCAATATGCGGGCGCAACGATGGCGACAGCCAATGACCAGTTCTTCCGCGCCATGATGAAAGCCAAGTGGCAGCCCTCGGTGCGCACTGTTGCGCGCTACTTTGATGATACACGCTATATTGATGCTCTGGCGCGTTCGATTGAAGCATCTGTTGCAGAGATGGATGAACGCCCCGAAACGCTTGTGGTGTCTTATCATGGTATGCCCAAGCGGTATTTGCTTCAGGGCGATCCGTATCACTGCCAATGCCAAAAAACGACGCGGCTTCTGCGAGAGCGTCTCGGTTGGAGCGATATCGACATTGTAACAACCTTCCAGTCGGTGTTTGGCCCTGAAGAATGGCTCAAGCCCTATACCGTGAAAGAAGTAGCCCGCTTGGCCGAAGAAGACGGAAAGAAGCGGATAGCAGTTGTTGCGCCGGCATTCTCAGCGGACTGCATAGAAACGCTTGAAGAAATTAACGAAGAGATCAAGGAAGCCTTTGAAGAGGCTGGCGGCGAAGTGTTTCATTATATCCCCTGCCTGAATGCTGGCGAAGAACACGTTTCTTTTCTGACCGATCTTATCAAAGAAAACATTCAAGGCTGGTAAAACGAAAAACGGCAGCCATGAGGCTGCCGTTTTGCCTTTCCCAAAAAGGAAAAGCTTAGTTTGCTACTGCTGCCGCAACTGCGATCAGGAGAAGAAGTGGGATAGCCATGCCACCTGAAGAACCAGCTGTTTGGTCAACAATAACTGGTGCTTCAATAATTGGGTCTGACATATTGCCAGCTGAAGCTGCTGATGCTGCGGCTACAAATGCTGTCGCGAGAACGAGTTTTTTCATTTATTCCTCCAGAACTTGAACGCACGTAACGACGTGCTACTCAATACTTGTTTCGTAGTTCACTGTTAATCAGCATAGCAAGGGCTTTGCAAACCCAATGTGGCGTAATGCTGCTCAACGCGGTCACAGTATTGTCAAATAAGCAACACTTGTGTGCCAACTTTGGTCAAAGCAAAAAGCTCTGCGATATGTTCATTGTAAAGTCCGATGCATCCGTTGGATGATCGCCGCCCGATTTTGCGCGTGTCATGGGTTCCGTGGATACGGTAATATGTCCAAGACAGATAAAGCGCATGAGTTCCAAGGGGGTTGTCTGGCCCCGGCCCAACAAATTCAGGCCATTCAGGGTTGCGAATGCGCATAGAGGGTGTGGGGCGCCAGCTTGGGCCTTCCACTTTGCGCACAACAGATGTGCGGCCCAGACGGGTCAGGTCTTCTGTGAGCGGGACACTTGTCGGATATAGCTTGTAAACCGATTGGTCTTCCGACCAGTAATGTAAGGCGCGCGAGGTTGTATCGACAAGGCAGGCCCCATTTTGCAGCGTGTCAAAGTAGGGCTGCCAGCTCAGAGAGCGAAAGCTCGAGATATTGCGACGCACAACTTCGCTCAAATCGCGTTCGACTTCGACAGTTTCGGCCCCGTCAAGGCCAGATGTTTGGGCCAGTGCAGGGGCTGCCAGCATTGTTGTTGAGCCTGCAAGAAAACCACGTCGGCTCATGGAACTGTTAAATTTTGACATCATAGGTCTCCGGTAACCTGATCAATGCTGTGTATATGGCGCTTGAGCCTCACTCGCAATTCAAACCTTCGTCATGAGTGGCACCCGTGACAACTGCATTTGCGTGAAGGGGAAATCCCCGCTAAAGCAAAGAGTGAAATCTCTTCGAAAGGGGCGTCATGCGCTTTATTGGTTCTATTCTTGTCGCGGCTGTTTTGGTGTCTGGCTGCGCAATCGGTACAACAACCCCGCAACTCGGCGCTGATGGCAAACCACTGCCCAAGCTCTACCGGATATCGAACGGTGCGACGAGCAAGATTCAGTTTCGGATGCTCGATTCGGTCAATTCCTTGCGTCAGGCGTCCGGTGCGAACGCTGTCGAGATGGACGCGCAGCTTATCGCGGCGGCAGAAACACATTCACGGGATATGTCAGCGCAAAACCGGCCTTGGCACTTTGGGTCGGACGGGTCGTCGCCGATCGACCGTGTCCGCCGGCTGGGGTATTCTGGCGAACTTGTTGGAGAGATGATTTCTGAAACCTATGAAACCGAGCTTGAAACACTCGGGGCATGGATGGAAAACAACGATACCCGTGCGATTCTATTGAGTAAGCGTGCAACCGATATGGGCTTTGCCTGGTATCAGGAAGCGTCGGGCAAGATTTGGTGGACTTTGGTCATGGGGGTTACGCCTGCCGTGTCTGTCCAATAGATCAGGGCTTGATCACAATAGGTGTCCCGTTGGGGACCATTGCGTAGATTTGCTCTATTTGACGATCTGTCACAGCGATACATCCTGCGGTCCAGTCGCGGGTTCCGTCGCGGTATTTTTTGGGGCGGCCATGAATGAAAATATCGCCGCCCGGACTCTTGCCCATGGCCTTTGCGCGGGCAATATCGGCCGCATTCGGGTATGAGATCCCGATAGAGAGGTGAAACTCGCTATTGGGATTGCGACGATCAATTCTATAGGTGCCTTCAGGCGTGCGACCGTCGCCTTCGATTGCCTTATGTCCGACAGGGCTAAAGCCGAGGTGGACCTTATAAGATTGCAAAACCTGATTATCGTTGAGCAGGTGAAGGTTGCGAGCGCCTTTTTCAACAACAACCAAGGTGACAGGCGGCCCGTCGTAGCGCTTGAACTTAGATGAGGAACATCCGCAGATCAGCAAGGCTGAACAGAGAAGTCCCAAGAGTGTTATCACCCGCATATCTTTGCCCAGAGTTAATAATAGGGGCGTATTTATCAGGCTTCTTGCATTGCTGCACTCATTATTGGTCAGCCGTTTTTGTATTTTTCTAAAAACAGTTTTTTGGAAGCATCATAACAGGAGAGCAGTTCAGGAATTTCGACGTGAGCGGCGGAGCGCTCGCCCTGTCGACATTTTTCGGCAAAGTCTTCAAAGCCGAGGTTCAGGGCGCTTCCCTTGAGAAAGTGCATACTTGCGGCAAGCTCTGCGGCAGATTTATCTTGCAAGACAGCCAGCTCGTCCTCAACTTCTTGTAAAAAAACCTCAATGATTTCTTCAAAATCATCTGCGCCGATATCGTCGCGCAGCTCTTTGACTTTGCTCCAGTTGATCATATGTGCCGGCCCTCTCTATGCCGAACAGACCTACCAAGGGAAAGTTAAGAAATAGAAAAAAGACCGATAAAAAGGGATTGGATAAATTCACTTAGGCTTAAACGCATAGGGTTAACCTGCTTTGGAGGCAGTGTGCAAACCACACGCAGGGTGAACAATGCAGAGCCGAAGGCGCACAACTGAAACCGGTGAGATCGAAAGCAATCTTGTGCTTGTCGTGGATGACAGCCGCTTGCAGCGGAGCATTTTGCGCGCCAGTCTCCTAAAGTGGGGATACCGCGTTGCGGAAGTGTCAAGCGGCGACGAGGCGCTCGAATTTTGCGAAAACAAGCAGCCCGATCTTGTGATCAGTGATTGGATGATGCCCGGAATGGACGGCATAGAGTTTTGCCGCCGCTTCAAGGCGCTTGAGACGGAAAGATTTGGGTATTTTATTCTGCTGACGTCCAAGAGCGATAAATCCGAGATCGCCCAGGGCCTTGATGCTGGTGCGGATGATTTTCTGACCAAACCTGTCAGCTCGGCGGAGCTGCGCGCGCGCCTTGTGGCTGGCGAACGTATTCTCAATATGGAGCGGGAACTCACCCGCAAAAACGAACTCGTCGAGAGCACCTTGGGCGAACTGAAGTTGCTCTATGACAAAATTGACAGTGATTTGATCGAGGCCAAACAGCTTCAGCAATCTTTGGTCCGGGAGCGCTATAAGGACTTTGGCACAGCTTCGATATCGTTGATGTTGCAATCGAGCGGGCACGTTGGCGGCGATCTCGTCGGCTATTTTCCGATCAATGATCAGGAAATCGGTTTGTTTGCGATTGATGTGTCAGGGCATGGAATCAGCTCGGCGCTTATGACGGCGCGCTTGGCGGGGTATATGTCGGCGGCGTCAAAGGAGCAGAATATCGCTATCGAGAAAGGCCCGGACGGCACATTTTCTCCGATTGCGCCAAGCGAAGTGATCGCGAGGCTGAACAATCTTGTGCAAAGCGAAATGACGACAGAGCATTATTTTACACTGGTTTACGCAACACTTCACTTGCAAACAGGCAAGGTCACGGCGTCGCAGGCGGGGCATCCGCATCCTTTGGTGCAAAGGCAAAGCGGTCATGTCGAGGCGGTCGGTGCGGGGGGGCTGCCTGTCGGGCTGGTTCCCGATGCGAGCTATGAGCAATTTGATATCACACTCGAGGCCGGGGACAGGCTGATTATTTTTTCTGACGGTGTGCCTGAATGCATGAGTGAATCGGGGGCTTTTTTTGAAGATGAAAGCCTTGTCTGCTTTATGCAGAACTGGAAAACCAAGCGGGGGCCAAGTTTTCTCGACGGGCTTCTGTTTGAGCTTGATAGTTTTGCCGGGGATCGCGACTTTTCAGACGACATTTCGGCCATTCTTCTGGAGTTTCAGGGCGCCTCTGTCTGATCTCATACCTTGCACCCGTGGGTTTGCGCTATTAGGTGCAGGGCGAACAGACAGATTGGTAAAGCCCGATGGAAAACGCGACACAAGTAAACTGGGATGAAAACATCCTGCCTTTTGAGCTGCGGGTCTCTGACTCTCGTGGCCGGATTGTCCGCCTCGATCAGACCGTTAATGACATATTGGCACAGCGAGACTACCCAAAGCAGGTTGAATCGCTGATCTCGGAAATGGTGATCATTACGGCCTTGCTTGGGAGTATGGTTGAGCCGCGGTGGAAGCTGTCGTTGCAAGTGCAAACAGACGGGCCTGTGCGTATGATTGCGACAGATTATTTTGCGCCGTCAGAAGCGGATGAACCGGCGAGCATCCGTGCTTATGCGAGCTTTGACGGAGACCGCATCACAGAGGGCAAGCCGTTTGACCAGCTTGGCAAAGGGTATTTTGCTGTTCTGGTGGATCAGGGCAAAGGCTCAAAGCCCTATCAGGCGCTCACACCTCTGGAAGGCAGCTCTATCGCCGAGGCCGCTGAAGCCTATTTTGCGGCTTCAGAGCAGATCGCGACCAAGCTGATTGTCGAGCACGGCGAGACCTATATGAAGGATGAAGGAACACAATGGCGGGCGGCAGGAATGCTGCTTCAACATTTGCCAAAATCGCTCAAGAGCGAAGGCGGTAACCCGGAGAGCGACAAAGAGCAACGCGAACACGCGCTGCGCAAAGACGAAGACTGGAACAGGATCAATGTTTTGCTTCAGACGGTTGAAAGTCTCGAATTGCTTGGCCCCTATGTGTCGCCGCCCGAGCTTGTCTGGCGCCTGTTTCACGAAGAAGAGCCGGCCGTTTATGAGGCGCGGTCGGTAAAGTTCGGCTGCACCTGTTCGGAAGAGCGCGTGCGCCAGAGCCTGTCCATTTATGGCGTCAAGGATATCGAAAAAATGACGACAGAAGACGGAAAAGTCACGGCAGATTGCCAGTTCTGTAACAGGCATTTCGCGCTCGACCCTGCGACGGTTGGCCTTGAGGCCAAGTAAGGCTTTGGACGAGATCGCGCATATAAAGAACGCGCTGGCACAGGCGGGGACCAGCTCGTCTGATTATGATCTGAACCCGGATGTGATTCCTGTGGAGCACGGCCTCAAAAGCCCCGCCGCTGTTCTGATTGCCTTGATCCAGCGCAACGGTGCGCTTCATGTGATCTTGACAAAACGCGCCCAGCACTTGCGCCATCACCCCGGGCAAATCGCCTTTCCGGGCGGTAAAGTTGAGGCCAGTGATTCCTCCGCGGCAAGCGCCAGTTTGCGCGAAGCATATGAAGAAATCGGCTTGCCGCCGAAGAATGTGGAGGTCTTCGGGGGCTTGCCCGAACATCTCACTGTGACGGGCTTTACGGTTCAGCCGGTCCTTGGGTTTGTGCATCGGCCGTTTACGCCGGTATTGGACGAAGGCGAGGTCGAAGAGATCATTTATGCGCCCCTTTCGCATCTGATTGATCCGGCGAAATACTCCATTCAGGGGCGGCGGTTTCGCGGAGCGTTTCGAAAATACTATACGGTTCCCTATGGTCCGCATTACATTTGGGGGGCGACGGCGCGTATGACGTTGGGCTTGGCGGAGCGGATTTCAGGGTGACACAGGTTTCAGGCATATGGCTTGAGGACAAAGCAGCACAGGCGCTTTTGGGCGCGCTGGATGCGGAAGGCTATGAGGCCTACTTCGTGGGCGGCTGCGTGCGCAACGCTTTGTTGCACTTGCCTGTGAAAGACATTGATATCGCAACAAATGCACGCCCCCAAGCTGTGATCAAGGCGGCAAAAGCGCTGGGGTTCAAGCCTGTTCCGACAGGGATCGACCATGGAACTGTTACGGTTGTTGGCAATGGCTCGGTGCTCGAGGTTACGAGTTTTCGCAAAGATGTCGAGACAGACGGGCGGCACGCTGTTGTCGCATTTTCGGACAGTCTTCAGGACGATGCCGCGCGGCGCGATTTCCGGATGAATGCGCTCTATGCCGATCGCAGCGGGGCTGTCACAGACCCGACAGGCGGCTTGGCAGATATTGCTGCGCGCAAGATCTGTTTTGTGGGTGCTCCGGACGAGCGGATCAGGGAAGACTATCTGCGGATTGTGCGGCTGTTTCGGTTTGCTGCGCAACTGGGCTTCGGGGCGCAGGGGATCGACCCGCGCGCCGCAGAGGCCTCTGCGCGGCTGAGTTATGGGCTGCGGCATATATCAATCGAGCGGCAGACAGCCGAGATGTTAAAGCTGCTGGGGTCTGGCGCGCTGCTTGGCACGCTTGATGTGATGCACGACACGGGCGTTCTGGCGCGTATCTTGAGCGGTGCGAGCTTGCCTGTTTTGCGGCGGTTTGTCGGGTTTGACGAGCGCGATCCTGTGGCGCGGCTGGCGGCGCTTGCGATCTATTCTTCCAAGATGCCGCTCAGGCTTTCAAAAAAAGAACAACGCCTGTTTGAGACGCTGCGCCGCTTTGCATGGAGCACGCAGAGTGGCGAGGCGCTTGCCTATCAGACAGATGCAGCAACGGCCCGAAAGGCCCTGTTTGTGCGGGCGGCTCTGATGGGGGGCGCGGCGGATGTTTCGGGGCTTGAGGCGGCCGCAGGGCAGCGCTTTCCGCTCGTGGCGAAAGACCTGCCGCATCTGAGCGGACAGGCTTTGGGGGATGCCCTCAGGCGCGCAGAGGCCGCCTGGCTTGCCTCCGGGTTTACCCTGTCCAGAACGGAGCTGTTAGACGAGGAATGACGCGAGGACTTCATCGTTTGTGATGTCGCGCGCGCTGAAGCCTTTGTCGTTGGCGAGACGCATCAGGCGCTCGAAGCTCTCGGGTGTGTCCGTCTCGATTCCGATCAGCACGGAGCCGAAATTGCGCGCCGATTTCTTGAGATATTCAAAGCGCGTGATATCGTCCTGCGGGCCAAGAAAACCGAGGAAATCCTTGAGCGCGCCGGGGCGCTGGGGCATTCGCAGAATGAAGTATTTCTTGAGGCCCGAATAGCGCTGGGCGCGCTCTTTGACTTCTGGCAGACGCTCAAAGTCAAAGTTGCTCCCCGAGACAATGCACACCACGGTTTTGCCTTTGATATGGGCGCGCAGATCTTTGAGTGCGTCGATTGTGAGGGCGCCGGCTGGCTCGAGCACCACACCCTCGATATTGAGCATTTCGATCAGGGTTGTGCAGAGTCTGTCTTCACTGATTTGCAAGTGAATTTCACCCTTGTAGGGGCGCAGCTTGGCGAAGGTGAGCGCTCCGATCTCGGCGACGGCGGCGCCATCGACAAAGGAGTCAACGCGGGGCAGGGGCACGGGCTTGCCCGCCGCTTGCGCAGCGGCAAGACAGGCGCCGCCAGACGGCTCGACAAAAGCGTAGTGAGTCTCGCTGCCAAAATAGGAGGTCACCCCCGCAGAAAGGCCCCCTCCGCCCACAGGCAGAACGATCAGATCAGGCGCCTGGCCGAGCTGTTCTTCGATTTCGGCGGCGACTGTGGACTGGCCAAGGATCACGTTTTCGGCGTCAAACGGGGGCAGGAAAATGCCCTGCTCTGCATCGCAATAGGCTTTGGCGGCGGCGAGTGTTTCGTCAAAGAAATCGCCCACAAGCTCGATCTCGATCAGCGCGCCCCCAAAGGTTTTGGTTTTCATGATCTTCTGGCTGGGCGTTGTGACAGGCATAAAGATACGGCCCTGTACGCCTAGGTATTTGCACATAAAAGCAACGCCTTGGGCGTGGTTACCCGCACTGGCGCAGACAAAGAGCGGCGGCGTTTTGCGGCCTTTCATGGCCTCGGTCATGGCGTTGAAGGCCCCGCGAATTTTGTAGGAGCGCACAGGGGTCAGGTCTTCGCGTTTGAGCAGGATGTCGGCCTCATAGAGTTCGGACAAATGTGCGTTGCGCTGGAGCGGGGTCGGCTCAAAGACGGCGCGCAGCTGGGCTGCGATCTGGCGGGAGGCTGTTTTGATTGTATCCATCTGTTTTTATTCTACCACGACGCCCCGCAAAGCAAGGGGCTGCGCTTGCGGAGCGGCGCAAAAAGCGCTACCTCGCGGCAAACGAGACAAGAGGAAAATATGATGTCGGCTCCCAAAAAAGTTGTCCTTGCGTATTCTGGCGGGTTGGACACCTCCATCATTCTGAAATGGCTGGAAACAGAATATGGCTGTGAAGTTGTCACGTTCACTGCCGATCTGGGGCAGGGTGAGGAGCTTGAGCCGGCCCGCAAGAAGGCCGAGATGATGGGTGTGAAAGACATCTATATCGAGGATGTGCGCGAAGAATTTGTGCGCGATTTCGTCTTTCCGATGTTTCGCGCCAATGCGGTTTATGAGGGGCTTTACCTGCTGGGCACATCCATTGCGCGGCCCCTTATTTCCAAGCGGCTTGTCGAGATTGCCGAGGAAGTCGGCGCGGATGCTGTGGCCCATGGGGCGACGGGCAAGGGCAACGATCAGGTGCGCTTCGAGCTGGCTTGCTATGCGCTCAACCCTGATATCAAGGTGATTGCGCCCTGGCGGGAATGGGACCTGACCAGCCGGACCAAACTTCTTGATTTTGCAGAAAAAAACCAGATCCCGATTGCCAAGGACAAGCGCGGGGAAGCACCCTTCTCTGTGGATGCGAACCTGTTGCACACCTCAAGCGAAGGCAAGGTTCTGGAAGACCCTGCCGAGATGGCGCCGGACTATGTCTATCAGCGCACAGTCAGCCCCGAGGAGGCTCCGAACGAGGCCGAATATATCGAAATCGGCTTTGAAAAAGGCGATGCCGTCAGCATCAACGGCGAGGTGCTCAGCCCTGCCAACCTGTTGACAAAGCTCAATGAATTGGGCGGCAAGCATGGTATTGGGCGGCTCGACTTTGTCGAGAACCGCTTTGTGGGCATGAAGTCGCGCGGCATATACGAAACACCCGGCGGCACCGTTCTTCTGGAGGCTCACCGCGGGATCGAGCAGATCACGCTCGACAGCGGTGCGGGGCATTTGAAAGACAGCCTTATGCCGCGCTATGCCGAGCTGATTTACAACGGTTTCTGGTTCAGCCCGGAGCGCGAAATGCTGCAAGCGGCGATCGACAAGAGCCAGGAGCACGTGACCGGCACAGTGAAGCTCAAGCTCTATAAGGGCGCGGCAACCTGTGTGGGCCGCTGGTCGGAGCATTCGCTCTATTCGGAAGCCCATGTGACCTTTGAGGATGATGCCGGGGCGTATGACCAGAAGGATGCGGCCGGATTTATCCAGCTGAACGCCTTGCGGCTCAAGCTTCTGGCGGCGCGCAACCGTCGGCTGAAGTGATCCTTTCACAGCAAGAAAAGTAAATAAAATCAAGCGGGTCTGTGCAGTCTAGCACAGGCCCGTTTTGCCTTTATGACCCCTGCGTCCCGCAGGGTTAACGGGCCGCGACCCCCCTGATTCGGGGGGGGTGATATGTGTGCACAACCCGTGCACAAAGCGTGCACCCCCCTGAGAGGGGCTTTGGTAAGAGAAAATTAATGAATGCAGCGTGCGCTGGGAAGAATGTGAGCGGAAGATGAAGGGGGCGTGCGCTCTTTTGGCGGCTTTGGGCGGGCCTGAGCGGGCCTGAGCGGGGCTTATGAGGCTCGCAGGGTCGCTGCGCGACCCCGCGACCGGCAGGGGGCGCTGCCCCCTGGCTTCAAAACCCTGACGGCTTTTGAAGCTGACCCCCGGGATATTTTTGGAAAGAAAAAGACAGGCAGGCCGGCTTCAGGCTGTGAGGCTGCGGGCCTGTCGGAAGGAGAGCAGGCGTTTGCCGTCTTCGTCCCAGAGGTGCATCCGCACGGAGGCGAGGCTTTCGCGGATTGTCATACGGTTGATCTGGGCCAGTTCGGCGTTTTCGCGCAGGACCTCGGGCAGACGGTAAAACGGGATCCGCGCGTAGAGGTGATGCACATGGTGGATTCCGATATTGGCGCTGAACCAGTTGATCCATGACGGCAGGATGTAATGCGAGCTGCCGTAGAGCGCGGCGTCATGCAGATCCCAGTTTTCGTTGTGATCCCATGTTGTTTCTTCGAACTGGTGCTGGACGTAAAACAACCACATCCCCGCTGTTGCGGCGAGGAGTGTCGAGGGCACGAAGATCAGCAGGATCGGTGCCCAGCCGCCAAAGGCGTAGAGTGTGCCGAGGATGGCGAGGATCGCCAGATTGGTCAGCATGGAGGAGACCCAGTATTTGGGTGTTTTGGCGAGGCCGACGGGGAAGCGTTGTTGGATGAAGAAGAGGTAGGCCGGGACAAAGCCGAAGAGGAAGAACGGATTGCGATAGGCGCGATATTGGAGCTTCCAGAGCGGCGAGAGGGCCTGATATTCGGCAACTGTCAGTGTGACGATATCGCCGATGCCGCGCTTTGCCAGATTGCCGTGGGAGGAGTGGTGAATGGCATGGGTGCGGCGCCAGACATCATAGGGCGTCAGGGTCAGGACGCCGAGGACGCGGCCGACCCAGTCGCTTGCTGTGCGGTTTTTGAACAGCGAGCCATGGCCGCAGTCATGCTGGATTGTGAACAGGCGCAACAGGAACATGGCGATTGGCACCGAGAGGGCCAATGTGAGCCAGGGACTCACCGAGAGCGCCGCCCAAGCGGCCGCCCAGAGGGCGAAGAAGGGCACGGCTGTGACCAGAAGCTCGAAATTGCTGCGCGCGGAATTGGGCTCGCGGAATTTGGCGAGGGTGGTGACCCATTCTTTGGCGGATTTGGCTTTGGGTGTCTGCTCGGTCGGGAAGGCGGATGCGATGTTCATACGTCTCTGTCTTATTTTTTCCTCCGCAAACGCATAAAGCAACGTGGCCCTGAGGGAAGGGGTAATATGCTTTTTTTGGTCATACTGCGCTGAAAGGTAGCTTTTTGCTGTGATTTTGTGGGGTATGGGCGCCTCAGAGCGCGAGCTTTTGGGCGGCAAGGCGCTGATAGATCGGCAGGGCCTGTTCCAGAAGCTCTTGCTGTGCGTGCGTCTCAAGGGCGGGCAGCGGGCCTTCGGGACCGGCGAAGCCTGTGGAGGCGTGCACCGCATTATACCAATGCGCGGCCCAGACGCCATCAGAGGCGTGGCCGCCCGCAGGCCAGGCGAGCATGGCGGGATCAAACGGCACCTCGAGCGCGGCGCAGAGCTTGGTGAGCATGGCCTTCGGGGCTTTGCGGATATCGGCGCTGTCAATGACCAGCGGGCTATGGCCCTGCGCGCGGAGCATCTCGAACAGCTCGAGCTGTTGGGAGAAGCCGATATCGGCGAGGCCGAAGCTTTCGTATTTGGCACCGAAACTGGCGATGACGCGGGCCGGATGACGTATGAGAAAGACGTTTTGCACCTCAAACATCCAGTCGCGCGGCACGCTGGGCAGCATATGTTGGCACATATGCTTTTGGTAGAAATGCTGTGATTTGAGCTGTGTTAGAGACTGAATGACGTCTTCGGCCTCTTGGGGCTGGCTGGCGAGCACGGCCTCGCGCATGGGGTGCTCAAGGCCCGTTTCGCGCAGGTAGTGGGCATAGAACGGCTCGTCGACCACGGCGAAATCGGCCCGGTTTGCGAAGCTATACATGAGCGCGGTCGACAGATTGCGCGGGCCGGACCACATTGCGACGATCATGTGCTGGCCTCGATCAGGGCTTTGTAGAGCGCGCGGATGCGCTCGGTGACAGGACCCATCTCGCCTGTGCCGATGGGGCGGCCATCGATCTCGCTGACGGGGGTTTGGGCGCCGAAAGTGCCGGTGAGGAAGGCTTCCTCGGCGCCGTAGGTATCGAGCAGCGAGTAGTTGCGCTCAAACACCGGTATGTCGTTGGCGCGGCAGAGATCGATCACTTTCTGGCGGGTGATTCCGTTCATGCAGTAGTCGCCTGTCGAGGTCCAAACCGCGCCTTTGCGCACGATGAAGAAGTTGCAGGCGTTGGTTGTGTTTACGAAGCCGTGGACATCGAGCATCAGCGCCTCATCGGCGCCGGCCTTTTCGGCGGCGATGCAGGCGAGGATGCAGTTGAGCTTGCTGTGCGAGTTGAGCTTGGGGTCTTGCGTCATCGGCAGGCCGCGCTGGTGGGGGACTGTGGCGAGGCGGATCGGGCGCGGAAGTTTGGGCTGGGAGTGCTCCATGATGATCGTGATGGTGGGGCCTTGACGGCTGAGCGAGGGGTGTTGGAAGGGGCGTGTCTTGACCCCGCGGGTGATCATGAGGCGGGCGTGGGCGTCTGTTGGCATATTGTTGGCTGATTGCGTCTCTAACAAGGCAGAATAGAGCGCGTCGCGGCTCATGCCGATGTCAAGATCAATCGCTTTTGCGGCCTCAAACAGGCGGTCGAAATGCTCCTCCCAGAAGGCCCATGTGCCATTGTAGAGCCGCAGCCCCTCCCAGACGCCATCGCCGAGCATGAAGCCGCTGTCATAGACCGAGACCAGCGCCTCGGCCTTGGGGACACAGCGCCCGTTGAGCCAGATCTTGATCTTTTCGTTGCGTGCGTCGTCTTCGGCGGCGTGGGTTGTTATTTTGTCGCTCATGGTTTGGCCTCTCACGTTTCGGGAACAAGTTGTAACCTCTCTGTGAGGGCTGTCTACAGGGGAGTTTTTGCGCGCTAGACTGGGGCAGGTTTGGCAGGAGAATGTTCAATGATGTGCTGTGTGAGAGAAATGAAGGCCCTGATTCTGGCGGTGTTGATTGCGCTGGTGCTGGGGATGCAATCGGGGGTGGCCAAGGCCGGGCCGCGCGAGGAGATTGTTGTGGCGGGCGGGTGCTTCTGGTGTGTGGAATCAGACTTTGAAAGCGTCGACGGGGTGATTGAGGCGGTCTCGGGCTTTGCGGGCGGCAAGAGCACCAACCCGACGTATAAGGACCACACGGGGCATTTTGAGGTGGTGAAGATCACCTTTGATGTGGACAGGATCAGCCGTGAGGAGATTTTGCACAAGTTTATGCGCTCGATTGATCCGACCGATGACGGCGGGCAGTTTTGTGACCGTGGGCCGGCTTATAAGACAGCGCTGTTTTATGATGGCGCGGCGCAGAAGGCTGCGGCCGAGGCGGCTGTGGCTGCGGCGGGGCAGGATCTGGGGCGCGAGATTGTCACCAAGGTTCTGCCATTGAACGGGTTTTACCCGGCGGAGGACTATCATCAGGACTATTACAAGAGCAGCGCCATTGTGCTGACACGGGCGGGGCCGAAGACGCGGGCGAGCGCTTATAAGTTCTATCGCAAGGCCTGCGGGCGGGATGCCCGTGTGAAGGAACTTTGGGGGCGTGCTGCGCCTTTTGCGGGGTGAGGCTTCGACTTGCTTCGCAAGCCGATCGGCTGGGGGCGCTGCCCCCAGACCCCCCAAGCGGTTTGCGCAGCAAACGCGATGACCGATAGAGCGCACTTGTTGCGCGGAATCGGTGGGATATTTAGGGCAATAAAAAAGGGTTAGGGTTGGGCTTTCAGGAAAGCGTCGACTTCGGCGCGGGCGGGGATGGCATCGGCGGTGCCTTTGCGCGTGACTTTGAGGGCCGAGGCGGCGGCGGCGCGGCGCAGGGCGTTTGCCAGCGGCTGGCCCTCGTGCAGGGCGGCGGCGAGATAGCCTGTGAATGTGTCGCCTGCGCCGGTTGTGTCGCGCGCGCGCACCGGAAAAGCGGGGAAGCGTTGTTTGCCTTTGGCGGTGAGGGCATAGCCGCCTTTGGCGCCTTCTGTGACCACGATTGTTTCGGGAGAGAGCGTCTCTGTGACGGCCTGAAGCTGGGCCATTTCGACCGCATTGAGGACGAGAATATCGGTGAGCGGAAGGAGCGCGGCTGTGGTCTTCGGGTTGAAGGGGGCGGCGGCGTAGAGCACTTTGAGGCCGAGGCTGCGCGCAAGAGTGGCGGCTTCTAGCGCCAGATTGGTCTCGTTTTGCAAGAGCAGCATATCGCCGCGCTGTGCGGTGAGCAGGGCCGCTTTGAGGCGCGGCAGAGACTGCTGCATATTGGCACCGGGGAAGACGGTGATGGCGTTTTCGCCTTTAGGATCGACCGTGATGAGGGCGTGGGCGGTGGGCGTTGTGACCCGCGCGACATGGGTTGTGTCAACGCCGAGGGCTTTGAGGCGGGCGAGCGCCCAATCGCCATCGGGGCCGAGCGCGCCGATATGGACCACGGGCGCGCCGGCTTGGGCGGCGGCGACAGACTGGTTTGCGCCTTTGCCGCCGAGGCCTGTGCTGTGGCTCTCGGCGAGGATGGTTTCGCCCGGCGCGGGAAGGTGGGGCACCTCGTAGGTGTGATCCAGATTGATCGAGCCGAGGCAGAAGAGCGTCATGGGCTAGCCGACCTTACAGGCGGCGAGCACCGCCATGTTGAGGATGTCGTTGACTGTGGAGACCGTCGAGCAGATCTGGATGCTTTCATCAATGCCAGCAAGGATCGGGCCAATGACGGTTGCGCCGGCCATTTCCTGCATCAGTTTTGTGCTGATCGAGGCCGAGTGACGCGCGGGCACGACGAGAATATTGGCCGGGCCTGTGAGGCGCGAGAAGGGATAGCTTTTCTGGGCCTGGGCATTCAGCGCGACATCGACGGTCATTTCGCCTTCATACTCGAAATCGGCACCACGCGCGGCGAGCACGCCGGGGGCTTTGTGCATTTTCTCGGCCCGTTCGGAGCGCGGGTAGCCGAATGTGGAGAAGCTCACAAAGGCGACGCGCGGCTCAAGGCCCAAGTGGCGCGCCACATCGGCGGAGCGCTCGGCGATTGTGGCGAGGTCTTGTTCGTCGGGCCATTCGTGAACCAGCGTATCGCCGACAAGCACAATGCGCCCCTTGTGAAGCAGCGCTGTGACGCCGACGGCGCCGGCCTCGGCGGAGGCGTCAAACACCATGTTGATACGTTGCATGACATGGGCTGATTTGCGGGTTGCGCCTGTGATGAGGCCTTCGCCGTGGCCATGGGCCAGCATGAGCGCGGCGAAGACGTGACGGTCGCGCGCGGCGAGGCGGTGCACATCGTGGCGGTCAAAGCCCTGACGCTGGAGGCGCTTGTAGAGGAAGGCTTTGTATTCGGCCAGATGGGGCGAATTGGCGGCGTTGACGATCTCTAGCTCGCCGACAGCATCGGCCATGCCTTCGGCGGTGAGCTTGGTTTGGACATCTTCCTCGCGGCCCACAACAAGCGCGCGGCCCATGCCCGAGCGCTGGTATTGCACAGCGGCGCGCAGCACGCGCGGGTCATCGCCCTCGGCGAAGATCATGGTTGCCTGATTCTGGCGGGCGCGGGCGTTGAGGCTGCGCAGGATGCTGGCTGTCGGGTCCATCCGTGACTTGAGAGAGGCTTCATAGGCTTCCATGTCGATGATCGGACGGCGGGCAACGCCTGTGTCCATCCCTGCTTTCGCAACGGCCGGGGGGATCACATAAATCAGGCGCGGATCAAACGGTGTCGGGATGATATAGTCACGCCCGAAGCTGAGCTTTTTGCCATAGGCCATGGCGACCTCATCGGGGACATCTTCGCGCGCCAGTTTGGCGAGCGCCTCGGCGCAGGCGATTTTCATTTCGTCGTTGATGGCGCGGGCGTGGATATCGAGCGCGCCGCGGAACAGATAGGGGAAGCCGAGGACATTGTTGACCTGATTGGGGTAGTCCGAACGGCCTGTGGCGACGATCACATCTTCGCGCACGGCGTGGGCCTCTTCGGGGGTGATCTCGGGGTCGGGGTTGGCCATGGCGAAGATGACGGCGTTTTTGCCCATGGAGGCGACCATCTCGGGCGTGACCGCGCCTTTGACGGAGACGCCGAGGAAGACATCGCAGCCGTCCATCGCCTCGGCCAGTGTGCGCGCCTCGGTATTGGCGGCGTGGGCCGATTTCCACTGGTTCATGCCTTCGGTGCGGCCCTGATAGATCACGCCTTTGGTGTCGCACAAAATGCAGTTGTCGTGTTTGGCGCCCATGGCTTTGATCAGCTCGATACAGGCGATCCCGGCGGCACCAGCGCCGTTGACGACGATTTTGACCTCATCAATCGACTTGCCGCTGATTTGCAGGGCGTTGAGCAGGCCGGCGGCGCAGATCACGGCTGTGCCGTGCTGGTCATCGTGGAAGACGGGGATGTCCATCTGCTCCTTGAGCGTCTGCTCGATGATGAAGCATTCGGGGGCTTTGATGTCTTCGAGATTGATGCCGCCAAATGTCGGGCCCATGATGCGCACGGCGTTGATGAATTCGTCGGGGTCTTCTGTGTCAAGCTCGAGATCGATCGAGTTTACATCGGCGAAGCGTTTGAAGAGCACGGATTTGCCCTCCATGACCGGCTTGGAGCCGAGCGCGCCGAGATTGCCGAGGCCGAGCACGGCTGTGCCGTTGGAGATCACCGCGACGAGATTGCCCTTGTTGGTGTAGTCATAGGCC
>JAHBAN010000004.1 GCA_018500075.1 Flavobacteriia bacterium | reverse complement strand
CGATGTCGCCGCGATGATGGGGCGGCTTTAAGCTCTGCGAAACCGTTCCACTATAGGCTAAGGCCCGCATAGGTTTTCATCAGGCGTCAGGCTTCACAGGCTTGGCGCCTGATCGTTTTGGACAGTGGCTTGATGATTTCTTGCGCAAAATGCCCATGTCGGGCATATCTTTTGGCATAGTTTTGGTTTTGATGTGGATGGTATAGAATGAACTCACAAATCTCGATCGTCTTGGCTCTCGTGATTGTTGCGTTGCTCTGCCTTGATATGTTCTTTTTCGGCTGGGAGGGAACAGTCTTTCTATTGCGCAAAATAGCCGAGCTTATCGAGTGGCTGGCGTTTTGGCGCTGAGCGCGCCCAGCCTAGATCTTGCCCATCCGAGACAAGACCCTGTCGCGCACGAGCGGGGGCACAAACTTGGAAATATCGCCGTCCAGACGCGCAATCTCTTTCACAAGCTTGGATGCAATCGCCTGATGGCGGGCTTCTGCCATGAGAAACACCGTTTCAACAGAATCGTCCAAAGACCGGTTCATCCCCACCATCTGGTATTCATACTCAAAATCCGCCACAGCCCGCAGACCTCTGACAATAATCTGTGCGCCGACATCTTTGGCACAATCAATCAGCAGGTTTTCAAACGGGTGCACGACAATCTCTGTTCCGGTCTTGCGCGACAGCTCAGCGCATTCGGCTTCGATCATGTCGACACGCTCTTCAAGTGAGAACAGCGGGCCTTTGTCGCGGTTGATCGCAACTCCGATCACCAGACGGTCCACAAGGGCCGCGCCCCGCTTGATGATGTCAAGATGCCCCAAGGTGACTGGGTCAAAGGTTCCGGGGTATAGACCGATGCGCATGGGAGCCTCTTGCTATTGGCTGCGTAAGATTATGTCGCTGCAATGCGATATTGCGGCAGAAATTGCAAGGGCGTGACGGGAGGGCGCGACAGTATCGCCCTACCTCGTGCCCTGTCTAATGCCCCATAATCATGCCCTGCAGGGCATCTTTTTCCATGGAAAGTTCTTCAAGGCGCGCTTTGACCGCGTCTCCGATGGTTATGATCCCGACGAGCTTGCCATCTTCTGTGACAGGCATATGGCGAAAGCGCCCGTTGGTCATTTTTTGCAAAACGGCGTCTGTTGTTTCGTCTTTGCGGCAACACACCGGATTGCGCGTCATCAAATCACCGACCCGCTCCTCCAGACAAACAGAGCCGCGAAGCGCAAGACTGCGCACAATATCGCGTTCCGACAGGATCCCTTCCACACGGGTGCCGTCTTCGGAGACGATCAGGCCGCCGATCCTGCGCTCGGCAAGAACATGGGCCGCCTCTGATATCGAGGTCGAGGCTTTGATTGTAATCACCGGGCCATCGCCCTTTGATTTGAGGATCTGTTGCACGAGCATCGGCAGTCTCCTTTTTTCTCAGGTTGCGACATCAAAGACCGCTCTGTCAAGCGATCGCCGTCAACCGGATCATCTCTTGGCGCAGACCTTCGCTCAAGCGGTCGGCAAAACGCGAAAGCCGTGCCACACGGCGATCATCTTCATGGCGGATGAGATAAAAGCTCCGCTTGAGGCTGAAGGCTTCTGGCAATATCTTGCGCAGGTTCGCAGCCGCGGGCAGAGCAAAATCATGCACAACGCCGATCCCGCCGCCCTGGCGCAGGATATTGAGCTGAACAGCCGCCGAATTGGACGCGAGGGTCACCCGCTCAAACGGCGTGCCGCTCAGGTAATCAAGCTCCTTGTCAAAAATCATGTCGGGGATATAGCCGACAAATCGGTGCCCACCGAGCGCCTCCATGCTCCGGATGTCGGGGTGTTGGGCGAGGTATTCTGCGGCGGCGGCAAGATGGAGTTTGTAATCCACCAGTTTTTGCACCAAGAGCCGGCCCGCCTCCGGGCGGCTCACCGTGATCGCCATATCGGCCTCGCGTTTGGAGAGATTGAAGATGCGCGGCAAAGCCACAATCTGGATATCAAGCTCGGGGTTTTCGGCTGTGATCGCAGCACAGACCTGTGGCAGCAAAAAATTGGCACAGCCGTCTGGCGCGCCGATGCGGATCTGACCGGAGAGTTCGGCGCCCTGCCCGCCCAGATCTTCTCGGGCGTCTTGCATGGTCTGTTCAAGGCGGACGGCATGAGACAAGAGCTTCTGGCCCTGTGCGGTCAGGCGGTAGCCCTGCGGAGATTTAGCAAATAGGATCTCATTGAGCGCTTCTTCCAGCCGCGCCACGCGCCGGCCCACTGTTGCAGGATCGGCTTTGAGCAGGGCCGCGGCCCCCGAGAGGGTCTCGGCCCGCGCCACAGCCAGAAAGCTGCGCATATCGTCCCAGTTTGGTGTCATGTGGTGTCGCCCCGCCCCAGTCTTGCAAAAACGCAAATTGCGCCGTGTAAACCTGCCCCTTTTACATACAATATTGCAAGGCTAGAATGGCGGTGAAATCTGACTGGAGGATCACATGAAAGACCTTACCCATTATATCGGCGGCGAACACGTCAAAGGCACATCAGGCCGGTTTGCGGATGTGTTCAACCCTGCGACTGGCGAAGTTCAGGCGCGCGTTCCGCTGGCCTCTAAAGAAGAGATGGCCAAGGCCGTTGCGATTGCTGCCGCGGCGCAGCCGGCTTGGGCGGCGACAAACCCGCAGCGCCGGGCGCGGGTGATGATGAAATATGTCGATCTGCTCAATCGCGACATGGACAAACTGGCCGAAGCGCTCAGCCGTGAGCACGGCAAGACCTTCCCTGATGCCAAAGGCGATGTGCAGCGCGGTCTTGAAGTGATCGAATATTGCATCGGCGCGCCCGAGCTTCTGAAAGGCGATTACACCGACGGCGCAGGCCCGGGCATCGATATGTATTCGATGCGTCAGGCGCTTGGCGTGACCGCGGGGATCACCCCGTTCAACTTCCCCGCGATGATCCCGATGTGGATGTTCGGCCCTGCCCTCGCCTGCGGCAACGCCTTTATTCTCAAGCCCAGCGAGCGCGACCCTTCGGTTCCGCTGATGCTGGCCGAGCTGATGGAAGAAGCGGGCCTGCCCAAGGGCATTCTGCAAGTCGTGAACGGCGATAAGGAAGCTGTTGACGCGATCCTCTATGACGACACGATCCAGTCGGTCGGCTTTGTCGGTTCAACGCCGATTGCCGAATATATTTATGGCACAGGCTGCTCGCAAGGCAAGCGTGTCCAGTGCTTTGGCGGCGCTAAAAACCACATGATCATCATGCCGGATGCCGATCTTGACCAAGCCGCAGACGCGCTGATCGGCGCAGGCTTTGGCGCGGCAGGCGAACGCTGTATGGCGATTTCTGTGGCTGTGCCCGTGGGCGAGGAAACCGCTGACAAGCTGATCGAAAAGCTGGTGCCACGCATCGAGAAGCTCAAAGTCGGGCCTTACACCTCGGGCGATGACGTGGATTACGGCCCCGTTGTCACGGCCGCAGCGAAGCAAAACATTCTCAACCTTGTGCAGACAGGTGTGGATCAAGGCGCTGAGCTTGTTGTGGACGGGCGTGACTTTGCCTTGCAGGGCTATGAAGACGGCTTCTTTGTCGGACCGCATCTTTTTGACCGTGTGACCCCAGATATGGACATCTACAAAAAAGAGATTTTCGGCCCCGTGCTCAGCACTGTGCGCGCAGGCTCTTATGAAGAAGCGCTCAAGCTGGCTATGGACCATGAATACGGCAACGGCACGGCTATTTTCACCCGTGATGGTGATGCGGCGCGCGACTTTGCCAACCGGATCAATGTCGGCATGATCGGGATCAACGTGCCAATTCCTGTGCCGCTGGCCTATCACACCTTTGGCGGCTGGAAGAAATCTGTCTTTGGCGATTTGAACCAGCACGGGCCGGATGCGTTCAAGTTTTACACCCGCACAAAGACGGTCACATCGCGCTGGCCTTCGGGCATCAAAAACGGTGGTGAATTCAACTTCAAGCCTATGGACTAATCACCCAACTAACGTCATGGTAGAAAGCGGCCCTTTGCTGAAAGGGTCGCTTTTTTTGTGCGTTCTTTTTGGACACCCCATGCCCGTAACCTATGAGATCATCGACGAGCCGGCAGCTGTCTTGGCGCGCTATCGCGGCCGCGTGAGCCTGTCAGACATCAGCACGCTGTTTCAGACCTACAGTCAGGATCCGATGTTCTCGCTCACCCGGCCCCATATTGCCGATATTCGCGAATTTGACAGCAGCACCATAGGCTTCGCCGAAATCTATGCACTGTTTTCGATGTTTGGCAAAAGCTACAGCGAGGCGGGCGCAATCATGCGTGTTGCGATTATTGCGCCCGATGAGGTTGCCTTCGGGATGGGGCGGATCTTTGAGAACCTGACCGAGCAATCCGATTGGGCCAGAGCGGCGATCTTTGACAATTTGCAGGATGCAAAAGCATGGCTCAAGACGGAGCTTTGAGCATCGGGCGGCCCTCTGCTAGTTTGGCAGCAGACCGACCTGCCCCACCCGCTTTAGGAGAGTGCCCATGTTCACGAGACGCCATTTTATTTTCACATCTCTTGCCCTGCCGCCTCTGTCGGTTTTGCGCCCGAGGCCAGCCGAGGCCGCACAGCACAAAGTGCGCATTCAATCGATGCAGTTTACGCCCGCGACCCTTGTGATCAAGGCGGGCGACAGTGTGGTCTTTGAAAACCGTGACGCACTGGAGCATACCGCAACCGCGAAAGACGGCAGCTGGGACAGCGGAAATCTGCGCAAGGGCAAGTCCGCAACCCTCATTTTTGACCGCAAAGGCGAGTTTGACTATATCTGCCGCTGGCATGGCGGGATGCGCGGCAAGATCCGGGTTGAATAGTCAGCTTGAAGCCCTGCAAAACTCCTGTAAGATTTTTGAATTAAACGAGTGTTCAATTCGCACAGACGGCTGACTTATGGGAGGAGACCATCATGGACTTTGCATTGAGTGAAGAGCAAACGCTGATCTTTGATATGGCGAAAGGCTTTGGCGCTGAGCATATCGCCCCCTTTGCCATGGAGTGGGAAAAGGCCGGCACGATCCCGAAAGAGCTTTGGCCCAAGCTGGCCGAGCTTGGCTTTGGCGGGCTTTATGTGCGCGAGGAAAGCGGCGGCTCGGGGCTGTCGCGGCTCGATGCGACGCTGGTTTTTGAGGCGCTCGCCATGGCCTGCCCGGCTGTCGGCTCGTTTCTGTCGATCCACAATATGTGCGGCGGGATGATAGACAAATTCGGCTCAGACGAGACCAAGGCCAAATGGCTCCCGGCTCTGTGCAGCATGGAAAAAATCTTCTCCTATTGCCTGACAGAGCCTGGCTCTGGCTCGGACGCTGCGGCGCTCAAGACCCGCGCAGACAAGACCAACGAAGGCTATAAGCTCAACGGAACAAAAGCTTTTATTTCAGGCGGCGGCTATTCTGACGCTTATGTCACGATGGTGCGCACAGGCGCGGACGGCCCGAAAGGCATCTCGACAGTGGTGGTCGAAGACGGCGCGGCGGGCCTCAGCTTTGGTGCGCTCGAGGACAAGATGGGCTGGCGCGCACAACCCACGGCGCAGGTTCAGTTTGACGATTGCAACGTGCCCCATGACAACCTGATTGGCGAGGAAGGCCAAGGCTTTGCCTATGCCATGGCGGGGCTGGACGGCGGGCGGCTCAACATTGCGGCCTCAGCCCTTGGGGGCGCCCAAAATGCGCTTGATCTGACTTTGCAATACATGAGCGAGCGCAAGGCTTTTGGCAAATCGATCAACCAGTTTCAGGCGCTGCAATTCAAGCTTGCAGAGTTTGAAACCAAGTTGCAGGCCTCGCGGATTTTCCTGCGTCAGGCGGCGTGGAAGCTCGACACGGGGGCGCATGATGCGACAAAATTCTGCGCCATGGCCAAGCTGATGGTGACCGATGTGGCCTTTGACGTGGCCAATGGATGTTTGCAGCTTCATGGCGGCTATGGCTATCTTGCCGACTACGGGATCGAGAAAATCGTGCGCGATTTGCGGGTCCACCAGATCCTTGAAGGCACCAATGAAATCATGCGCCTGATCATCTCGCGCCAGATGATTGCAGACGCCGCATGAGCGATATTTCGATCCGGGTGACAGGTGCGGCGGGGGGGATCACCCTCACCCGCCCCAAGGCTTTGAATGCTGTGACATATCAGATGGTTACGGCGATTGATGCAGCCCTCCAGATGTGGCGGGACGACCCCGCTGTGACGCGGGTGATCATCGATGCCGAGGGCGAAAAAGCCTTCTCGGCGGGGGGGGATATTGCCGATCTCTACGACAGCGGCACGCGCGGCGACTATGGCTTTGGCCAGCGCTTCTGGCGCGATGAATACAGGATGAATGCGGCGCTGCGCAGCTATCCCAAGCCGGTCATTTCCTTTTTGCAAGGCTTCACAATGGGCGGCGGCATGGGGGTTGGCTGCCATGGCTCACACCGTATCGTGGGCGAAAGCTCGCAGGTCGCCATGCCCGAATGCGGGATCGGGCTTGTGCCGGATGTGGGCGGCTCGATGATCCTTGCCAATGCGCCGGGCGCGAGCGGCGCCTATCTTGGGTTGACCGGGGCGCGCATGGCCGCAGTAGACGCTATTTATGCAGGTTTTGCAGATACTTACATTCCTGAATTAAAGTGGAAAGACCTGATCGCCGAGCTTGAAACCGGAGCCGATCCGAGCCTTCTCGCCGCGGCGCAAGAGACACCGGCGGCAGGCACGCTCGCGGCGCATCAAGCCGATATTGATGCGGCCTTCAGCGCCACAAGCCTGCCCGATCTTTACAGCCGTTTGGCCGCGCAAGACACAGAGTTTGCCGCCACAGCCCTGAAAGCCCTCGGGCGCAACTCGCCCCTTGCCATGGCGGCGACCCTTCTGATGATGGCAGAGCTTAAGGGCTGTGGCGACATCCGCGAGGCGCTGGCGCTGGAATACCGCTTTACGGCGCGCGCCATGGAGCATGGCGACTTTCTCGAAGGGATTCGCGCCGCTATCATCGACAAAGACCGCAAACCGCGCTGGAAACACGCGGCAGACACCCTTGACCAGAGCGTTGTGCAGGCCATGCTGGCCCCGCTTGGCGCGCTGGAGCTGACATTCCCATAAGGAGAGAGCCTCATGAAGATCGGATTTATCGGACTTGGCAATATGGGCGCGCCGATGGCCGCCAATCTGGCCAAAGCGGGCCATAGCGTCACGGGCTTTGACATGGCCGATGTGGCTGTGGACGGGGTGCGCCTTGCTGCAAGCGCCGCCGAGGCGGCCAAGGGGCAGGATGTGGTGATCACCATGCTGCCCAATGGCGCGATCCTGCGGGCTGTGGCTCTGGACGTTCTGCCCGCGATGGACCGGGGCGCGGCTTTGGTGGACTGTTCGACGGTTGATGTGGAAAGCGCCCGCGCGGTGGCGGCAGAGGCCGAGGCGGCGGGGCTTTTGTTTGTTGATGCGCCCGTCTCTGGCGGCGTCGGCGGGGCAACAGCGGGCACGCTGACCTTTATGGCCGGCGGGACCGAGGCGGGCTTTGCCAAGGCTTCCCCGCTCTTTGAAATCATGGGGCAAAAAGCCGTGCATTGCGGCGCCGCGGGCGCGGGCCAAGCGGCCAAGATTTGCAACAATATGATCCTTGGCGTCACGATGATTGCGACCTGTGAGGCCTTTGCGCTGGCCGACAAGCTCGGGCTGGAGCGGCAAAAGATGTTTGATGTGGTGAGCACCTCTTCGGGCTATTCCTGGAGCATGAACGCCTATTGCCCTGCGCCGGGCGTCGGGCCGCAAAGCCCTGCGGACAATGGCTATCAGCCCGGCTTTGCCGCCAATCTGATGCTGAAAGATCTGCGCTTGTCCCAGCAGGCTGCCGAGGCGGCTGATGCGGATACGCCCCTCGGGCAAGCGGCGATGGCGTTGTATGAGCAATTTGTCGAGCATGAAAACGGGTCCGGTCAGGATTTCTCGGCGATGTTGCCGCGCTTTGAAGGGCGGGGGCGGGGGTGAGAACTGTGCACGCCACGCGCTTAGCCTTGTCTTAGGGCTGCGCGCGGTGGGGGTGAGAGGCCCGGAGTGCTACATCAATTTGACCCTTTAACGAGCTGATATACATATCAAAAAAATGATAGCTCGCCTTGAGCTTTGGCCAAGGCGCGCCCAGAGCTTTTGCAAATCTTACTGCGGCGCACCGCTTGGTTAATGCCTTGGGATGGGGCGATTCTGGGGGGGTGATATGCGTGCACAGGGCGTGCACAGGGCGTGCACCCCCCTTGCACAACCTGCGTTAACACAAAATTAGATAATGCAGCGTGCGCCGCCCGGCCGCGGCACCACCGGCGGCCTTTATCTGTCGAATGCTCTTTGTTTTTCTCTCTGCCCCTCAGAGCAGGATTTCCCCTTTTCGCGCTCGGGATTTGCGCTTACACATACAAAGAGTGGAATGTTAAATTAGGAGACTGTTATGACCAAGAATGTCGGCGGCCTGGACCGCATCCTGCGCATCGTGATCGGGGCGGCCCTGATCCTCGGATTTTTCCTCAATTCGGCCAATGGCTACAACTGGCTCTATCTGATCGGGATTGTCCCGCTCGCCACAGGGCTGATGGGCTCTTGCCTGCTCTATAAAGTCTTTGGCTTTAGCACCTGCCCTGTCCAGAAGTAAGAGACGGGCGGCACGACGGGCGGCACAGAGCGCCGCCCCCCTTTTGGCCCGCTCTGGCGGCTAGGCTTTTGCCGCCGGGCGCTTGGGCTTGAGCATCTCTTTGAGATAGTGGCCCGTATGGCTGCGCGGCGCTTCGGCCACTTTCTCGGGCGTGCCAACGGCCACGATCTCGCCGCCGCCGTCGCCGCCCTCAGGGCCGATATCAATGATCCAGTCGGCGGTTTTGATCACATCCAGATTGTGCTCGATCACGATCACGGTGTTGCCGCCGTCGACCAGCTCTTGCAGCACCTCAAGCAGCTTGCGCACATCTTCAAAGTGCAGCCCCGTTGTCGGCTCATCCAAGATATAAAGCGTGCGCCCCGTGGAGCGCTTGGCCAGCTCTTTTGAGAGCTTGACGCGCTGCGCCTCGCCGCCCGAGAGCGTTGTGGCCTGTTGGCCGACCTTGATATAGCCAAGGCCCACACGCATGAGCGCATCCATTTTCTCGCGGATCGAGGGCACGGCCTTGAAGAAGTCTTGCGCCTCTTCCACCGTCATATCGAGCACATCGGCGATGCTTTTGCCCTTGAATTTGACCTCAAGGGTTTCGCGATTATACCTTGCGCCCTTGCAGGTTTCGCATTCGACATAGACATCGGGCAGGAAGTGCATCTCGATCTTGATGACCCCGTCGCCCTGACAGGCCTCGCAGCGCCCGCCCTTGACGTTAAACGAAAAGCGCCCCGGCTTGTAGCCGCGCGTTTTGGCCTCGGGCAGCCCGGCAAACCAGTCGCGGATCGGGGTAAAGGCGCCCGTATAGGTCGTCGGATTGGAGCGCGGGGTGCGGCCGATGGGGCGCTGGTCGATGTCGATGACCTTGTCCAGATGCTCAAGACCCTTGATGGTTTCGCAAGGCGCCGGCGTCTGGCGCGCGCCGTTGAGGCGCATGGAGGCGGTTTTGAAGAGCGTCTCCAGCGTCAGCGTCGACTTGCCCCCGCCAGAGACCCCGGTGACGCAGACAAACTTGGCGAGCGGGAACTCGGCTGTCACCTCTTTGAGGTTGTTGCCTGTGGCTTTTACCACTTTGATTTTCTTGCCATTTCCCTTGCGGCGCTTGGCCGGAATGGCGATTTCGCGCGCGCCGGAGAGGTATTGCCCTGTGAGGCTGGCGGGGTCGTTTGTCACCTGTTCGGGAGTGCCATGGCTGACCACGCGGCCGCCGTGAACCCCTGCGCCCGGGCCGATGTCAAAGACATAATCCGCCTCGCGGATCGCCTCTTCGTCGTGCTCCACCACAATCACGGTGTTGCCCGCATCGCGCAGGTTCTTGAGCGTGGTCAGAAGGCGGCCATTGTCGCGCTGGTGCAGGCCGATCGACGGCTCATCAAGCACATAGAGCACCCCTTGCAGCCCCGAGCCGATCTGGGAGGCCAAGCGGATCCGCTGGCTTTCGCCCCCGCTCAGCGTGCCGGAATTGCGCGAGAGCGAGAGATAATCCAGCCCGACATTGTTGAGAAAGCCGAGGCGCTCGCCAATTTCCTTGAGGATCGCGCGGGCGATCTCGTTTTTCTGCGGGCTGAGGCTCGCGGGCACGGATGTGACCCAGTCCAGCGCCTCGCGGATCGACTTTTGCACCACCTGCCCGGCGTGCTCCCCGGCGATTTTGACGGCCAGCGCCTCTTCGCGCAGCCGATAGCCCTCGCAGGCGCCGCAGGGGCGGTTGTTCTGGTAGCGCTCGAATTCTTCGCGGATCCAGTTGCTGTCGGTTTCGCGGTAGCGGCGCTCCATATTGGGAATGACGCCCTCAAACACGCGGGACACCTGATAGACGCGCCCGCCCTCGTCATAGCGAAAGGAGATTTCGTCTTCGCCCGAGCCATAAAGAAAGACCTGCTGCACATGGGCGGGGAGGTCTTTCCACTTGGTGTTTTTGTCAAATTCGTAATGTTTGGCGATGGCCTCGATGGTCTGGAGAAAATAGGGCGACTTGCCCTTGCGCCACGGCGCGAGCGCGCCATCATAGATTTTGAGCGTGCTGTCAGGCACCACGAGATTTTCGTCAAAAAACAGCTCGACGCCAAGCCCGTCGCACTCCGGACAGGCCCCGAAGGGCGCGTTGAAAGAAAACAGCCGTGGCTCGATTTCGGGGATGGTGAAGCCCGAGACGGGGCAGGCGAATTTCTCCGAAAACGTGTGGCGCTCCGGCTCTCCGTCGCTCGGCGCGGTTTCCAGAATGGCGATGCCATCGGCAAGGTCAAGCGCTGTGCGCAGGCTGTCGGCGAGGCGGGTTTCCATGCCCTCGCGGATCACGATCCGGTCGACGACAACGTCGATGTCGTGGCGGAATTTCTTGTCCAGCGTGGGCGGCTCGTCAAGCTCGTAAAATGCCCCATCCACCTTGACCCGCTGGAAGCCTTGCTTGCGCAGCTCGAGAAACTCCTTGCGGTATTCGCCCTTGCGGTCGCGGATGATCGGCGCGAGCAGATAGCCGCGCGTGCCCTCCTCCATGGCCATGATCCGGTCGACCATATCCTGCACCTGCTGGGCCTCGATGGGCTTGCCTGTGGCGGGGCTATAGGGCGTGCCGGCGCGGGCAAAAAGCAGGCGCAGGTAGTCATAAATCTCGGTGACGGTGCCCACGGTGGAGCGCGGGTTTTTGCTCGTTGTCTTCTGCTCGATGGAAATGGCGGGGCTAAGGCCGCTGATGTGGTCGACATCGGGTTTTTCCATCATATCAAGGAACTGGCGCGCATAGGCGCTCAGGCTCTCGACATAGCGGCGCTGGCCTTCGGCATAGATCGTGTCAAAGGCGAGGCTCGATTTGCCCGAACCGGACAGCCCGGTGATCACAACAAGCTGGTCACGCGGGATATCGACATCGATGCCCTTGAGATTGTGCTCGCGTGCGCCACGCACTTCGATATATTTGAGTTCGGCCATGATGCTGCCCCTGCCTTCTGTAAACCCGACGGTTTCTTCTTCTTGTTTAGGGAAGTTCTGCGCCACTTCCAACCGAAAAACCGGAACATTTCAAGAACAAAAGAAACGCCGGTCTTAAGCTCTACGCATCAAACTGCCAACCCGATGAAATCTGTCGCAGGGGGGGATGCGGTTTTATATTCCATTACTTGAATTTATATGCCACTCTGGGGCCAAATCCGCCGCCGCCCCCGCTCTGGAGCCTGATATGTTTGCCTTTCTCAAAGCCCTCAAGCGCAGTGATGCCACGCCTCTTCTGGGGCGGGTTGCCGCAGGAGACATGGTCCTGATCGATCTGCGCGAGGCCACAGAGCTGGCCGCCACGGGCCGCGCGGCCGGCGCGCTCCACTTGCCTCTGGGGCGGCTGGCTCAGGCCGCAGACCCAAGCAACCGCGCCCGCCACAAGGCGCTCTCGCTTCAGACGCCGGTTGCGCTCTATTGCGCCACGGGGGCGCGCTCGGCGCAGGGGGTGATGATCCTGCGCAAGCTCGGTTATCGTGAGGTGCACAATCTGGGCGGCCTCAGCCATTGGCAGGCCGCCGGCGGACAGCTCATCCGCTAGCCCTTTTTTATTGCCTTAAATATCCATAGCGCCGCGCCCGCCACGCCCTGCACCGCAGCGGCTTGCAGACTGCGCCCAACAGGCCAGCCCCCGGCGGGTCGGCGCGGCGCTGGCCCTACTCCGGTTTTTGCGCCAAGGCCCAGGAACAGATCGGAAAAGCAGGATCATGGGTGAGATCGTCGGTGGCCGGATCATAGACCGGCGGCCAGTCGGGTTCGAGGTTGCGCGCGGCGGCGGCGCGGTTGCCCCAGTCTTCGGCGCGGATACGGGCCTCGGGAAAGCCCGCCTCGATCAAGAGGTTCTTCAGACCACGCGCGCTCCAGCGCGAGCAATCATGGGGCGCGGCATGAAACGGCAGATAAAACGGCACGGCGATCCAGAAATACCCGCCCGCGCGCAACATATCATGGACATGGCAGAGCGCCGCAAAGGGGCGGTCCAGATGCTCCCAGACCTGATTGGCGAGGATCAGGTCAAATTGGCGGGCGCGGCCCGTCTTGTCGCGAAACGGGCCAAGGCAGATGTCATGGTCGGGGTATTTGAAGCGCTCATAGCTTTTGGCCTCAAGCCGCCGGCCCCATTTGCCCGAAATCTCGGCCAGCTCCATGGTATGGAGCGGCAGCTCTTTCAGCCACGCGGCAGACGATTTGTTCATCACCACGCGGTTGAGAGAGACCATGACACACACCTTTAAAAATGAATGGCGCGCCCATAGGCATCGAGCACGCTTTCGTGCATCATTTCAGAAAGTGTCGGATGTGGGAAGACGGTTTGCATGAGGTCTTCCTCGGTGGTTTCAAGCTGACGGCCCACCACATAGCCCTGAATCAGCTCGGTGACTTCGGCCCCGACCATATGCGCGCCCAGAAGCTCGCCGGTCTTGGCGTCAAATACGGTTTTCACCATGCCCTCAGGTTCGCCCAGTGCGATCGCCTTGCCATTGCCCACAAAGGGGAAGCGGCCCACCTTGACCTCATAGCCCAGCTCCTTGGCCTTGGCTTCGCTGTAGCCGACGCTCGCGACCTGCGGGTGGCAGTATGTGCAGCCGGCGATGCTTTCGGGGCGCACGGCGTGGGGCTTTTGGCCGGCGATCAGCTCGGCGACCATAACGCCCTCGTGGGAGGCCTTATGCGCCAGCCACGGCGCGCCGGCGATATCGCCGATGGCATAAAGCCCCTCCACGCCCGTGCGGCAGTAGTCATCAACCACAACATGGCTGCGGTCGATGGTCACGCCGAGCGCCTCCAAGCCAAGCCCCTCGACATTGCCGACGATGCCGACGGCAGAGATGACGGTGTCAAACTCCTGTGTTTCGATCTTGCCGCCGGTTTCGATATGGGCGGTGACTTTTCCTTTGGCGCGGTCGAGCTGTTTGACCATGGCTTTTTCCATGATCTTCATGCCCTGTTTGACAAACTGTTTTTTGGCAAAGGCGGAGATTTCGGCGTCTTCGACGGGCAGGACGCGGTCCATGACCTCAACAACCGTCGTATCTGCGCCCAGAGTGTTGTAAAAGCTGGCAAATTCGATGCCAATCGCGCCGGAGCCTATGACCAGCAGCTTCTTGGGCATCCGCGGCGGTGTGAGCGCGTGTTTGTAGGTCCAGACCAAGTCGCCATCGGCCTCAAGGCCGGGCAGTTCGCGGGCGCGCGCGCCTGTGGCCAAGACGATGTGTTTGGCGCTCAGCTCCTCGGCGCCCTTCTCGGTCTTGACGCTCACCTTGCCTTTGGCGGTCACAGTGGCTTCGCCCATCACGGTTGTGATCTTGTTTTTCTTCATCAGGTGGGAGATGCCGCCGGAGAGCTGCGCCGCCACCCCGCGCGAGCGTTTGACCACGGCCTCCAGATCATAGGAGATATTGTCTGCCGCGAGGCCGAATTCCTTGGCGCGGTGCATGAGGTGAAAGACCTCCGAGGAGCGCAGCATCGCCTTTGTCGGGATGCAGCCCCAGTTGAGGCAGATGCCGCCCATATGCTCGCGCTCCACAATCGCAACGCTCAACCCGAGCTGTGCGCCACGGATGGCGGCGACATAGCCACCCGGCCCTGCGCCAATCACGATCATATCAAAAGATTTAGCTGCCATGTCTGTCTCCGGTCTGGTCACGGGAATCGCGCGCCGACCCCTGCGCAAAAATAATAGTTTGACGTTAAACTAATTTTCTTTTCAGGGCAATCATCCAGAGCGGCGCTGCCGCGATATGCCGCGTCAACGCCTGTAAGCCTTTGAAAGATCGGCTTTTATGCAGCTTCGAGTTGCTTCACTGTGGCGCCGTATCCGCCGCTTTGAATGTAGCTTGCTTCCGACCCTGTGTTGGGGCGCCCGAGCGCCGCGTTGCGATAGGGAAAGCGGCCAAAGGTGCGAATGACTTCGCGGTGGGCACGGGCGTGGAGCAGATTGTTTTCGCCTGTCTCGGGCATCCGCTCTTTCATCAGGCGGATGCAGCGGTCCTGATCGGAGAGGCATTCGGAATGCATCAGCGGCAGATAAAAGAACTGGCGCGCCGGTTCGCCGGTCTTGAGATCCCAGCCTTTGGTGATGGCGCATTTGGCTGCGCAGAGCGCTTTTTTGTCAGTGGCAAAGGCCTGCCCCGCGCCGCGGAACATATTGCGCGGGAATTGGTCAAGCAGGATCACATAGGCGAGCGCGCCTTCGGCATTCTGGAGCCAGTCGCTCAGCCCGCCTGCGGCCCCCTGCTCCCAAGCGCCCAGAAACCGGCTGCGGATGGTCTCATCCAGCGCCTCGGTGCTGTTATACCAGCCTGTCGGGCCGACCTCATCGATCCAGAACGCCAATACCTCGGCGGCGGTTACCTGTTCGCTCATGGGTTCAACTCCTCACCTTTTGGACCCTATCTGGTGAGGTTAGCGCCAATCATTTCAAATGAAAGTAAAGTTTTGCGACAATATTAACATTTTTATGACGCTTCGGAGCCTTCCTCGTCTTCGGCCCCGGCTTCCAGCGCATATTCTACTGCGAGCGCCGAAGAGGACATCGAGACAGGCGCATAGCTGCTTGTGTTTTCTTCGCTGGCGGGGGACGCGCGCTGTGTCATGCGATAGGCGGCATAGAGGGCGAGCATCACAAGCAGGGTTGCGATGAGCAAAAAATAGGCCGGCGGGCCAAAGGCGCTCATCAGCCAACCGGTGATGACGGGACCGGAAATCGCGCCCAGCCCGTTGATAAACACAAGCCCGCCCGAGACCGAGGCCATATCCTCAAGCTCGATAAAGTCATTGGTATAGGCCACGAGCAGCGAATAGAGCGGGTTGGACAGCCCGCCAATCAGGAAGGCCGCGACCAAGAGCAGGGTATATTGTCCGCCCGAGAGCAGCCCGATAAAGGCCCCCACCGCGCAGACAAAGGCCACAATCATGATCAGGCGGCGGCGGTCCATCCGGTCAGACAGCCAGCCCAGCGGATATTGGATCAGCGTGGCCCCGACATAAAACATCGACACAAAGAGCGAGATTTGCCCCAGCGTCAGGCCGACTTGTGTGCCATAGACGGCGCTCATGCCGAACTGGGCCGAGAAGACCCCGCCCAGCAGGAACATCCCGACACAGCCCAGAGGCGAGATTTCCATAATCTGGCGCAGGGTTTTGGGCTTGGTCGCTTCAAAGGCGGGAGTCGGGCTGACCGAGAGGAGAATGGGCGCGAAAGACACAGAGACCAGCACCGAAATGATCACAAAGAGCACATAGCCCGCCGGATCGGCCACCAAAAGCAATGCCTGCGCAATGATGATCCCGAGCATCTGCATGATCATGTAAAGCGAGAGTGCCTTGCCACGGTTCTGGTTGTCGGCCGAATTGTTGAGCCAGCTTTCGGCTGTCACATAGACCCCGGAAAAGCAAAAGCCGATCACGATGCGCATCACGGTCCAGGCCCAGGGGTCTGCGAAGGTCGGATAGAGGATCAGCACCGCCGAGATAAACGAGCCAAGGGCGGCAAAGACGCGGACATGGCCGACACGGCGGATCATCATCGGTGTGAGGCGCGAGCCGCCCAGAAAGCCGACAAAATAGCCCGACATCACGATCGACATCAAAAAGGGTGAAAACCCTTCGATATCGCCGCGCACGCCCAGCAAGGTGCCTTGCAGGCCGTTGCCCACCATCAGCAGCATCATTCCGAGCATAAGTGCCCATGACGAAGAGAGAACCTGTAACATCGCGTATCCTTATGCCCTTGGGCGTGGGTGAACCTCTATGCCTCTTGTGTCGGGATCAAAAGCGACATTTCCCGTCTGTTTCGGTCTTAAGGCAAAAGAAGCGAGGAATCGCCATAAGAAAAGAAGCGATACTGCGAGTCTATCGCGTGTTTGTAAATTTCCATGACACGCCCCTGCCCCATGAGCGCGGAAATCAGCATCATCAGGGTGGATTTTGGCAAATGGAAGTTGGTCATCAGCCCATCGGCGACCTTGAAGGGGAACCCCGGATAGATAAAAATATCGGTTTCGCCCTGCCACGGCGCGATCTTACCGCTGGGCCGCGCGGCGCTTTCAAGCAGGCGCAGGGCGGTTGTGCCCACAGGGATCACCCGCCCGCCGGCGGCTTTGGTTGCGGCAATCTCGGCGGCGGCCTTAGGCGTGACTTCGCCCCATTCGGCGTGCATCTTGTGAGTGGTGACATCCTCGACCTTGACGGGCAGGAACGTGCCCGCGCCGACATGAAGGGTGACGTAGCTGAAGGCGACGCCCGCTTGGGCCAGCGCGGACAGGAGCGTTTCGTCAAAATGCAGCGAGGCCGTGGGGGCGGCAACGGCGCCGGTCTGGCGGGCAAAGACGGTTTGATAATCGGTCTTGTCCTGCTCGTCGGCGGCGCGTTTGGCCGCGATATAGGGCGGCAGCGGCATCGCACCGGCTTCGTTGAGCGCCGCCTCAAAAGCCTCGCCTTCCAGATTGAACGACAGCTCCGCCTGCCCGTCGTTGCGGCCAAGAAGCCGCGCGCGCAGCCCCGCGGCAAAGACGATCTCCTCGCCATCGCGGATTTTGCGCAGGGGTTTGATCAGCGCAGACCAGCCGCCGCCCGCTGTGGGGCTGAGCAGCGTCACTTCCATTTGCGAGCGGGTCAGCCCGGTTTCGCCGAGGCGCTCGCGCGTGCCAAACAGGCGGGCGGGAATGACTTTTGTATCGTTGATCACAAGCCTGTCGCCCGCGCCAAGCCAGCGGGTCAGATCTGTGACGCGCGCGTCCACCAGCGGCGCGCCAAGGCCCGCCCCTTCAGCCACCAGAAGCCGCGCAGAGGAGCGTGGCCGCGCCGGGCGCGTGGCAATCAGCTCTTCGGGGAGCATAAAATCAAAGTCAGACAGTTTCATGGGGCACTCTTATCGCTTTATCTCGGGCGGTGGGCGGCGGAATATCTCGCGAAACATCCCCGGCGTAAAGATCGAAAGCGGATTGACCTGCACCTGAGGGGCATTGGATGTGCCTTTGAGCGTGTAGTTGAACCCGACCAGCCCCTCGCCTTTGCGGGTGAAAATCGCGCCAAGGCCATTGACCAGAAAGAACGGCGAGACAACCCCCTGCATATCCATCTGGCCCGAGCCAAGATCATAATAGCCATCCATCGAAATCCCCATGGCATTGCCGACAGCGCTGGCTTTGCTCACCACGACGCGGCGCGGGGTGAGCTGAAAGCGGCTTTCTACCTCGTTGAACAGGATCCCCTGCCCGTTGAGCTGTTCGATCAGCCCCACGACACTCGCCGCATTGAGCAGCGCCGCCATCGCCGGCGCATCCTTGAGGCGCACCCCCGACAGGGTCAACACGCCATTATAGCTGCCTTTGGCCGTAGCGGGCGCCATGGTGAGATCAAACAGGCCGCCCGTGGCATTTTTGAGAAGCCCTGCCGCTTTGAGGACCTGACCGCCATCTTCGGAGCGCAAGCGGAAGGCGCTTCGGCTGCCCTGTGGCACGACGCGCCCTTCCACGAGGGCCTCGCCGTTGACGCTGCCGGAAAAATTGCCTTCAAAGCCTTTGCTCGTGGCAAATTCGCCGCGAAAGCCGCGCAGGGAAATGCCCGACGAAATCACCAGCTCCTCCAGACGGGCCAGGATCGGCGGGCTGTCTGCACCTGTTCCGCCCGTGCCGCCTGTGCCGCCTGTGCCAAGCGTGGTCTGGCTCAAATCGATCCGCCCGCCGCCGATCTCGATTTGGGGGGCAAGACCGGAGCCGCGAGAGACGATCTTGAGCGGCACATTGAGCCAGTTGCCAATGGTCACGCGCTCAAAGCTCGCGTTTTGAAAGACGCCATTGTCGAGCGCCACGGCCCCTGTGGCCTTCAGGCCCGAGGCCTCAAGCGTGATGCCATCAACCGCCACCGCGTCTCCGAGGCGGCCTGTGACGTGCAGCTTGCCTGTGCTTTCGGGGCTGTGCTGCCAGCCGATTTGGGGGATCGCGAGGCCAAGGCCCGCCAGATCGGAGGAGAGCGTGAAGCTTGGCCCCTGCCCTCGGGGCAAAGTGAGCGCGAGCGCGGCTGTGGTGCGCCCAGAGACGCTGCCCGCTGGCAGGCCGAGGCGGAAACTGCGCACAAATTCGGGCGAAAGCTCGATTGTGCCCTCCACTGTTGCCGGCTCTGCGGGCGCGGCGGCAGTCGCCTCGGCGGTGGTGTCAGAGGGGGCGTCAGAGCGCGTCTTGCGGGCGGTGAGCGGCGCGCGGAACCGGCCTGACACAGGCAGGGTGTCAAGCCGCCCTGCGCCCGAGATCACCAGCTCTTTGGGGGTCACGTGCACGTCGAGCGCAGGGCTGGCCAGCACGCGCCCCGGCACAATCACCTCGCTTGTCACATCGGTGAGGCTGGCTTTGATGTCATAGCTGAGTGCCTCGGGGGGCTGGTTTTTCTGCAGTGTCCAGCCCAGCGTGCCCGCAACGCTGGCGCGCCCGTCGGCAAGGGTAACGGGGAGTTTCGTGTTCTTGAGCGCATTGATCGGCTCCTGATTGAGCAGGCTCAGCACCGCTGTGATCTGGCCCTCTGTGCGCAGGTTGAGCACGGCTTTGGCGGGCGCTGGCAGGGTGCGCGGAATGATAAACTCGGTGCCGGCCACCGTCAGCCGCCCGCCTTCGGGGGCTGTGACTGTGCCACGGGTGGCGCGCGCGGCGAAGCGCTTGCGCAGCAGGCTGGCCTGCCCCGCCATATTCTCGATCAGCGGCATATCGGGCAAAAAGCGCATTTTGACGCGCTCAAACCCGAAGGACACGAGCGGCTCGGCCTTGACATCCGGCCCGGCGCGCAGGGCAAACTGGGCTTCGTTGATATGGCCCTCCAGAACATTGGCCGCGACCCATTGGCGGCTCTTTTCGCCGGCGTTTTCGGGCCAGAGCGCGAGCACCTGCGCCAGATCAAGCGCCTCGGCGGCGGCCTGAACCTGATAGCTCCAGCCCCTGGGCAGCGCTTCAAAGCTGCCTTCGATGTGATAGGCGGTGTCGCCATCCTTGAGGCCGAGCTGGCCCAGCTCGACGCGGAACGGATCAAGGCTGAGGCGCAGATCGGCAAAGCCGCTTTCAAAGGTCACAGGCTCGGGCAGAAGCTCGGAGGGGTTGGCCGAAATGCCTGCAAGGCGCAGCTGGCCAATGAAGGCCTCGGGCCAGCCACCCGCCTCCATCACAAGGCCAAGCTGGCCTTCGGCGCGCAGCGTGACCCATTCGCTTTGCAGATTGATTTCATCAAAGGTGATCATGCTGGTTGCGGGATCATAGGTCAGATAGGTACGTGCGGAGCGGAAGGGCACGGGCTTTGCGGCCTCGTTGGGCTGAAGCGCGCCTTCGGCAATTTGCAGCGTGGCGCTGAGCGGGCCAAGCGCGCCCTCGGCATTCATCGACAGGCGCAACGCGCCCGAAATGGGCGCGCGCAGCACCTCGAGCCAAGACAGCGCCGCCGCTTGGGTGGCAAGATCACTGGCCGGAAAATCGGTCAGGTTCAGCCCGACAGAGGCCTGATCGGCGCCGGCTTTGCGGTCAAAATTCAGCTCGACTCCGGCCGCCGTGGCCCCGCCCGTGAGCAGGGCAAAATCGGCGCGGGCGCGCAGCGCGCCGTTGGTGTGGACCAGCTCGAGCCGCCCGCCATCCACCGTCCAGTTGCGGCGCGCGCGCTCGTCTTCATAGCGCAGGGTCACATCGGCAACCTCGAGCCGCTCAAAAAAGCCGAATGTCGGGCGCGCCAGCAGATCATCGACCTGAGCCATGATCTGGCCAAAGCCCTTGCCCTGCGGGTCGGGGGTGTCGCTGGCGGCGGTCAGCTCTTCGCCAAAGCTGATCCAGAACGCGCCTTGCAGATCGCGCCGCAAGCCAAGGCGCGTGCCCGAGAGCCTGAGATCGGTCGGGCGCAGCGCGCCTTCGGCCAGCGGCGTGAGCGCCAGACCGACCGAGAGGCTGTCAAAGGCCACAATCCGCGCGCCCTCGGCATCAAAGACCTCGGCGTCACTGAGCAAGACACGCGGCACCCAGCCCGCCTCGACCACCACAGAGGCGCCGCCGAGGCGCGTGGCATAGGGCGCGATATCGCGGTTGATCTGCGCGGTGAGCCGCGCCTTGGCCCATTCGGGAACCGCCAGCGGCTCGCTGCGCATCACAAACAGCCCGAGCGCGCCGCCGAGCAGCAATAGCGCCAGCAAGGCCAGACTGAGCAGCCCGACAGCCGCACGCTTGCCGCGCCGGCCCCGCGGCACAGCCGCACCGGCCGCAGGCCCAGCCTCACTGCCCGCAGGCCCAGCAGGGCTGTCAGGCGAAGTGTCTGGCGGGCTGTCAGGCGCTTTGGTCATGCTCTGGGGTCATTCATTCGGGGCATTTTCTGGGGCATTCTTTGGGGTCATTCTCCGCTCTTGGACCGTTTTCAGCCGTTTTTCTGCAAACAGGCGCGCCGCAGGTTTATCTCATCGGGTTGGCCCGTCGGGGCGTAACACATAGACCACATCGCAGGCTTTGGCGTTGCGCCTTGCGGCCTGCGATAATATGAAACCCCACGAGACGGTAGAGGTAAAGCCAAGATGACCCAAGATACGCAATTTCCCGCCCCGGACTTCAGCCTTCCCAGTGACACAGGCGAAACCGTAAGCCTTGGGGCGCTCAAGGGGCAAGCCTTTGTTCTGTTTTTCTATCCGCGCGACAACACCCCCGGCTGCACCACAGAGGCCAAGGGCTTTTCAGCCGATCTGGCGGCCTTTGAGGCGGCGGGGGCGCGTGTCTTCGGGGTCTCCAAAGACAGTCTTGAGAGCCATGGCAAGTTTCGCGCCAAACAGGCGCTGACGGTTCCGCTGTTGTCAGACGAGCACGGCAGCCTCTGCGAAGATCTTGGCGTCTGGGGCGAGAAAAAGATGTATGGCAAGAGTTTCATGGGCATCGAGCGCTCGACCTTCCTGATTGATGCTGAAGGACAGGTTGTGCGCGTCTGGCGCAAGGTGAAGGTGCCGGGCCATGTGGAAGATGTGCTTGCCGCTGTGAAGGCGCTGTGAGGTGACCCAGACGCTGGCAGAGATGGCTGTTGAGGTGCTCACCACAGCGGACGGGCGCGCCAAAACCGCGCTCGCCCGTCAGCACGCGGCGACATGGTTTGCCGCGCGCGCGGCCGGCACCCCGCTTGAGATCGGCACAGCCCGGCCGCCGATGCACCCTGCCCGCCCCGCGGCACCAGAGCTGCTCAGCCCGCGCGATGTCCCGCGTCGCAAACCCGGCTCCGAAAAAGGCCGCATCGCGCTTTTGCATGCGGTTGCGCAT
>JAHBAN010000040.1 GCA_018500075.1 Flavobacteriia bacterium | reverse complement strand
AGATGTGTATAAGAGACAGGAGTTAGGGCCGGGGGGTGAGGAGGCGTTTGAGCAGGGCGGTTTTGGTGACTTCGCCGAGGGGCTGGCCTTTGTCTGTGACCATGAGCGGGGTATCGCTGGTTTGGAAGTGGGCCATGAGGGCGGCGAGCTTTTCGCCGGCGTCGATGGCGCCTGTGGCGGCTGCGGTGAGCGGCGCCATGACGTCGCGGGCGGTGAGCACACCGAGCGGGTTCATATGGGCGACGAAATCGGCGACATAGGCATTGGCGGGCTGTGTGTAAATGTCTTGCGGGGTGCCGCATTGGACAATGCGGCCGCCTTCCATGATCGCGATGCGACCGCCGATCTTGAAGGCTTCGTCCAGGTCGTGGCTGACAAAGAGGATGGTGCGGCCAAGGCGGGCTTGCAGCTCGAGCAGCTCGTCTTGCAGCCGGGTGCGAATGAGCGGATCGAGGGCGGAAAACGGCTCGTCCATCAAGAGGATCGGTGCATCTGTGGCAAAAGCGCGGGCGAGGCCGACGCGTTGCTGCATTCCGCCTGACAGCTCGCAGACCTTGTGATTGGCCCAGTCCGAGAGGCCGACCAGAGCGAGCTGTTTTTGCACGGTTGCCGCGCGCGCGCGGGCGGGGCGGCCGCCCAGCTCGAGGCCGAGGCCGACATTTTCCGCCACACTGCGCCATGGCAGCAGGCCGAAGCTTTGGAAGACCATTGAAATCTGGCAAAGGCGCAGCTCGCGCAGGGCCTTGGGAGAGGCCTGTGTCACCGAGGTGAGGCCCGCAGGGGTGTTGACTTTGACATCGCCGCGCACCACGGGATTGAGACCGTTGACGGCGCGCAGCAGGGTTGATTTGCCGGAGCCGGAGAGGCCCATGAGCACGAGAATTTCGCCTTGTTGAACCTCCAGCGAGCAGTTGTGCACGCCGAGCACCTGCCCTGTTTGGGCCTGTATGTCGGCGCGGCTCTGGCCTGCGTCCATCAGCGGGAGCGCCGCTTCGGGCGCATCGCCAAAAACGATCGAGACATTTTCAAAGCGCACGGCGGGGGGATGTGTCATGCGGGGGTCTCCACGCGGAGCATCCGGTCGAGCGCGATGGCGACCGCTACGATCACGAGGCCGCTTTCAAAGCCGAGGGCTGCATTGACAGTATTGAGGGCGCGCACAACAGGGACGCCCAGACCATCGGCCCCGACGAGCGCCGCGATCACAACCATGGAGAGCGAGAGCATGATGGTCTGGTTGAGACCTGCCATGATCTGGGGCAGGGCGGAGGGCAGCTCGACCTTCCAGAGCAACTGGCGCGGGGTGGCGCCAAAGGCGCGGGCGGCCTCGATCAGGGTGAGCGGGGTGCGCGAGATGCCCAGATGTGTCAGGCGGATCGGGGCGGGGAGCACGAAAATAAAGGTGGCGACCAGCCCCGGCACCATGCCGATCCCGAAGAGGACGATCATCGGGATGAGATAGACGAATGTCGGAATGGTTTGCATCATGTCGAGCACGGGCAGGAGCGCGCGGTAGACGCGCGGGCGGTGGGCGGCGAAGATCCCGATGGGGATGCCGACGCCCATACAGAACAGCCCGGCAAAGAAGATCAGGGCGAGGCTCTCTGTGGTTTCCTCCCAGTATCCCTGATTGATCACAAAGGCAAAGCAGAGCGCGACCAGAACCGTGCGGCCGCGCGAGCGCTGCAGCGCCCATGTGAGCGCGGCGAAGAGCGCGACCATAATATAGGGATGGGGAAACTGGAGCAGGCCGAGCAGGCCGTCAATAGCGCTGCTGAGCACGGTTTCCAAGGCATCAAAGGCCAGGCCGAAATGGGCGATCAGCCAGTCAAAAGCCGAGGCAATGGTCTTTCCGACCGGAAGCTTGCCATCATCGGCGATCAGCGCGTTGAGCCATGGGGGTGTCATCGGATGCTTTCTTTGGCGGGCGTCGTCGGGCTTGAGCCTTGGGCCGGGCGCAGGGCCGGGCGGATGGTGGGGCAGGGCTGTGAGGCCCCGCCCCTTTGGCAGGCGCTGGCTTAGAGGCCGAGGGCGGCTTTGAGGGCGGCTTTGGCGTCGCCGCCGTCTTTTGTGCTGACCCCTGCGAGCCAGGCCATGACGGTGTCAGGGTTGGCTTTGAGCCATGCTGTTGCGGCGTCTTTCGGGTCGGCTCCGTCATTCAGGATCGCGCCCATGATCTCGTTTTCCATAGCGAGGGTGAACTTGAGATTGCCCAGCAGCGCGCCGACATTGGCGCATTCGCTGGCGTAGCCTGCGCGGGTGTTGGTATATACGGTTGCGCCGCCGAGGTCGGGGCCGAAGAACTCATCGCCGCCGGTGAGATAGCCCATCTCGAAGTTGGCGTTCATCGGGTGCGGCTCCCAGCCGAGGAAGACGATCGGTTCGCCTTTTTTGGTTGCGCGGTCGACTTGCGAGAGCATTCCCTGCTCGGAGCTTTCGGCGACTTCGAAGCCTTTGAGGCCGAAGGCATTGTCGTCAATCATCGACTGGATCAGGCGGTTGCCGTCATTGCCGGGTTCGATGCCGTAGATTTTGCCCTCAAGGGCCTCCATATGTTTGGCAATATCGGCGAAATCCTGAATGCCCATGTCCATCGCGGCTTTGTTGACGGCGAGGGTATATTTCGCGCCTTCAAGGTTTTCGCGCAGGGTGTCGACTGTGCCGGCTTCGCGATAGGGGGCGATATCGGCCTCCATTGTGGGCATCCAGTTGCCGAGGAAGACGTCGATATCGCCTTGGGCCATGGCCGTATAGGTCACGGGCACGGAGAGCAGCTTGATATCGGTGTCATAGCCGAGGGCTTCCAGAACGGCCGTTGTGGCGGCTGTTGTGGCGGTGATGTCGGTCCAGCCGACATCAGAGAATGTCACTTTATCACAGTGGCCATCGGCCATGGCCGATGTGGCGGCAAACAGCGCAAGCGCCGAGAGGCTGTATTTGAGTTTCATGGTGGTCTCCCTTGGTGGCATTTTTATTGATTGACGCGTCAATAAAAACAAAACATTCTGGACAGTGCAACTGAATTGGGCGTCTGCAATGCCGAAACTTGGAATGGAGCCTATTCGAAGGCGGGCTTTGGTGAAAGCGACTATTGCCGAAATCGGCGCGCATGGCACGCTGGATGTGACTGTGAGCCAGATCGCGCGGCGGGCGGGGATGTCGAGCGCTTTGGCGCATCATTATTTTGGCGGCAAGGAGCAGATATTTGTTGCGGCCATGCGCTATACGATGGGCGTTTATGCGGCGGAAGTGCGCGGGGCGCTGGCGATGGCGGATACGCCGACAGAGCGGATCGAGGCGATTGTGCGCGCCTCTTTTTCCAGCCGGAACTTTCGCGAGGAGACAGTCGCGGCCTGGCTGAACTTTTATGTTCTGGCGCAGGTGGCGCCCGAGGCGCGGCGGCTGCTCAATGTTTATCACCGCCGCTTGCGCTCAAATCTGGCCTATGGGGCGCGCCCCTTGGTCGGCGAGCGCGCCGAGATGGTTGCCAGCCGCGTGGCGGGGCTGATTGATGGCGTTTATTTGCGCCAGTCCTTGGGCGAAGGCGCTCCGAACGGTGCGCGCGCCGTGGAGCAGATTATGGGATATGTCCAGCTTGAGCTGGGCCAGAAGGATACCACATGAGCAAACCGAATATTCTGATCATTATGGTCGACCAACTCAACGGCACGTTTTTTCCGGATGGGCCGGCCGAGTGGCTCCATGCGCCCAATTTGAAAAAGCTGGCCGCACGCTCGACCCGTTTCAAAAACGCCTATACCGCCAGCCCACTGTGCGCGCCGGGGCGGGCGGCCTTTATGTCGGGGCAATTGCCAAGCGCCACAGGTGTTTATGACAATGCCGCCGAGTTTGCCTCCTCGATCCCGACCTATGCGCATCATCTGCGCCGCGCGGGCTATCAGACCTGCCTGAGCGGCAAGATGCATTTTGTCGGCCCCGACCAGCTGCACGGCTTTGAAGAGCGGATGACCACCGATATTTATCCGCCCGACTTCGGCTGGACGCCCGATTATCGCAAGCCCGGCGAGCGGATCGACTGGTGGTATCACAATATGGGGAGTGTGACCGGCGCGGGCGTGGCCGAGATCACCAACCAGCTCGAATATGACGATGAGGTCGCCTATCACGCCACGCGCAAGATTTATGACTATGGCCGCGGGCTGGATGCGCGGCCCTGGTGTCTGACGGTGAGCTTCACCCATCCGCATGACCCCTATGTGGCGCGCAAGAAATACTGGGATTTATATGAGGATTGCGCCCATCTTCTGCCCGAGGTTCCGGCGCTGGACTATGAGGCGCATGACGCCCACAGCAAGCGGATTTTTGACGCCAATGACTGGCGCTCCTTTGACATCACCGAGGAGGATATCCGCCGCTCGCGGCGGGCGTATTTTGCCAATATCTCCTATCTGGATGACAAGATCGGCGAGATTCTGGAGGCTCTGGAGAGCACGCGGCAAGAGGCGACCATCCTGTTTGTGTCCGATCATGGCGATATGCTGGGCGAGCGCGGCCTTTGGTTCAAGATGAGCTTTCTGGAAGGCTCCGCGCGGGTGCCGATGATGATTGCTGCGCCGCAGATGGCGGCGGGGCTGGTTGAGACGCCTGTGAGCAATATTGATGTCTGCCCGACGCTGTGCGAGCTGGCCGGGGTGAGCATGGCCGAGGTTATGCCCTGGACCACGGGGGAGAGCCTTGTCGCGCTGGGCCAAGGCGGGGAGCGCAGAAGCCCTGTGGCCATGGAATATGCCGCGGAGGCGAGCTATTCGCCGCTTGTCTGCTTGCGGCAGGGGCGGTGGAAATACACCAATTGCGCGCTGGACCCCGAGCAGCTGTTTGACCTTGAGGCCGATCCGCAGGAGCGGCACAACCTTGCGGCTGAGGGCGCGCAGCCCGAGGTGCTGGAGCGCTTCCGGGTGATGGCCGCGGAGCGCTGGGATCTGGAGGAATTTGACGCGGATGTGCGCCAGAGTCAGGCGCGGCGCTGGGTTGTTTACGAGGCTTTGCGGGAGGGCGGGTATTTCCCCTGGGATTACCAGCCGCTGCAAAAGGCCAGCGAGCGCTATATGCGCAACCACATGGATTTGAACGTCCTTGAAGAGAATCAACGGTTTCCAAGGGGCGAATAAGATGCAGGCAGATTATGTAATTGTGGGCGCAGGCTCGGCGGGCTGTGCTATGGCCTACCGCCTGAGCGAGGCGGGGCGCTCTGTGATTGTCATCGAGCATGGTGGCACGGATGCGGGGCCGCTCATCCAGATGCCGGCGGCGCTGAGCTATCCTATGAATATGAAACGGTATGACTGGGGCTATATGACAGAGCCTGAGCCACATCTCGGCGGGCGGCGTCTGGTTGCGCCGCGTGGCAAGGTGATTGGCGGGTCAAGCTCGATCAACGGGATGGTCTATGTGCGCGGCCATGCGCGCGACTTTGATCATTGGCGCGACAGCGGCGCAGAGGGCTGGGGCTATGCCGATGTTTTGCCGTACTACAAGCGGATGGAAAGCTGGGACGATGGCGGCCACGGCGGCGATCCGGCCTGGCGCGGCACGGACGGGCCGCTTCATGTGAGCCGAGGGCCGCGCAAAAACCCCTTGTTTCATGCCTTTGTCGAGGCGGGGCGGCAGGCGGGCTACCCTGTGACCGCTGATTACAACGGGCAGCAACAAGAGGGGTTCGGCGCTTTTGAGCAGACCGTGCACAAGGGGCGGCGCTGGTCGGCGGCCAACGCCTATCTGAAGCCCGCGTTGCGGCGCGAGACCTGCACTCTGGTGCGCGGGCTGGCGGAGAAGATCGTGATCAAGGACGGGCGCGCCACCGGGGTTCAGCTCCGGCGCGGTGGCAAGAGCGAGGTGATTGAGGCGCGTGCAGAAGTGATCCTTGCGGCCAGCGCCTTCAACTCGCCCAAGCTCTTGATGCTTTCGGGCATTGGCCCTGCGGCGCATCTGGCCGAGCACGGGATCGAGGTTGTTGCGGACCGTGCGGGCGTGGGCCAAAACTTGCAGGATCATCTGGAGATGTATATTCAATACGCCTCAAAGCTGCCTGTAACGCTTTATAAACACTGGAATATTGTCTCCAAAGCGCTGATCGGGGCGCAATGGCTTTTCACCAAGACGGGGCTGGGGGCGTCAAACAACTTTGAAAGCTGTGCCTTTATCCGCTCGCAAGCCGGGGTGGAGTATCCTGATATCCAGTATCATTTTCTGCCGATTGCTGTGCGCTATGACGGGCAGGCGGCGGCAGAGGGGCATGGGTTTCAGGCCCATACCGGGCCGATGCGCTCGGGTTCGCGCGGGGCGGTGACGCTGCGGAGCTCGGACCCTGCGGAGGCACCAAAAATTCTGTTTAATTACATGAGTCTAGAGAGTGATTGGGAAGACTTCCGCCGCTGTATCAGGCTGACGCGGGAGATCTTTCAGCAGGCGGCGTTTGCGCCCTATGTGAAGCATGAAATCCTGCCGGGCATGGCGGCGCAGACGGATGATGAGCTTGATGATGTGATCCGCGCGCACGCCGAGAGCGCCTATCACCCCTGTGGCACCTGCAAGATGGGGCGCAGGGAGGACCCGATGGCTGTGGTGGACCCTGAGTGCCGTGTGATCGGTGTGGAGGGGCTGCGGGTGGCGGACAGCTCGATTTTCCCAAGGATTACAAACGGAAACCTAAATGGCCCGTCGGTCATGACCGGGGAAAAGGCCAGCGATCATATTCTTGGCCGTGCGCCTCTGGCGGCGGCCAATGAGGCTCCTTGGATCCACCCCGACTGGCAGCGGCAGCAGCGTTAAGGCTCTTGGCCAATTCTGATTGAAGCCCGCAGGGCGCTGGCCCATATTAACCAAATGTTAAGGTTGGTTAATATGAGGCGCGCGGCTTTGGCTCTGCTTTTGTGCAGTGTGGCAAGCTATGGGGCTGCGGATGTGGCGGGGCGTATAGACGTTGTGGATGGCGATACGCTGCGGATCTCGGGCGAGACGGTGCGTCTCTTTGGGATAGATGCGCCCGAACTTGCGCAGGAGTGTGAAGCCGAAAACGGCGCGGTCTGGGCCTGTGGCCGCTGGGCGCGCGCGCAGATGCGCGACGCGTTTCAGGGCCGGTTTGCGCGCTGTGTGGAAGAGGGCCGCGACCGCTATGGGCGCAGCGTGGCGCGCTGTGACGTGGCGGGGGTCGATCTCGGGCGCTGGCTTGTGGAGCGCGGGGTGGCCTTTGCCTATCGCAGGTATTCTATGGCCTATGATCTTGCCGAAAAAGGCGCGGTTGTGACGGGGCGCGGGCTGCACAAGAGCCGCGTTCAACCGCCGGAAGCCTTCCGGGCGGCAGGGGCTTTGCCTGCACAGGTGGCGCCTGACAGCCGCTGTCAGATCAAGGGGAATATCTCGTCCGGCGGGGCGCGGATTTATCATGTGCAGGGTCAGGAGCATTATGGGCGCACCCGCATCAGCGCGCACAAGGGCGAGCGCTGGTTTTGCAGCGAGGCAGAGGCCATCGCCGCAGGCTGGCGGCGGGCGCGGCGCTAGAGCGTGCCGCGGGCGCTGGATCGCAGCGGTTTGGAAGGGGGGCTTTGCCCCCCGAAGGCCAAGCCTGCGGCTTGGCCTCTCCCCCCAGGATATTTTCTGGAAAAGAAAAGGGGGGAGAGCGCTCTGACAGCCTTTGGGTCTCGATTGTGAGAAAGGGGCGCAAAGCGCGGATTTATTGATCATGATCAAAGTGCAGCGGGGCGTTGCGCTTTAGCGTCAGCTTTGACACAGGATCAGGAGACCAGAATGTCAAACACACCCCATGAGCTGCACGAGGAATTTCCCGAGTTTGCGGCGAAGATGACCGAGATGAAAGCCGCCAATGCGCATTTTGCCAAGCTGGCGCAGGAGTATCACGATGTGAACCGTGCGGTGCACCGCGCGGAGACCAATGTGGAACCGACCGATCAGTTTAACGAGGAGGGGCTGCGCAAAACACGGGCGGCTTTGAAAGACGAAATTTACAAGATGTTATCGGCCTAGGGCGTTTTTTGTCAGGTTTTTTTTGTCAGGCCAGAGGGGGCGGCGGAGGCGATCTGCCGCCCTTTGCTCTTGAGCGGAATGATCAGCCGACTTCATAGGGCAGGATGCCCCGGCTGTCGGGATTGATGGTCAGGCGGCGTTCGAGCGGGGGCACGGAGCGCTGGTGACAGTTGGTGCGCTCGCAGATACGGCAGGAAATGCCGATCGGCTCAAAGCTCTGGCGTTCGCTGACATCCAGCCCGTCGGCATAGACGATATCGCCGGCGTGGGTCACTTCGCAGCCCAGGGCGATGGCGAAGCGGCGGGTCGGAGCGCCAAACTGGCCGCCTGTTTTGCTCACATCCCGCGCGATCGAGATATAGCGCACCCCATCGGGCGTTTCGGCGAGCTGGCGCAGAAAGCGACCCGGTGTTTCAAAGGCGCTGTGCACGTTCCAGAGCGGGCAAGCGCCGCCAAAGCGGGCAAATTGCAGCCGTGTGGCGGAGTGGCGCTTGGTGATGGTGCCGGCTTGATCGACGCGCACGAAAAAGAACGGCACGCCTTTGGCCCCCGGGCGCTGGAGCGTCGAGAGGCGGTGGGCGACCTGTTCGATCGAGGCGCCAAAACGGCGGGCGAGCCTTTCGAGGTCGTGGCGCGTTTCGCGGGCGGCGGCGAGAAAGGCGGTATAGGGCATGAGGGCCGCGCCGGCGAAATAATTGGCGAGGCCGATTTTGGCGATGGTGCGCGCCTCGGCCGAGTGAAAGCGGGCCAGATCGAGCGTGGCGTCAATGAGCTTGTCTTGTTTGAGCAGCGCGAGCTGGAGCAGCAGTTGGAAGGTGCGGGTGCCCGGGCTGGCGCGGGTCGAGAGGGTGAGGGTGCGGGTTTCGCGGTCAAAGTTGCGCAGCTCGGCACGGTCCAGCTCGTGCACAGTGATGCCCTCGTCGCGCAGGGCGCGCACGGCGGTTTGGCGGATGTCTTCGCTTTGGGCGGCGAAATGCTCGGCGGCGCGATCGACGGCGTCGATGTAATTGTCACAATAGTGGAAGAAATCGCGCACCTCATCCCAAGGGCTGGCTTGGGGGCGGGCGTCTTCGCGGCCAAGGGCTTCGTCAAGCGAGGCGAGGCGCTCGTGGGTCTGGCGGTAGGCGTTGTGCAGGGCCAGAAAGGCGCGCGCAAGCCCCGGGGCATTGGAGGCTGTCAGGCGCAGATCGGCCAGCGGGGGCGGATCATCGGCAAAGATCGGATCGGCCATGGCCTCGCGCATATCCGAGACCAGCCGCTCGCTGTCGGCCGAGGTCAGCTCGGTCACATCAAAGCCGAACTCCTGCGCCAGCCCGAGCACCACGGTTGTGGAGACCGGGCGTTTGTTGTTTTCCATCTGGTTGAGATAGGGCAGGGACACGCCGAGCTTTTGGGCGAAGTCTTTTTGGGTGAGGCCGAGGCGGGTGCGCGTTTCGCGCAGTTTGGCACCTGCGTAGAGTTTTTGCTGGGGCATGGGCCTCTCCCTTGGTTTGCAACTTAGCTATAGGGAGACTGTGCCTTTGCAAAGAGGTTGTGGCAAGCGCGGTTTCGACTTTTCGCTGCGCGAAAATCCGACCGCTTGAGGGGGCTGGCCGCTACACGCTGGTTTAGGTGGGGGCCAGCCGCCACGCGCAGGTTTGGTGGGGGCCAGCCGCCACGCGCAGGTTTAAGTGGGGGCCAGCCCCCACGCGCTGGTTTAGGTGGGGGCCAGCCCCCACACGCAGGTTTAAGTGGGGGCCAGCCCCCACACCCCCGGGATATTTCCGGAAAGAGGAAGCACAAGTTCAGAGGCGCAAGCGGCGTTCGCGGCGCATGACAAGGAGGATGACGCCGAGGGCGGCGACGCAGCAGAGTGTCATGAGCACGATCAGCGGCAGGTCGGAGGCGCCGGGGTGTAGCAGGGCGCCCGCTGCGGCGGAGAGGGCGGCGCCGCCGCCGATCATGATGGCGCTGCCAAGGCCTGAGGCGGTGCCGGCGAGATGGGGGCGCACCGAGAGCATTCCTGCCTGTGCGTTGGGGATCACCATGCCGTTGCCCACGCCGAGGAAGACCACGCAGCCGAAGAAGGCGGCCGGAGAGCCGGCCCCTGCGAGGCTGAGCAGGAGGGCCGGGGCAAGGGAGGCGGCGCAGATCACATTGCCCCAGAAGATCATCGGATTGACGCCGACGCGGGCGGAAAAACGGGCTGTTATAAAATTACCGATGAAATAGCCAAGGCCCGGGGCGGCGAAGTAGAGGCCAAGCTCGTCGGGGCTGAGGCCATAGACCTGCTCGCCCACGAAGGGCGCGCCGCCGAGATAGGCAAAAAAGGCCCCCGAGGAGAAGGCGGAGGCCATGCAATAGCCCCAGAAGCGGGGCGATGTGAGCAGTTCGGGGTATTCTGCGAACTGTTGGCCGAGGCTGTTGCTGCTGGGGGGCGCGGTTTCGGCGAGGTCAAACCATGTGATGGCATAAAGCAGCACCCCAAAGCCGAGCAGCATAACGAAGCTCGCGTGCCAGCCATACCAGACCTCAAGCAAGCCGCCGATCGCCGGGGCGATCATCGGGACAAGGGACATTCCCATTGCGACATAGCCGATCATCGAGGCGGCCTGATCTTGAGGGTAGATGTCGCGCACGACCGCGCGGGCGAGGACCATGGCAACCGCAATCACCGCCTGAAACATCCGAAACAGCATGAAGATTTCGGCGCTGGAGGCCAGCAAGCAGCCAAGGGTTGCGAGATTGAACAGGCCAAGGCCCCATAGGATTACGGCGCGGCGGCCGTATTTGTCGGAGATCGGCCCGATGAAGAGCTGTAAGAAGCCGTTGATCGCGAGATAGAGCGCAACCGAGAGCTGCATAAAGGCGTAATCGGTCTGGAAATAGGCCGTCATGCCGCCGAGCGAGGGCAAGAAGATATTCATTGCCAAGGCAGAGAGGCCCGCGAGGCTGACCAGAGTGAAGATATGGGGTGGTGTCGTCCGATCAAACAAACGACTCGGCAAAGGCTGCTGCATGATCTAGCCCTAGGCCTGATCATTTGTGATGTCCAGATTGTCCGGCGCAGACGGGGCGTCGGGTAAGACGATTTGCATTTATTCAATTAGCTGAAATTATTCTGACAAATATTTGCAAATTTGCTGGTTTGGCCTTTGTGTGTCGCTGTTGTGACAGTATACAGGGCCAAACCAAAGGGGGGCATCCTATGAAAGACATTCTTCAAAAGCTCGAAGAGCACCGCGCGCAGGCCCGTCAGGGCGGTGGCGAGAAACGTATTGCCGCGCAGCACAGCAAAGGCAAGTTGACGGCGCGCGAGCGGGTCGAACTCCTGCTGGATGAGGGCAGCTTCGAAGAGTTTGATATGTTCAAAACCCATCGCTGCACCGATTTTGGCATGGAGCAGCAAAAGCCGGCCGGTGACGGTGTGATCACGGGTTGGGGCACGGTCAATGGCCGGATGGTTTATGTCTTTTCGCAGGATTTCACTGTGTTTGGCGGCTCTTTGTCGGAAACAAACGCGGAAAAGATTTGCAAGATTATGGATATGGCGCTGCAAAACGGCGCGCCGGTGATCGGGATCAACGATTCAGGCGGGGCGCGTATTCAGGAAGGGGTGGCCAGTCTTGCGGGCTATGCCGAAGTCTTCCAGCGCAACATTATGGCCTCGGGCGTTGTGCCGCAGATCAGCTTGATCATGGGGCCATGCGCGGGCGGGGCGGTCTATTCGCCGGCCATGACGGACTTTATTTTTATGGTCAAAGACAGCTCCTATATGTTTGTGACGGGGCCTGACGTTGTGAAGACGGTGACAAACGAGGTTGTCACAGCCGAGGAGCTTGGCGGGGCGTCGACCCATACCAAGAAATCATCTGTTGCGGATGGTGCGTTTGAGAATGATGTGGAGGCTTTGGCCGAGGTGCGCCGTCTGGTCGACTTTTTGCCGCTCTCCAACCGCGAAAAACCGCCGGTGCGCCCGTTTTTTGACGAGCCGGGCCGTGCGGAGCCAAGTCTTGATACGCTGATCCCCGAAAATCCGAACCAGCCTTATGATATGAAGGAATTGATCCTCAAACTGGCGGATGAGGGCGATTTTTACGAGATCCAGAAGGATTTTGCGGCCAATATCATCACCGGCTTCATCCGCCTTGAGGGGCGCAGTGTCGGGGTTGTGGCCAACCAGCCGATGGTTTTGGCCGGGGTGCTCGATATTGACAGCTCACGCAAGGCGGCCCGTTTTGTGCGCTTTTGTGATTGCTTTGATATTCCGATCCTCACCTTGGTCGATGTGCCCGGATTTTTGCCGGGGACCAGCCAGGAATATGGTGGGGTGATCAAGCACGGGGCCAAGCTCTTGTTTGCTTATGGCGAGGCCACTGTGCCCAAGGTCACTGTGATCACGCGCAAGGCCTATGGCGGCGCGTATGATGTGATGGCCTCCAAGCATTTGCGCGGCGATTTCAACTATGCCTGGCCGACCGCCGAGATTGCTGTGATGGGGGCCAAGGGCGCCTCGGAGATCATCCACCGCGCCGATGCGGGCGATGCTGACAAGATCGCGCAGCACGCGGTGGATTATGAGGAGCGCTTTGCCAATCCGTTTGTGGCGGCCGAGCGTGGCTTTATCGACGAGGTGATCATGCCACATAGCACCCGCAAGCGGGTCAGCCGTGCGTTTGCCAGCCTGCGCGGCAAGCAGTTGAGCAACCCATGGAAAAAGCACGATAACATTCCGCTGTAAGGGCTTTTGATGCGCAAGCTCCTCTCTCTTTCTGCGCTGGCCTGTGCGGGGCTGGGTCTTTTGGCCCTGCCTTTGCGCGCGACCGATCTGCCACAGCTGCCCTCCGGGCTGGTGCCGCAGCTCTTGGAGGCCTTTGTGGAGGTGAAGCCCGATGGCGCGCTGACCTATGCGCGGTTTCGGTTTGTTGTGCCCGAAATCGGGCAGGCGGGCGGGGCGGATTATGAGGGTCTGGCGCAGGATTTTAGCGTGCTCTGTGCGCAATATGCGCTGCCCCGGCTCGCAGATCAGGCGCAGACGATCGAGAGGATTGTTATTTCCTATTCGGACAGGGCGGTCGAATTTGGCCAGTCCGACCCTGAGGCCACGCAGTTTTTTGAGGTGTTTTCGCTCAAGGACGGGGCCTGCATATGGGAGGAATATTGATGACTACACAATATGTTGAGGGTCGGAGTTCACGTGGTCGTCCGGTTGCGACTTTCCCGTCACAGCCCGGAGCGCTTGCGGTTGTTTCATATCGCTTGGGGCGGGTTTCAGGTATAGTGCGCCCATACGCCCTTGGTTGGGCGGGTATCTCATATGAGAGGCAGGACGAGGGCAAAGCCCCGTTCGTGGTAGAGCAAAAAGACAGGAGTAAGATATGTCTAAGACGATTAAAGCCCTTTGCGCACTTGGATTTGTGGTCACGGTTTCCGCTTGTGGCGGCGACAAGGCCCCTGATGATGAATATATTGTGGTCGACCCTGCGCCGATCTCGGTTGAGCCAAGCTACACCGGCAAATACAAATAAGACACTCGCAGGGCGTGCCGAGCGGCGCGCTCTGCTTCCTCGGCTTCACGGCGGTTTCACTCTTGCACAGGAGGGCCGGCCATGTTGAAGCATCGCGGCTTCCCGGGCCGGCTTTCCGGCACTGATTTTCAATTTGTTATTCGGCGGGCAAACCCCAAGGGGGTCACGCCGATCACGGTGCGCGAGCGCTATCGCGACCGCCGCCCCGCCGACAAGCGCGCGGATGTCGGCTTTATGGCTGCGCTTTGGGCGCAGTTTGGCGATGCGCCCTTTGAGCGCGGCAATCTGGATGCGGGGCGTCTGTCCTGGCTGTTTGGCCGCGAGGTTGTTGCGGCGGAAGATCCGTTTGACCCTGCAAGCTATGACGCTTTGTTGCGGATTGATGTGCGCGTGGCCGAAGCCTCGTTTCCCGATATTTTTGACGGGTCTTATGTGGAGGAGGGTCAGGCGTGAACGTGCCTTTGCCATCTCTGCGTAAGCCGCGGCCAGCCTATGACAGGGCGGTGAGGGGTGCGCTTGTCGGTTTGCCACGCGAGGCGGCTGGTTCTGCGAACAAGCGCTCATGGGCGCAGGCGCAGGGGGGGACGCTTCGGCTGTCACCCGCGTCGATCTGGCCACAGGCGCGCGCGTCGGCGTGGTCGCTAACGTGGCCTACTGCCAGATACTTCCGTCGCGCTGCTGAGAGCGTAACGGCGGCCCCGCATGGGGCCAGACAGAGACCGAACGCCATGTCCGAGCCTGCCTCGGGTGTGGCTTTTTTATGTATTCTGAAGCGCGCGCTGCGCAGCTTCTAGACCTGAACGAAGAGGGGACAGACCATGTTTAAAAAGATCCTGATTGCAAACCGTGGCGAGATTGCTTGTCGCGTGATCAAGACAGCTAAGAAAATGGGGATCAAGACGGTCGCTATTTATTCGGATGCCGACAAGCAGGCCTTGCACGTGCAAATGGCGGATGAGGCGGTGCACATCGGCCCGCCCCCTGCGAACCAGTCCTATATTGTGATCGAGAACGTGATGCGCGCGATCAAGGAAACCGGCGCGGAAGCGGTTCATCCCGGCTACGGGTTTCTGTCGGAGAATGCGAAATTTGCCGAAGCGCTCGAAGCGGCCGGCGTTGCCTTTATCGGGCCGCCCAAGGGCGCGATCGAGAAGATGGGCGACAAGATCACCTCAAAGAAAATCGCTCAGGAGGCCCATGTGAGCACGGTTCCGGGCTATATGGGGCTGATTGAGGATGCCGAGGAGGCCGTCAAGATCTCCAACGAGATCGGCTATCCTGTCATGATCAAGGCCTCTGCCGGCGGCGGCGGCAAGGGGATGCGGATTGCCTGGAGCGATGATGAGGCGCGCGAGGGCTTTCAAAGCTCCAAGAACGAAGCGGCCAATTCCTTTGGCGACGATCGTATCTTTATCGAGAAGTTCATCACCCAGCCCCGGCATATCGAGATTCAGGTGTTGTGTGACAGCCATGGCAACGGCATTTATCTGGGCGAGCGCGAGTGCTCTATTCAGCGTCGCCAGCAGAAAGTGGTTGAAGAAGCGCCCAGCCCCTTCCTTGACGAGGCCACGCGCAAGGCCATGGGCGAGCAATCGGTCGCTTTGGCCAAAGCGGTTGACTATGCGAGCGCGGGCACGGTCGAATTTATCGTTGATGGCGAGAAGAACTTCTATTTCCTCGAGATGAACACGCGGCTTCAGGTCGAACACCCTGTCACCGAGCTGATCACGGGGGTCGATCTTGTCGAGCAGATGATCCGTGTGGCCTACGGCGAAAAGCTCGCTCTGGCGCAAAAGGATGTGACGCTGACCGGCTGGGCGATTGAAAACCGCCTCTATGCGGAAGACCCGTATCGCGGCTTTTTGCCCTCGATCGGGCGCCTCACGCGCTACCGCCCGCCAGCCGAAACGGCCTCTGGCCCGCTTCTGGCAAACGGCAAATGGCAGGGTGATGCGCCGCAGGGCGACTTTGCGGTGCGCAATGACACCGGCGTCTATGAGGGCGGCGAAATCAGTATGTTTTATGATCCGATGATCGCAAAGCTCTGCACATGGGCGCCCACGCGGCTTGAGGCGATTGCGCATATGCGCGATGCGCTTGACGGCTTTGAGCTTGAGGGGATCGGACACAACCTGCCGTTCCTGTCGGCTGTGATGGATCATGAGGTCTTTATCAAGGGCGAGATGACAACGGCCTTCATCGAGGAGCAATATCCCGAGGGCTTTGAGGGCGTGACACTTGAGGAGGCGGCGCTGCGCAAGATTGCGGCGAGTGCAGCCGCGATGCACCGTGTTGCGGAGATCCGTCGCACGCGTGTGTCCGGGCGGATGGACAACCACGAGCGCGTGGTCGGGACCGAGTGGGTTGTGAGCCTTCAGGGGCAGGACTTCCCGGTGTCGATTGCGGCGGATCGTGACGGCTCGGATGTGCGTTTTGCGGATGGGGCTGTGTTGCGGGTGGCCTCGGACTGGACGCCGGGCGACCAGCTCGCGCGGCTGGATGTCGACGGTGAGGGCCTTGTTTTGAAGGTCGGAAAAGTCTCGGGCGGGTTCCAGATCCGCAGCCGCGGGGCCGATCTTAAAGTTCATGTGCGCACACCGCGTCAGGCCGAACTGGCGAGGCTGATGCCCGAGAAGGTTGCGCCTGATACGTCCAAAATGCTCTTGTGCCCGATGCCCGGATTGATTGTGAAGATCAATGTGCAAGAGGGCGAGGAAGTGCAGGACGGGCAGGCGCTCTGCACGGTTGAGGCCATGAAAATGGAAAACATCCTGCGCGCCGAGCGCAAGGGGATTGTTGCCAAGATCAACGCTGCGCCGGGTGATAGCCTGGCTGTGGATGAAGTGATTATGGAGTTTGAATAGGCTTCATGCGCCACAGCCGCCCATATGCGTCAAGACTTCCGCAAGGATTTGTCGCTAGTCTGAGCAAGGATTGTCCTTGTTGGGAGCGCCTAAGCTATGCGCAGGATCATAGCCTGTCTGGCGGCGCTCGCCGTTTTGGCGGGCTGCGCGTTGGACACACAGGAGAGCTTGAAAAAGCAGCTCTCGGCGCGGCTTTATATTTTGGAGGTGATGCATTTCACCTCCAAATCAAGCTGCACAGCGGCTGTGTTTACGCTGGCGGTGGGGGCGTTTCGCAAGCCCTATCCGCAGGCGCGCAGTATCGACAGCGCGCTGGAGCGTATTCGCGGGCAAAACCAGGTTCAATTTCAGTTGGACGGCCTCAGCCCGAACGAGATCACCGAGGCGATCATGAGCCGCGATTTGCCGCATGGTCTGGGGCTGATTTCGGCGGGGATCGGGCCGGCGCGCGACTGTATGGATGCGCGGATTGCGCGGGGGTATCATCGGGTGTTGCTCTCGCCGCTGTCGCAGATGGTTTATCTGCCGCAGGACAACGCCTTGCTCATTCTCTATCCGCCCGAAAAGCTGGCCTTTTTTCTGCGCGGCAACGTCTAGGCGGCTATTCGCGGCGGTCGCGGATTTCCTGCTGGCGTTGGGGGAGCTTGTCGATCGAGCGGGAAATTTCGCGCACGCTCCACGGCAGGGGCTTGCGCAGATATACTTGCCCGTCCTTGCCCACCAGCATCAGCATAAAGCCCCGTGGGCGGAACTTTTGCCGCAGGGCTGTTTTGGCGGCGGGGTCTGTGTCTAGAATGACTTTGACGTCGCGCTCGGCAAGCTCGCTTGAGCGCTCGGCCAAGAGCGCGACCTGCTCATTAAAACGCGGGTCGGCGGCGGAGTCTGCAAAGACAATCACCAGCCTGTTTGTCCATAAAAATAAAGACAAATCTGCCTCTTCGGCGTTTGAAAGCATCTCTTGCGGGAGCGTTTTTGCCGCTGTTTCGGCATATAGGGTTCCCGCTGAAAAGACAGCAATTACAATGCTTAAGACCCGTATCATCGCCTCTCCTTCTGAGCAGGATATAAGCCCTTCTTGCGGCATTACGACAAAAAAGATCGGGGGGGATGATTTTTTTGCGCCCTTAATGCGATCCTTAGGCCCTGTCGGGCAAACTCGGCCCTGTCCTCATAGCGCTCTGTGGCAGAGCGATCGGGGCCAAGCGGGGCAGAGCAAGATGCAGATTATTCTTCATTTGGGGGCGCAGCGCAGCGCCACGACCAGTTTTCAGCACTATATGCGCAGCCATGCCGAGCGGCTTTCGGCACTGGGCGTCGGCTTCTGGGGGCCGGGGCGGCTGCGCGGCACGGGGCTTTTTGAAGGGCTGTATGCCGGCCCAAGCGGACGGGTGAGCGCGGCGGCGATTGCCAAAGCCAAGCCGCGTCTTGCGGCGGCGTTGGATGGGGCGCGCGCGCGGGGGGTGCGCAGGCTGGTGATCAGTGAGGAGAATATGCTCGGATCTGTGAAGGGCAATATACGCCACCGTGCGCTCTATCCGGACTGTGCCACGCGCCTTGAGGGATTCGCCGCAGCTCTGGGCTGCCCTGTGGACATGATCTTGCTCGGGCTGCGCCCGCTGCCGGACTATTGGACATCGGCGCTGGCGTATGGGGTCAAGCGCGGCTGTGCGCTGCCGAGCGCTGCGGCGCTTGAGGCGATCAGCGCATCAGAGCGCAGCTGGCGCGATGTGGTGTGTGATATTGCGGCTGTGATGCCCGGCGCGCAGATCGAGCTGCACCGGTTTGCCGATTTTGCCGATGCGCCCGATGTGCGGCTGGCGCAGGTTTTGGGCGCAGATCTGAGGCTGCCGCAGGCCAGCGCGGGGCTGCGCAAGAATGAAGCGCCCGACCTTGCCGCCTTGCGCGGAGCCTTGGGCGCGCGCGGCGCCCGCCCAGCCGGGCTGCCCGAGGGCGAAGGGCGCTGGCAGCCCTTTTCCCAAGACCAGATCGCGGCGCTGGCCGAGCGCTATAGCGATGACATTTTTTGGTGTGCGGCGGGCGCAGGCGCGCTTGCCAAACTGATAGAGAGAAAAACGCTGGAAGAGGCGGGGAGACACCCGCTGCCAGCCGAAAGAAGAGGACATATCCATGACCAAGCGAGACGAATGGGCCAAGCGAGCTGAAAAAGAGCTGCGCGGCAAGACGATTGACGATCTGACGTGGCAGACCCTTGAGGATATCAAGGTCAAGCCTGTCTATTTTGAAGACGATCTTGAGGGCATGAGCCATCTTGGCTCTATTCCGGGCTATGAGCCGTTTACCCGCGGTGTCAAATCGACCATGTATGCCGGCCGTCCCTGGACGATTCGCCAATATGCGGGCTTCTCCACCGCCGAGGAAAGCAACGCCTTTTACCGCAAGGCGCTGGCGGCGGGGCAGCAGGGCGTTTCTGTTGCCTTTGATCTGGCCACGCACCGCGGCTATGACAGCGACCACGCGCGCGTTGTGGGCGATGTGGGCAAGGCCGGTGTGGCGATTGACTCCGTTGAGGATATGAAAATCCTGTTTGACGGTATTCCGCTGGATCAGGTGTCTGTCTCCATGACCATGAACGGCGCGGTGATCCCGATTTTGGCGAATTTTATTGTGACGGGGCAGGAGCAGGGCCACGACAAGGCGCTTCTGGCAGGTACGATCCAGAACGATATTCTCAAAGAGTTTATGGTGCGCAACACCTATATTTATCCGCCCGAACCGAGCATGAAGATTATCTCCGATATCATCGAATATACCTCAAACGAGATGCCCAAATTCAACTCGATCTCGATTTCGGGCTATCATATGCAGGAGGCGGGGGCGAACCTTGTGCAGGAGCTGGCCTATACGCTGGCGGACGGGCGCGAATATGTCCGGGCGGCGATCAATGCGGGCATGGATGTTGACAAATTTGCGGGCCGCCTGAGCTTTTTCTTTGCGATTGGCATGAACTTTTTCATGGAGGCGGCCAAGCTGCGCGCGGCGCGCCTGTTGTGGCACCGGGTTATGACCGAGTTTGACGCCAAATCCGAGCGCTCCAAAATGCTGCGCACCCATTGCCAGACCTCGGGTGTGAGCCTGCAAGAGCAAGACCCCTATAACAACGTGATCCGCACCGCCTATGAGGCGATGGCGGCGGCGCTGGGCGGCACCCAAAGCCTGCACACCAATGCGCTGGATGAGGCGATTGCCTTGCCGACCGAATTCAGCGCGCGCATTGCGCGCAACACCCAGCTCATTTTGCAGGAAGAGACGGGGATTACCAATGTCGTCGATCCGCTCGCAGGCTCTTATTATGTCGAGAGCCTGACCGCCGAGCTGGCCGAGAAGGCCTGGGCCTTGATGGAAGAGGTCGAGGAGATGGGCGGTATGACCAAGGCTGTGGCCTCCGGAATGCCCAAGCTTCGGATCGAGGAGAGTGCGGCCCGCCGTCAGGCGATGATTGATCGTGGGCAGGAAGTGATTGTCGGGGTGAACAAATACCGTCTTGCGAAGGAAGACCCGATCGACATTCTGGATGTGGACAATGTGGCGGTGCGCGAAAACCAGGTGAAGCGCCTTAAGAGCATCCGGGCAAGCCGCGACGAGGGCGCCTGTCTGGCGGCTCTGGCCGAGCTGACCCGTCGCACAAAAGAAGGCGGGAACCTCTTGGAAGCCGCGGTTGAAGCGGCCCGCGCGCGGGCCACAGTGGGAGAAATCAGCATGGCGATGGAAGAAGAATTTGGCCGCCACCGTGCCGAAGTCAAGACCCTCGCCGGCGTCTATGGCGCGGCCTATGAGGGGGATGAGGGCTTTGCCGCGATCCAGAAGAGCATCGAGACCTTTGCCGAGGAAGAGGGCCGCCGCCCGCGCCTGCTTGTGGTCAAGATGGGGCAGGACGGGCATGACCGTGGTGCGAAAGTGATTGCCACAGCCTTTGCCGACATCGGCTTTGATGTGGATGTGGGACCGCTATTTCAAACCCCCGAAGAAGCGGCACAGGACGCGATTGACAATGATGTGCACGTGGTCGGGATTTCGAGTCAGGCGGCGGGGCATAAGACCCTTGCGCCACAGCTGATCAAAGCGCTTGAGCAGAAGGACGCGGGCGATATCATTGTGATCTGTGGCGGGGTTATTCCGCAGCAGGATTATGCGTTTCTCAAGGCTGCCGGTGTGAAGGCGATCTTTGGCCCGGGCACCAATATCCCCGAGGCGGCCGAGGATATTCTCAAGCTTATTCGCGCTGCGCGCGCCTAAGCCCGGGCGGGGGGCTGTCTGCCCCCCGGTCTTCAAAAGCCTGCGGCTTCTGAAGACTCCCCCCGAGGATATTTTTGGAAAGAAAAAGGGCCGTGCTGTGTATGAATTTGATCATCTGGTGATTGCTGCGCAGGAGCTTGAGGCGGGGGTGGCCTGGGCGCAAGAGCGCCTCGGGGTTGCGCTTCAAGCGGGGGGGCAGCACGCGCGCTATGGCACCCATAATGCGCTGCTGGGTCTGGCGGAGGGGCTTTATCTGGAGGTGATTGCGATTGATCCGGAGGCGGCGCCCCCTGCGGGGGCGCGCTGGTTCGGGCTGGACGCGTTTTCGGGTGCGCCGCGGCTTGTCACTTGGGTGTGTCGTGTCAAGGGGCTGGCGGCGCGGCGCTTGCCGCAGGGGTTTGGCGGGGTTGTGGGCCTGACGCGCGGGGCGCTCAGCTGGGATATGGCGGAGGCGGGGGGGGGGCGC
>JAHBAN010000194.1 GCA_018500075.1 Flavobacteriia bacterium | reverse complement strand
GGTATGGTGTTTCAGGAGCCGATGACGGCGCTCAACCCGATCCAGACCATCGGCGCGCAGGTGGCGGAGACGATCCGCATTCATGAGAAAGTGAGCCGCAAGGCGGCGCTGGCGCGCGCGGCGCAGGCGTTGCGGCGCTGCGAGCTGCCAGAGGAGCGCTTTCCGCTCAGCCGCTATCCCCATGAGCTGAGCGGCGGGCAGCGCCAGCGGGTTGTGATCGCTATGGCGATTGCCTTGCAGCCCAAACTTCTGATTGCCGATGAGCCGACAACGGCGCTGGATGTGACAACGCAGGCCGAGATTCTGACGCTGCTCAAGCGGTTGGCGCGCGAGGACGGGATGGGGCTTTTGCTGATCAGTCATGACCTTGCGGTTGTCTCTGATATGGCGGACCAGATTGTCATTATGCGGCGCGGCGCAGTTGTGGAGCGCGGGCCGTGCCCGGCCATTTTTACACAGCTCACGCAGCCTTATTCGCGCGCGCTACTGGAGGCTTCTGACCATGCGCCCGTGCGAGAGGCACCGGGCCTTGCGGCGCCTTTGCTGACGGTGCGGAACGTGGTGCGCGACTATGCTTTGCCGCGCGCGGGGCTGTTTGGCCGCGCGCGGCGGTTTCGCGCGGTGAAGGGGGTGAGCTTTGACATCCGCCGCGGCGAGAGCCTTGGCCTTGTGGGCGAGAGCGGCTGTGGCAAGAGCACTTTGACCCGCGCGATCCTCGGGCTTGAGGAGGTGCAGGGCGGGGAAATACGGCTTGATGGCGCGCCTGTCTTTAGCGGCAGCCGGCCCGACCGCGCGGTGCGCCGCAAGATGAATGTGGTGTTTCAGGACCCCTACGGCAGCTTTAATCCGCGTTGGACCGTCGGGCGGCTTGTGGCGGAGCCGTTTCACCTTTTGGAGGATGCCCCCGAGGGCGGGGCGCGACAGGCGGCTATTGTCGAGGCGCTGGAAAAAGTGGGGCTGGAGGCGGCGGACGCCCAGAAATATATCCACGAGTTTTCCGGCGGGCAGCGGCAGCGGATTGCGATTGCGCGGGCGCTGATCATCAAGCCCGAGCTGATCATTCTGGACGAGGCGGTGTCTGCGCTGGATGTGAGCATTCGCGCGCAGATCCTTGATTTGCTCGCCGATCTGGGCACGCGATATGGGCTGACCTATCTGTTTATCAGCCACGATTTGAGCGTGGTGCGCAATGTAACGGACCGCTGCCTTGTGATGCAGGCGGGCGAGATTGTGGAGGAGGGGGCGACGGCGGATGTTTTTGAGCGGCCAAAGCACCCCTATACCAAAGAGCTGATTGCGGCTGTGCCGCGGCTGCCAACGTCGAAAACCGCGTAAGAGGAGCGAGAGATGAGCCTTGAGGATCTGGGGTTTGACCCTGCGAAATGCCTGATTGACGGTGTGTGGGTTGCGCCCGAAGCGGGGCAGACCCTGCCGCTGTTGAACCCTTCGACGGGGGCGCAGATTGGCGAGATTGCGCGCGGGCAGGCGGGCGATGTGGAGGCGGCCATTGACGCGGCGCGGCGGGCCTTTGAGGGCGGCTGGGCGCGCACCCCTGCGGCGGAGCGCGGGCGCATTCTGATGCGGCTTGGCAAGCTCGTGGAGGGGCGCGCCGAAGCGCTGGCGCGGCTGGAGGCGCTCGATGTGGGCAAACCGCTCAAGCAGGCGCGGGCCGATGCGCTGGCGCTGGCGCGCTACTGCGAGTTTTATGGCGGGGCGGCAGACAAGCTTATGGGCGAGAGCATCCCTTATCTGGATGGCTATACTGTCTATACGCTGCGCGAGCCGCATGGGGTGACGGCGCATATTGTGCCTTGGAACTACCCTATGCAGATTATTGGCCGCTCTGTCGGGGCGGCTCTGGCGGCGGGGAACACCTGTGTTCTCAAGCCCGCCGAGGACGCCTGCCTCACCGCGCTGGCCTTTGCCGACTTGGCCCGCGAAGCGGGGTTGCCGGACGGGGTCTTGAATGTGGTGCCCGGCCTTGGCCGTGAGGCGGGCGCGGCTTTGAGCGGGCATGACGGGATTGACCATATCTCTTTCACAGGCTCGGTTGCGACGGGGAGTCTGATCCAGATGGCGGCGGCGAAACACGTCAAGCCTGTGACGCTCGAACTGGGCGGGAAAAGCCCGCAGCTTGTGTTTGAGGATGCCGATCTGGATGCGGCGCTGCCGTTTCTTGTCAATGCGGGGATCCAGAATGCCGGGCAGACCTGTTCGGCTTCCTCGCGTATTCTGGTGCAGCGGCGGATCTATGACGAGGTGGTGACGCGGATGGCAGAGCGCTATGGGCAGTTGCGCGTCGGGCAGGCTTTGGCCGATCTGGACGTGGGACCGCTGATTTCGGCCAAGCAGAAGGGGATTGTGCGCGGCTTTCTGGCCGAGGCGGGCGATCTTGAGCGGGTCGGCGAAGGCGTGCTCAGCGATGCGCCGGAGGGCGGGAATTTTGTTGCGCCCAGCTTGTTTGCGGGGGTGCCGGCCAGCCATGCGCTGGCGCGCGACGAGATTTTCGGCCCTGTGCAGGTGATCATCCCGTTTGAGGACGAGGCGGAGGCCGTGGCGATTGCCAATGGCACCGATTATGGCCTTGTTGCTTCGGTCTGGAGCCAAAACGGCGCGCGCCAGATGCGGCTCGCCAAGGCCATTCGCGCGGGGCAGGTGTTTATCAACAATTATGGCGCGGGGGGCGGTGTGGAGCTGCCTTTTGGCGGCGTGGGCAAGTCGGGCCATGGGCGCGAAAAGGGCTTTGAGGCGCTTTACGGCTTTACCGCGTTGAAAACCGTCGCGGCTTTTCATGGCTGATTTCGGGCTTTTCATTGGCGTCGCGGCGCGCAATGATCGCAGGCCTAGAGCAAGGGGCGGCTGATGCGCGGGTTTTTGGTTTCTCTGACGGTGGCCCTCGGGCTTTCGGGGGCGCCTGGCTTTGCCCAGGAGCCTCCCGGCAAAGCCGAGATTCTGCGCATATTGGGCGAGATTGCGACCCTGCCTGAGATACGGGCCTCTGTTGTGCAAAACGGCTATGAGGACGAAAATCTCGCGTTGGCTTTGGCGCAGATGGCGCGGATGCTGGGCGATGAGGCGATTGCGGGCCATATTGCAGAGCGGATTCTGGCGGCGGAGCGGGGCGACTGGGCCACGGCGCAGGCGGCGCAGGGGCTGATCCATCCGCTTCTGGCGCGCGGGGTCGGGCACCTTGCGCCCGATGAGCTGGCCTATTTTTTCGAGGTGGAACGGGTTGTTGTCGGGGCGGTGTCGCGGCGCAGCTGCGGGCTGATGTTTCAGAACCGTCTGGGGGCTGAGGCGATTGGCCGGCACACCGCCGAGGCTGTGGCGCGGCTGAACACACCTGCCTTGAAGGAATATTACCGCCTTCAATACAAAGCGGCCCGGCTTGGCGCGCCGCGACCCACGCCGCGGCTTGCGCCTGAGGCGCGGGAGCGGGCGACTGCGCAGATGGCCGCGGCATTGGGCGCGGCGGCGAGGACAGCTTCGGCACAGGCCGCGCTGGCGGATTTTGAACGTCTCGAGCAGGTGAGCGCCCGTCGGGCCTGTCTGGCGGGGCGATTTTTTCTGGATGTTGTGATGGAAATGGAGCCTCGGGCGCGTCATCAGGCGCTTCTGGTTTTGTCGGGGCGCGAATAGGGAGAAGAGGCGATGCGACTAGAGGGAAAAACAGCGATTGTGACCGGCGGCGCGAGCGGCTTTGGCGCGGGGATCGCGCGTAAATTTGCCGCCGAGGGGGCGCAGGTCATGATTGTGGATCAGAACCACGACGGGGCGATGGGCATGGCCGAGGAGCTGGGCGCGGGATGTTTCGGGCATCAGGCGAATGTGGCTCTGGCGGCGGATGTGAGCGAGGCGGTTGCCACGGCGCGGCAGGTCTTTGGCGAGGTGGATATTCTGGTGAACAACGCCGGCGTCACCCATTTGCCGACAGCCATGGAGGAGGTGAGCGAGGAGGAGTTTGACCGTGTGTTTGCGGTCAACTGCAAGTCTGTTTACCTGTTTGCGCGCGCGCTTGCGCCGGTGATGAAGGCGCGCGGCAAGGGGGCTATTTTGAATATTGCCTCAACCGCAGGAGTCAGCCCGCGCCCGAGGCTGAACTGGTACAATGCCTCCAAGGGCTGGATGAACACGGCGACCAAAGCGATGGCTGTGGAGCTGGCGCCCTTTGGCGTCAGGGTGAATGCGCTCAACCCCGTGGCGGGGGAGACGCCGCTTCTGGCGAGCTTTATGGGGGAGGACACGCCCGAGATGCGCGCGAAGTTTTTGAGCACCATTCCTTTGGGGCGGTTTTCAACGCCTGAAGACCTCGGCAATGCGGCGTGTTTTATGTGCTCGGATGAGGCGAGCATGATCACGGGGGTCTGTATGGAAGTGGATGGCGGGCGGTGTATTTGAGTTCGAATTTTCGCTGCGCGAAAATCCGACCAAACTGGGGGACCAGTCCCCCAGACTTAAGCAGCTTGCGCAGCAAGCGCGAACCGACAGAGCGCACTTGCTGCGCGGAGTCGGCCCTGGGATATTTAGAGCAATAAAAAAGAGCCAGAAAGGGTTCATCTGATGCGCGTTGATTTGATTTTGCTGTGTTTTGCTTATGTGTTGAGTCAGTTTTATCGGGCGTTTCTGGCGGTTTTGACCGAGGTTCTGGAGCGTGATGTGGGGGCCAGTCCTGAGGATCTGGCGACGGCTTCGGGGCTTTGGTTTCTGGCGTTTGCGGCGATGCAGATCCCTGTGGGCTGGGCTTTGGACAAGGTCGGGCCGCGGCGCACGGCGTCTGTTTTGCTGCTGATCGGGGGCGGGGGCGGCGCGGCTGTGTTTGCTCTGGCGACTGCGCCTGTGCATATTTCGATTGCGATGCTTTTGATCGGGGTCGGGTGTTCGCCTGTTTTGATGGCGTCATACTATATTTTTGCGCGCAGCTACCCTGCGGCTGTTTTTGCCACTTTGGCGGCGGTTGTTCTGGGGGTTGGTTCGGTGGGCAATCTGGCCTCGGCTTTGCCGACCACATTGGCGGTTGAGGCGTTTGGCTGGCGGGCTGTTGTCTGGGGCACGGCGGCTGTGAGTGTGCTCACGGCTTTGGGGCTGTTTTTTGTTGTGCGCGATCCGCAGGCTGTGCAGTCGGATGTGAAAGCCTCGCTGATGGATTTGCTCAAGATGCCGGCGCTTTGGCTCGTCTTTCCTTTGATGACGTTTCATTATGCGCCTTCGGCGGGGGCGCGCGGGCTTTGGGTCGGGCCGTTTTTTCGC
>JAHBAN010000114.1 GCA_018500075.1 Flavobacteriia bacterium | reverse complement strand
TATGGTCGTCGGCTTCGGCTTTTCTGAGGCTGTGGGCTGGCGGCTGTCTATGGTTGTGGTCGGGGTGATCATCTTCCTCACCGGGATTGGCTATTATTTCCTCACCCAAGACGCGCCTGACGGCAACTTTGACGCGCTGCGCGCGGCTGGCAAGATGGAAGAGAAGAAAAAAGTCACCGGCAACTATATGAACGCGTTGAAAGACCCGCGGGTCTGGGTGCTCTTTGTGATTTATGGCGCCTGTTTTGGCATCGAGCTGACGGTGAACAACGTCGCCGCGCTCTACTTCATGGACTACTTTGACCTCAGCCTTGTGGCGGCGGGATTTGTGGCGGCGTCTTTTGGCCTGATGAATCTTTTTGCCCGCACCTTGGGCGGACTCTTTGGCGACAATTTCGGCGCGCTCTGGGGCCTGAAGGGGCGCAGCTTCTGGCTCTTTGTCTGTATCTTCTTTGAGGGCTGTGCGCTCATGGTCTTCAGTCAGATGCACGTGTTGTTTCTGGCCTTGCCGGCGCTGATTGTGTTCTCACTCTTCACCCAGATGGCGGAAGGGGCGACCTATTCGGTTGTGCCCTTTATCAACAAGAAAGCGCTGGGCGCGGTGGCAGGTGTTGTGGGCGCGGGCGGCAATGCGGGCGCGGTGCTTGCGGGCTTTCTCTTCAAGAACGTGATCGACTGGTCCCAAGCGTTTTTCATCCTCGGGATCGTTGTTACCTGCGCCTCTTTCCTCGCGTTTTTTGTCCGCTTCTCCAGCAAGCAGGAAGACGAGGAGCGCGCCAATTTTGCCGCGGCCAATATCGAGACCCTGAGAAAGCGGGCGGCGCGTGCCAATGCCGAGCTTGACGAAGGGATCGCGGCGATTGCGCGCAAAGGCGAGCAACCCGCCTGACCCTGACAAACCCCTGGCGGGCTGATGAGCGGCCCGCTGTTCCTAAATCCGCCACCACGGGAGGACCCCACCAATGGCGAGCACAACATCACATTCAGTCAACAGCGGACATCTGCTGACCGACTGGCGCCCTGAAGACCCTCAGTTTTGGGAGAGTGAAGGCAAGCGTATTGCCACACGCAACCTCTGGATTTCGATCCCCAACCTGCTTCTGGCCTTTTCGGTCTGGATGGTGTGGTCGGTGGTTGTGGCCAAGATGCCTGCGATCGGGTTTAACTTCTCGGTGGGCGAACGGTTCTGGCTTGCGGCTTTGCCGGGGCTGTCCGGCGCAACGCTGCGGATTTTTTACAGCTTTATGGTTCCGATTTTTGGCGGTCGAAAATGGACTGCAATATCGACCGCCTCGCTGCTTTTGCCGGCGCTGGGCATTGGCTTTGCGGTTCAAAATCCGCAGACAAGCTATTTTACCTTCCTGATGCTCGCGCTGATGTGTGGTTTTGGCGGCGGTAACTTTGCCTCGTCGATGGCCAATATCGCCTATTTCTTCCCCAAGAAAACCAAGGGCAATGCGCTGGCTCTCAACGCGGGTCTGGGCAATCTGGGTGTGTCGGTCATGCAGTTTGTTGTGCCTGTCGTTATCACAATGGGCGTGTTTGGCGCGATCGGCGGAGAGCCTCAACAGCTCAGCGATGGCGCGCAGCTCTTTGTCCAGAATGCAGGTTTTATCTGGGTTCCCTTCCTCGCGATCAGCGCGATTGCGGCCTGGTTTGGCATGAATGACATTGCCGATGCGAAATCGTCATTCAGCAGCCAGTCGGTTATCTTCAGCCGCAAGCACAACTGGATTATGTGTATTCTATACACCGGCACATTTGGCAGCTTTATCGGCTATGCCGCGGGCTTTCCGCTTCTAATGAAGACCCAGTTTCCGGAAGTTGATGTGCTGCAATATGCGTTCCTCGGTCCGCTTGTGGGCGCGCTCAGCCGCGCGGCAACCGGCTGGATCTCGGACAAGTTTGGCGGCGGGCGTGTGACGTTCTGGACCTTCCTTGGCATGATTGTCGCGGTTTATGGCGTGCTACAGTTCCTGCCATTGGGGGACACTGTCGGAAACTTCTGGGGCTTCTTTGCCTGCTTTATGGCGCTGTTCTTTTTGACCGGTGTGGGCAATGCCTCGACCTTCCAGATGATCCCTTCGATCATGAAACAGGAAGTGCCGCGCCTTATGCCTGCGCTTGATGCGGGGGCGCTCCAGAAGCAAACCGAAATGGAAAGCGCGGCGATCATCGCCTTCACCTCCGCGATTGCGGCTTACGGGGCGTTTTTCATTCCCAAGAGTTACGGCACATCCATCGCCATGACAGGCGGGCCTGCGGCGGCGCTTTGGGGCTTTCTGATCTTTTATGCGATCTGCGCTGTGATCTGCTGGATCTATTATGCGCGCAAGTCTGCGCCTGTTCCCTGCTGATCTTCCAACAGTCTTCCGTGCCGCTGCGGCGGCGCGGGACCCCTCATTCAGGAGAAACAAAATGAGCCACCTGCTCGACAGATTGAACTTCCTTCAGTCCAAGGAACTGGAGCAATTTTCCAACGGCCACGGGCAGGTGACCCGTGAGAGCCGCGATTGGGAAGACACCTACAGAAACCGCTGGCGGCACGACAAGGTTGTGCGCTCGACCCATGGGGTGAACTGCACAGGCTCCTGTAGCTGGAAAATCTATGTCAAGTCAGGGATTGTCACCTGGGAGACCCAGCAAACGGATTATCCGCGCACGCGGCCCGACCTGCCCAACCACGAGCCACGCGGCTGTGCCCGCGGCGCGAGCTATAGCTGGTATCTTTATTCTGCCAACCGCGTGAAAAACCCGCTGGTGCGCGGGCGGCTCATGAAAATCTGGCGCAAGATGCGCGAAACCATGGAGCCGATCCAAGCCTGGAGCAAATTGCAGGCCGATCCGATCTTGCGGGCCTCTTATGTGGAAACGCGCGGCAAGGGCGGCTTTGTGCGCGCCACATGGGACGAGGCCACAGAAATCACTGCCGCCGCAAACGCCTATACGGCCAAGACCTACGGGCCTGACCGTGTGTTCGGCTTCTCGCCGATCCCGGCGATGTCGATGGTGTCTTATGCGGCCGGCTCGCGGTATCTGAGCCTGATGGGTGGCGTATGTATGTCGTTTTACGACTGGTATTGCGATCTGCCGCCGGCCAGCCCGATGACATGGGGCGAGCAGACAGACGTGCCGGAGAGCGCGGATTGGTATAACTCGGGGTATTTGCTGCTTTGGGGCTCCAATGTGCCGCAGACCCGCACGCCGGATGCGCATTTTTATACCGAGGTGCGCTATAAGGGCACGAAATCGGCTGTGATTTGTCCTGATTACTCGGAAGCGGCGAAATTTGGCGATGTTTGGCTCAATGCCAAGCAGGGCACCGATGCGGCGCTGGCGATGGCCTTTGGCCATGTGATCCTGCGCGAGTTCCATCTTGATCGCCAGACCGAGTATTTTGAAGAGTATACCCGCAAATACTCCGACTTCCCCATGCTTGTGAAGCTCGAGGAAAAAGACGGCAAACTTGTGCCGGGCCGCTTCCTGCGGGCGGATGATCTGGATGGCAAGCTCGGAGAAAAGAACAACCCCGAGTGGAAGACTGTCGCCTATGACGAGCTGTCCAAGGGCTTTGTTGCGCCCAACGGGTCTGTTGGCTACCGCTGGGGCGAAGACGGGGAGTGGAACCTCGAGGAGAAGGCCAGTTCGGCCGAGACACATCTCAAGATGAGCTTTGTGCTTGAGGAAGATCATGACGCCGTTGTCGGCGTGGATTTCCCTTACTTTGGCGGCGAGGCTTACGGGCAGTTTGCGACCGATGCCAGCCACCCTGATATTTTGACACGCAATATTCCTGTCAAAACCGTCAAGACCAAGGCCGGCAAGGTCACTGTGGCGACGGTGTTTGATCTGTTCTGCGCCAACTACGGGCTTGACCGCGGGCTTGGCGGCGATTGGGTCACCGCTGATTATGCCGACGAGATGCCGGGAACCCCGGCGTGGGCCGAGAAGATCACAGGGGTGCCGGCGGATAAGATTATCCATGTGGCACGCGAATTTGCCGACAATGCCGAGAAGACAAACGGCAAGTCCATGATCATCATCGGCGCGGCCATGAACCACTGGTTCCATATGGATATGAACTATCGTGGTGTGATCAATATGCTCGTCATGTGCGGTTGTGTCGGCCAGTCGGGTGGCGGCTGGGCGCATTATGTGGGGCAGGAAAAGCTGCGCCCGCAGACCGGCTGGCAACCGCTTGCCTTTGCGCTCGACTGGACCCGCCCGCCACGGCACATGAACTCGACCTCGGCGTGGTATGCCCATACCGACCAGTGGCGTTATGAGACGCTGGAGGCCAAGGAAATCCTGTCGCCGACCGCGCCCGAGGGCGACTGGGACATCAACCTGATTGACTATAACATCCGCGCCGAGCGGATGGGCTGGCTGCCCTCGGCTCCGCAGCTCAAGACCAACCCGCTTGACGTTGCCAAGGCGGCGCAGGCGGCGGGCCAGGAGATTCCGGCTTATGTGGCGCAGAACCTCAAATCCGGCGCGCTGGAAATGTCATGCGAAGACCCTGACAACCCCGCCAACTGGCCGCGCAACCTGTTTGTGTGGCGCTCCAATCTCTTGGGATCGAGCGGCAAGGGGCATGAGTATTTCCTCAAGCATCTGCTTGGCACGGACAATGGCGTGATGGGCAAGGATCTGGGCGAGGAGGGGGCGCAGCTTCCGAAAGAAGCGAAGTGGCACAAGGACGCGCCCCGCGGCAAGCTCGACCTGCTGGTGACCATCGATTTCCGTATGAGCACCACTTGCGTTTACTCCGACATCGTTCTGCCGACAGCGAGCTGGTATGAGAAAGACGATATGAACACCTCTGATATGCACCCGTTCATCCACCCGCTTCAGGCGGCGGTTGATCCGGCTTATGACAGCAAATCGGACTGGGAAATCTTCAAGGCGATTGCCAAGAAGTTTCAGGAGATCACGCCGGGCTATCTGGAGAAGGAAGTCGACATCGTCGCGCTGCCGATCCTGCATGACACGCCGGCCGAGATTGCCCAGGATCAGGTTCTGGACTGGAAAAAGGGCGAATGCGATCTGATCCCCGGAAAGACCGCCCCGGCCTTTGTGGCGGTGGAGCGCGACTATACCGCGATCTATGACCGGTTCACAGCGCTTGGCCCGCTTCTGGACAGCCTCGGCAACGGCGGTAAGGGCATCAGCTGGAACACGCAGGACGAGATCGACAACCTGTCGGCGCTCAACGGTGTGCAGCTTGAGGGTGCGGCCGCCGGGCGGCCCAAGATCGACACGGCGATCGACGCCTGTGAGGTGATCCTGATGCTGGCGCCGGAGACCAACGGCGAAGTGGCCGTCAAGGCCTGGGAGGCGCTCGAAAAGGCCACCGGGCGCGAGCACGCCCATCTGGCCGAGGGCGAGCATCACACCAAAATCCGCTTTCATGACATTGCCGCACAGCCTCGCAAGATCATTTCCAGCCCCACATGGTCGGGGATTGAAAGCGAGAAGGTGAGCTATAATGCGGGCTATACCAATGTTCACGAGCTGATCCCGTGGCGGACTTTGACCGGGCGGCAACAGCTCTATCAAGACCATCTTTGGATGCGGGCGTTTGGCGAGGGCTTTATGTCGTATCGCCCTCCGGTCGACCTAAAGACCATCACGGCGGATGTGCAGGATAAGGGTGACACGCTGGTTCTGAACTTTATCACGCCCCACCAGAAATGGGGGATCCACTCGACCTATACCGACAATCTCCTGATGCTCACGCTCAACCGTGGCGGGCCTGTTGTCTGGATATCGGAAGTGGACGCCAAATCGGCGGGGATCGTCGATAACGACTGGATCGAGGTGTATAACACCAATGGCGCGCTGACGGCGCGGGCGGTTGTCTCCCAGCGGATCAAGGAAGGCTCGACCTTTATGTATCATGCACAGGAGAAAATCGTGAACACGCCCGGCTCGGAAAAAACCGGCCACCGCGGCGGTATCCACAACTCTGTGACCCGTGCGACGCTCAAGCCGACCCATATGATCGGGGGCTATGCGCATCAGTCTTATGGCTTCAACTACTATGGAACCGTCGGCAGCAACCGCGACGAGTTTGTTGTTATCCGGAAAATGAAAAAGGTCGATTGGCTTGATGCTGAAAAAGCATGGAATCCAAAAAATAAGGAGGCCGCAGAATGAAAGTTCGTGCTCAAATCGGCATGGTGCTGAACCTCGATAAATGTATCGGGTGTCATACCTGCTCTGTCACTTGCAAGAACGTATGGACGAGCCGCGAGGGCGTCGAATATGCCTGGTTTAACAACGTCGAGACAAAGCCCGGAACAGGCTATCCGACCGACTGGGAAAACCAGAGCCGCTGGAAGGGCGGCTGGGAGCGCACCAAAGCGGGCAAGCTTCAGCCCAAGCAGGGCGCGAAGTGGCGGATTTTGTCCAATATCTTTGCCAACCCTGCGATGCCCGAAATCGACGACTATTACGAGCCGTTTGATTTTGACTATGACCACCTGAAATCTGCCCCCGAGATGGAGGCCTTTCCGACCGCGCGGCCACGCTCCAAAATCACCGGCGAGCGGATCGAGAAGATCGAGAAGGGGCCGAACTGGGAAGAAATCCTCGGCGGCGAATTCTCCAAACGCTCGCAGGATTACAACTTTGAGGGCATTCAAAAGCAGATGTATGGCGAATACGAGAACACCTTTATGATGTATCTCCCGCGCCTGTGCGAGCATTGCCTCAACCCGGCCTGCGCCTCTTCCTGCCCCTCTGGCGCGATTTACAAGCGCGAGGAAGACGGGATTGTCCTGATTGATCAGGAGAAATGTCGCGGTTGGCGGATGTGTGTGTCGGGCTGTCCTTACAAGAAGATCTATTACAACTGGGAAAGCGGCAAATCGGAGAAATGCACGCTGTGTTACCCCCGGATCGAGAGTGGCAATCCGACGGTGTGTTCGGAAACCTGCGTCGGGCGTATCCGGTATCTGGGCGTCATGCTCTATGATGCGGACAAGATCGAGACGGCGGCCAATATGGCGGACCCGCAGGCTCTCTATGATGCGCAGCTTGGTGTTTTTCTGGATCCGAGCGATCCTGAGGTCATTGCGGCGGCGCGCCGGGACGGTATCCCTGAAGACTGGATCAAATCGGCCAAGGACAGCCCGATCTGGAAGATGGCGATGGAGTGGAAAGTGGCCTTCCCGCTGCACCCCGAGTATCGCACGCTGCCTATGGTTTGGTATATCCCGCCGCTCAGCCCGATCCAGAACGCAGCCGAGGCGGGGGCGATCAGCTCTCGGGACGGTATGCCCGATGTGAAGACGCTGCGTATTCCTGTGCGATATCTCGCCAATATGCTGACAGCGGGCGAGGAAGCCCCTGTTGTCACGGCGCTGGAACGGATGTTGGCGATGCGCTCGTATATGCGCTCAAAGAGCGTCGATGGTGTGATTGACGAGGGGATCGCCGAGCGCGTTGGCCTCAGCGGGCGCACCATTGAGGAGATGTATAAGATCATGGCGCTGGCGGATTATGAGGATCGCTTTGTGATCCCGACGACGCACCGCGAGCAAGTCGAGGAAGCCTATGACCTCAAGGGCGGCTGCGGATTTACCGACAGCAACGGCTGCTCCACAGGGATATCCAAGGGATCGCTGTTTGGCGGCAAGAAGAGACCCCTGAAAATGCCAACGGAGGCGCTGTAATATGGACCGTTCTCTCAAAGCCCTGTCCTTGATCTTGAGTTACCCCACCCGTGAGCTGCAAGCGGCGATGCCTGAAATCAGCGCTGTTCTGGCCTCGGACACGCGGCTGACGGCGGCCATGCGTCGGGGGTTGCGCCCGTTGGTGGAGGAGCTGGCGGCGCGCGATATTTACGATCTGGAAGAGCAGTTTGTGCTGCTCTTT
>JAHBAN010000063.1 GCA_018500075.1 Flavobacteriia bacterium | reverse complement strand
GCGTCATTTCTGCGCTTGCGAAAGGGGGCGGCGCGCTTTAGCTCGGGTAGCAGGACACCCCTCCCTAACGAGGGGCTTATATCTGGAAGGGTATCATGACTGATATTTCAAAACCGGCAGTGCGGCCGGCCAATCCGCGCTTTTCTTCTGGCCCCTGTGCCAAATACCCCTCATTCACTTTGCAACAGCTGGACAGCGCGCCTCTGGGCCGCAGCCACCGTGCTGCTGTAGGCAAAGACAAGCTCAAAGCCGCGATTGAAGAGACCCGCGATCTGCTCGGCGTCCCGGCGGACTACCTGATCGGGATCGTGCCCGCCTCTGACACGGGGGCTGTGGAGATGGCGATGTGGAGCCTCTTGGGCGCGCGCCCTGTGACCATGACCGCCTGGGAAAGCTTCGGCGCAGGCTGGGTCACGGATGTTGTGAAACAGCTCAAGCTCGACGCAACCGTCAAGACAGCCGACTACGGCGAGATCGTCGATATGGCGGCGCTTGATTATGACAGTGATGTGGTCTTCACATGGAACGGCACAACTTCGGGCGTGCGGATGCCTTCAGGCGATATGATCCCCGATGCCCGCGCCGGCCTGACGATTTGCGACGCGACATCAGCCGCTTTCGCGCAGGATTTGCCTTGGGACAAGCTCGATGTGACAACCTTCTCCTGGCAGAAAGTGCTTGGCGGCGAAGCGGCTCACGGAATGCTGATCCTCAGCCCCCGCGCTGTGGAGCGCCTTGAAAGCTATACGCCCGCATGGCCCCTGCCCAAGATTTTCCGCCTCACCAAAGGCGGCAAGCTGATCGACGGAATCTTCCGTGGCGAGACCATCAACACACCCTCCATGCTGGCGGTGGAAGATTACTTGCACGCTCTGGCTTGGGCGCGCTCGGAAGGCGGCCTTCAGGGGCTGATCGCGCGGGCCGATGCCAATGCGCAGGCGGTGTTTGATTTCTGCGCCGCCAACGGTTGGATCGACAACCTCGCCTCTGACCCGGCCACGCGCTCCAACACCTCGGTGTGCCTCAAGTTCACCGATGCGCGCATCACCGATGGCGCAGCCTTTGCCAAGGCTGTGGCCAAGCGCCTTGAGGCCGAGGGTGTCGCCTATGACATTGGCGCCTACCGCGATGCGCCGGCTGGCCTGCGCATCTGGTGTGGCGGCACGGTCGAAACGACCGACATTGAAGCGCTTCTGCCCTGGCTCGCTTGGGCCTTTGAGGCCGAACTCAACGCATAATCGTAGGGTGCGCATTTACTGCGCACCTTCCCCCGACATTCTCCTATTTGAAGGACGCTCAAAATGGCTCCCAAAGTTCTCGTTTCCGACAAACTCAGCGAAACCGCTGTCCAGATTTTCCGCGACCGGGGCATCGAGGTGGATTTCCGCCCCGAGCTTGGCAAGGACAAAGAGGCGCTCGCCGCCGCGATTGGCGACTATGACGGCCTTGCGATCCGCTCGGCCACCAAAGTCACCCCGACCATCCTCGCCGCCGCCGACAAGCTCAAAGTCATCGCCCGCGCCGGCATCGGCACCGACAATATCGACAAGGACGCCGCCTCCAAGAAAGGCGTGATCGTGATGAACACGCCCTTTGGCAATATGATCACAACAGCCGAACACGCGATTGCCATGATGTTTGCCGTGGCGCGCCAGATTCCTGAAGCCTCGGCCAGCACCCATGCGGGCAAATGGGAAAAATCGAAGTTCATGGGCGTCGAGCTGACCAACAAGACGCTTGGCGTCATCGGTGCAGGCAACATCGGCGGGATCGTGTGTGACCGCGCCCGCGGCCTGCGCATGAAGGTTGTGGCCTATGACCCCTTCCTCTCGGCGGAGAAGGCCGAGAAGATGCAAGTCGAGAAAGTCGAGCTTGACGAGCTTCTGGCGCGCGCCGATTTCATCACGCTTCATGTGCCCCTCACCGAGCAGACAAAAAATATCCTGAGCCGAGAAAATATCGCCAAAACCAAAAAGGGCGTGCGCATCATCAACTGCGCGCGCGGCGGATTGGTGGACGAGGAGGCGCTGGCCGAAGCGCTCAAGTCTGGCCATGTTGCCGGCGCGGCCTTTGATGTCTTCTCCCAAGAGCCGGCCACAGAAAACCCGCTCTTTGGCCTGCCCAATGTGGTCTGCACGCCACACCTTGGCGCCGCCACCACAGAGGCGCAGGAAAACGTGGCGCTGCAAGTGGCCGAGCAGATGTCAAACTACCTGCTCACCGGGGCCGTCGAAAACGCCCTCAATATGCCCAGCGTGACAGCAGAAGAAGCCAAGGTCATGGGGCCGTGGATTTCCCTTTCCGGCCACCTCGGAAACTTCATCGGCCAGCTGACAGACGAGCCGATCAAAGCCATCAACATCCTCTATGACGGCGCGGCCTCCGAGATGAACCTCGAAGCGCTCAACTGCGCGGTTGTCGCAGGGATCATGAAAACCGTGACCCCCGATGTGAACATGGTCTCCGCTCCGGTGATCGCCAAGGAACGCGGCGTCAAAATCTCGACAACAAGTCAGGACAAGTCCGGCGTGTTTGATGGCTATGTCAAAGTGACCGTGGTCACAGACAAGCGCGAGCGCTCGATCGGCGGCACAGTCTTCTCCGATGGCAAGCCGCGCTTCATCCAGATCAAAGGGATCAACATCGACGCCGAAGTGGGCCGTCATATGCTCTACACAACCAATGATGACATCCCCGGCATCATCGGCACATTGGGCCAGACCATGGGCGAGAGCGGCGTCAATATCGCCAACTTTACACTGGGCCGCTCTGCGGCGGGCGGCGAAGCCATCGCGCTGCTCTATCTTGATGCCCAGCCAGAAGAGAGCGTGCTTGACAAGCTCAAGGCCACAGGGATGTTCCAGCAGGTCAAACCGCTCGAGTTTGACGTCAGCTGATCCATCAGACAAAATGCAAGGCCCGCCACCCGCGCGGGCCTTTTCATGTCTTTTTTATTGCTCCAAATATCCAAGCGGGCCGGTGCAGCACGCGCGCGATCGATGATCGCCCGAGCCTCGCAAAAAGAGCGGGGAGCGCGAGGGGCTGGCCCCTCGCATGGGTCGGATTTTGCGCAGCAAAATCCGATTATCCCTTCAAAGCCACCCAGGCGTCATACTGGGACAGATAGATATCCCCGCTCAGGTCGGCCAGAAAATGGCTTCGCTTCAAACGGTCCATCACCGGCCCTTTGACCTCGCTCAGATGCAGCCGGATGCCCATGTCCTTGAGCTTGAGGTTCAGCGCCTCAAGGCTCTCAAGCGCCGACAGATCGACTTCGTTCACCGCCGAAAACATCAGCACCACATCGCTCAGCGGCGCATCACAGACGACGCGCGCGCTGACATGATCCTCCAGAAACCGCGCATTGGCAAAATAGAGGCTCTCGTCAACCCGCAGGCTCACAACATGGGGCAAGGTCTCGACAGCGTGGCGGTGGATGTTGCGGAAGTGCTGGGTGTTTGGCACAAGGCCGACTTCGGCAATATGCGGGCGCGAGGTCGCATAGAGCTGTAGCGCGATCGCGATCAGTACGCCGGCGGAGACACCGATTTCAACGCCGAACCCGAGGGTCAGCAAGATGGTCGCCGCGACAGCGGCGAAATCAACCTTGGAATAGCCCCAGGCCCGTTTCAGCACGCTGAAATCAACGAGGCTCAACACCGCAACAATGATCGTGGCGGCGAGCGTGGCTTTGGGCAAAAAATGCAGCAAGGGGGTCAGAAACAGCGCCGCCAGAAGGATCCCGAGGGCGGTGAACCCGCCGGCTGCGGGGGTCTCGGCGCCGGCGTCAAAGTTCACAACCGAGCGTGCAAAGCCCCCTGTGACAGGGTATCCGCCCGACACTGCGGCGGCGATATTGGATGTGCCAAGGCCGATCAACTCCTGATCCGGCTCGATGCGTTGGCGTTTCTTGGCGGCGAGAGTCTGGGCCACCGAGACCGATTCCACAAAGCCGATCACCGAAATCAGCAGGGCCGAGACAAACAGATCGCTCCAGAGCGCGGGGCTGAAGGAGGGCAGGGTCAGGGGCGGCAGCCCGTGCGGAACCGTGCCGACAATCTTGACGCCCATGTCCTGAAGTCCCAAGCCCCAAACCGCGATTGTGGTCACAGCGACAGCCGCAACAGGCCCGGCCTTTGCGCCGATGTCCGCCAGCCGGGGCGCCAGCCCAAAGCCGAGCAGCAGGGGCTTCAGCCCCTTGCGGACCCAGAACAGAAAGGCTGTCGCGCTGACGCCGATCACCAGCGTGGCAGGGTTGATCTCTCCCAGATGCGCAAGCAGCGCGGCCAGAATTTGGGGCAGCGTATGCCCGTGCGCCTCAATGCCGAGCAGGTGTTTGAGCTGGCTTGTTGCAATCAGCAGGCCGGAGGCTGTGATAAATCCGGCAATCACCGGGTGGCTCAGAAAATTTGCAAGAAACCCGAGCCGCATCACCCCCATGACAGTCAGCATAGCGCCCGACATAAAGGCCAGCGTGCCCGCCGCGAGCGCCATGGCGGCGGGGTCGGTCAGGCCGAGGTTGCCAATCGCGGCCGCTGTCATCAGCGAAACAACAGCCACAGGCCCGACCGCCAGCGCGCGGCTGGTGCCGAAGATGGCATAGGCGACCAGCGGCAGGATCGAGGCATAAAGCCCCATCTCGGCGGGCAGGCCCGCGAGCAGCGCATAGGCCAGCGACTGGGGGATGAGCATGATCGTTACAATCACGGCGGCCACGGCATCGCTGACAAATGTGTCGCGGGTGTAGTCCCGCGACCAAGTCACAATCGGCAGGTAGCGCAGAAGCGCTTTGGGAAATCTGGTCATGGCGCGTCCTTTTGTGTGTCTCATATATTCGATCTGCGGAATGTGTAAAGGTGATTTTGTGAAAGATCATTGCCATTGAAGGGGGGCGGGCTTAGCTAGATGTCATGAGAGAGACGATTTATGCCATTGGCGATATTCACGGCCAGCACGAGCTTTTGCTGGATGCGCTCGCGCTGATCGAGCTGGATGGTGGCCAAGAGGCCAAGGTCATTTCTTTGGGAGATCTGGTGGATCGTGGCCCCGACAGCCGGGCCGTGATTGAAACGCTGAGGGAGGGGATCGCGCAGGGCCGCAACTGGCAGGTTCTGATGGGCAACCATGACCGCCTGTTTGAGCAGTTCTTGCGCAGCGGGGTGATCACCCATCCGAAGATGCGGCCAAGTTATACATGGCTCAGTCCGGAGCTGGGCGGGCGCGACACGCTCGCCTCTTATGGTGTTGATGTGACGCTGGCCGCAGAGGCGCTGCGCGCCGCAGCGCTTGAGGCTGTCCCTGACGAGCACCGCGCTTTTCTGGCGGGGCTGCCGCTCTATGCCGAGGCGGGCGACTGTCTTTTTGTCCATGCCGGGGTTCAGCCGGGTCTGCCGATGGCATGGCAGAGCGAAGAGGATCTGATCTGGATCCGCGATGCGTTTCTCACCCATGACGCGCCGTTTGAGCGGCTCGTCATTCACGGTCATACCGCTGTTTTGGCCCCTGAACACCGTGGCAACCGGGTCAATATAGACAGCGGCGCGGGCTTTGGCCGGGCGCTGACGGTCGTTGCGATCGAGGGTACAGATGTTTTTGTGCTTGAGGAAGACGGGCGCAAACGCCTCACTCCGCAGGGCTGAGCAAGCCGACGGCGGACGGGCGGGCGCGTGCGGGCGGTCAGCCTTGGGCGGTCGGTGCGGGGCGGTCGGTGCGGGGACGGGGTG
>JAHBAN010000065.1 GCA_018500075.1 Flavobacteriia bacterium | reverse complement strand
GCTCAAATCCCTGCAAGAGGTCCCCCACGGGCCCCACCCGATGAGGGCGGCCGGAATGGCCATCATCCGCAGGACCCATGGCGCCGATCTGCCCACACCCGGCGAGCTTTTTGACCAGCTCGTCGGGTGTGGGCAGATCGGCGACATGGGTCATGCGGATGATGGCCATTTCGGCGGCCATCATCGTGTTGGGCGCGTGGGCGACCTCTTGCAGGGATTTGAGCAGCATTTGCCACATCCGCGCCAGAACGCGCAGCGACAGGCCCTCGGCATAGCCTTGCCCGCGGGCGCGCTCGTCGGGGCCGATCGTCGGGTCATTGGCGGCGTCTGGCGTGATTTTGACCACGCTGACCCAATGGGTCAGCTCGGCCAGATCGCGCAGAACGGCAAGCGGATCGGCGCCATCGGCATATTGCGCGGACAGCTCGGTGAGCGCGCCGGCGGCGTCGCCTTTCATCACCATTTCAAACAGGTCCATGACGCGGCCGCGATCGGCCAGGCCCAGCATGGCGCGGACCTGATCGGCGGTTGTTTCGCCGGCGCCGTGGCTGATGGCCTGATCGAGCAGGGAGGTGGCATCGCGCGCCGAGCCTTCGGCGGCGCGGGTGATGAGCGCAAGGGCGTCATCGGCTATTTCGGCGCTTTCGGAATCGGCAATGCGGCGCAGCATCGCGATCATGTCTTCGGGTTCGATGCGGCGCAGATCAAAGCGCTGGCAGCGCGAGAGCACGGTGACGGGGACTTTGCGGATCTCTGTTGTGGCGAAGATGAATTTCACATGGGCAGGCGGCTCTTCGAGCGTTTTCAACAGCGCATTGAAGGCGTTGTTGGAGAGCATATGCACTTCGTCGATGATGTAGATTTTATAGCGCGCAGAGGCGGCGCGATAGGCGACAGAGTCGATGATTTCGCGGATGTCATTGACGCCTGTGCGAGAAGCGGCGTCCATCTCCATGACGTCGACATGACGGCCTTCCATGATGGCCACGCAATGCTCGCAAACGCCGCAAGGCTCGGTTGTGGGCGTGCCTGTGCCGTCGGGGCCGATACAGTTCATGCCTTTGGCGATGATCCGGGCGGTCGTGGTTTTGCCGGTGCCGCGAATGCCTGTCATGATGAAGGCCTGCGCGATGCGATCGGCGGCGAAGGCATTTTTGAGCGTGCGCACCATAGCCTCTTGGCCGACGAGATCGACAAAAGTCTCGGGGCGGTATTTGCGCGCGAGAACCTGATAGCCTGTCTGTGGAGTATCGCTCATTGTATGCCTTGTCAGATTCGAAGCTGGTCCAAGGTAGCGGCGCAGGGGCGCAAGGTCTAGCGTTTGTCTTGGATCTTGGGCAAGGGCGGGCAAAGCTTGGCAGGGCGGCGCAAATGCGTCAGTCTGGGTTGAGCGGAGCGACTTGGGGGCTTGGGGGATTTGGAATGCGGTTGAGACGAGCGCGGCGAGCGCAGGCCGACGACAGCAGGCGTGGCACGGTCGGGGCCGCAAAAGAGGCCGCCAAAAACCCGATGTGGCGCTGGCATGGTTGAGTTGGAAATAGCGGCCCTTTCGGTGGGTGAGGGGACTTTGGCGATTGCCTCGCTGCCCGGACGCGGGGGCGATCTGAAGGGCGATCTGGCCTTGTTTGGCGAGTTCAAGCCCAGCCTTGTTCTGACGATGGTGACGGCGGCCGAGCTTGAGGGCGTCGGGGCGGGCCAGTTTGGCTTTGAGGTTCAGGCGCTCGGCTCGCGCTGGGCGCATTTGCCTGTGGCGGATTATGGTATCCCGACGCTTGACGCGCTGGCCCGCTGGGCTGGTGTGAGCCAGATGGCGCGGGCCGCGCTGAACGGGGGCGGGCGTGTTATTGTCCATTGTAAGGGGGGCTGCGGGCGCTCCGGCATGGCGGCGCTGCGGCTGATGATCGAGGCGGGGGAAGCGCCCGAGGCGGCGCTCAAACGCTTGCGCGCGGTGCGGCCCTGCGCGGTGGAAACGGCGGAGCAGCTTGCCTGGGCCATGGCGCAGCCTGCCGCAAGATGATTCGCGATGTGGCGCAGACCGTGCCGCAGACCGTGCCGCAGCGTTAAAAAGTGCCTTTAACACATAGCTTTACCAATTATGATGCAATGGCCCTTTAATTAGACGCTTTGAGCCTGGGGTGCGGCATTTTGGTAAACTAATATTACCAATCAGAAGAAATTTTCGTTGTAATCTAGTCTGACTTGCTTAGTAATTGCGTATGGAGGGGAACCGGCACAGATCGGTACTGTTCAACAAACATAACCATATCGAACGTGGAGGATGAATATGGATCGTCGTAAATTTCTGAAAGGTGCTGCTATTGGCGCCGGAGCAACGGCTCTGGCCGCGCCAGCTATTGCCCAAGGTGGCAAGCAGCTCACAATCGTTTCGACCTGGCCACGGGACTTCCCGGGTCTGGGCACGTCAGCCCAACGCCTTGCGGCACGTATCGCCGAGCTTGGCGACGGTGCTTTCAATGTTGAGTATTTTGCGGCTGGCGAGCGCGTCGGTGCATTTGACTCATTTGACGAAGTTGCCTCGGGCAACAGCCAAGCCTATATCGCGGCAGACTATTACTGGACAGGCAAGCACCCCGGCTTTGCTTACTTCACATCGGTTCCGTTTGGCATGAGCACACCCGAGTGGAATGCTTGGATCAAGTTTGGTGGCGGTCAGGAGCTCTGGGACGAGCTGTCCGGCAGCTACGGCCTCAAGGCGCTTGCCTGTGGCTCGACCGGCACGCAAGCCGGCGGCTGGTTTAACAAAGAGATGGAAAGCCCTGACGACTTCAAAGGTCTGAAAATGCGTATGCCAGGTCTTGGCGGGCAGGTTCTGACCAAAATGGGCTCCTCAACCGTCTCGCTGCCCGGCAGCCAGATCTATGAAAACCTCGTCTCCGGTTCGATCGAAGCGACAGAGTGGGTTGGTCCATACAACGATTACTTCATGAAGTTCTATGAAGCCGCCAAATACTACTACACGGGCGGTATGCACGAGCCAGGCGGCGGCCTTGCCTTTGGCATGAACAAAGACTTCTGGGATGGTCTTAGCGACTATGAGAAAGCTGTGATTGAAGCGGCGTGTAACGAAGAGCACGCAGCCTCACACGAGGAAGCCATTGCGAAGAACGGTGAGTTCCTCACCAAGCTCGTCAACGACCACGGCGTTCAGGTCCGTGCGTTCAACGACGACATCTGGGATGCAATGGGCGAAGCGGCTGCGGAAGTATTTGAAGACACACGCGCCCACTCAGAACTTGCAGCGCGGATTGATGACAGCTTCCAAGCGAAGCTCCGCGAGTATGGCACATTTATGGCCAACTTCGAGGGCACGTTCATCAACCAGCGCAACCGCGTGCTGGACATTATCTAAGCCAGCGAAAGCGAGACTTGAGCGGGGCCTTTTGGCCCCGCTCTGCACACTGGCACCACAGTTTTACAGCTTGGCAAACTTCGGGCGTCTGGCCCTTGAGGTGGAAGCTGATTTCGGGAGGCAGATAAGCTAATGGCTTTTGCAGCAGATCTTTCGCGCACGGGGGGGGCACCTGCGCTTCTTGCGCGCTCCTTTGCTTGGGGGATGCTCGGCTTTCTGGCCGCCTTCCTTGTGAACAATATTCTGAACATTGGCTGGGGGTTTCCCACGCTTGCGGATGTTTTCAGCGGCACATCGGGCGCTTTGGTCTGGGTTCCGCTTCTGGTTACGGTTTTGGGGCTGGGGGCAGGGATCGGCTATGTTTTGCGCTCGCCGGATACGGCGCTGCGCTGGGACGCTATGAAAATTCACGGGTTCAACGCCTATCTGGTGCGGGCCTGTTTCTGGATCATCGTTTTGATCGGCTTTGCAGATTCGGCTATTGCGCTGGCGCGGGTTGAGGGGCTTTTCAACGGGGTCTTGAGCGATGAGATGGTCATCAACATTGGCCGCTCGCAATTTCTTGGCCCGATGGTGCACCTGCCACTAATGGTTCTTGGCGCCCTGATTGCTGTCAAGCACCGCGGCCTCGGGTTTCACTGGCTGGCCCTGCTGATTGTTGTGGCCATGCTCTTTATCGTGATTTCGCGCTTTGTGTTTTCTTACGAGCAGGCCTTCATGGGCGATCTGGTGCGCTACTGGTATGCGGGGCTGTTTCTCTTTGCCAGCGCCTACACCTTATTTGAAGACGGGCACGTGCGGGTTGACGTTCTCTATGCGGGGTTTGGCAAGACCAAGAAGGGCTTTGTCAACGCCTGGGGCGCGATCGTTCTGGGGATGTCGACGGCCTGGGTGATTATTATCATTGGTCTTGGCAGCAAGACCTCGATCATCAACGCCCCTGTGATGAACCTCGAGATTACCCAATCCGGCCCGACGGGCCTTTATATCAAATATCAAATGGCGGCCTTTCTGGGAATTTTCGCTATTACAATGCTCATCCAGTTTGTGAGCTATTTTCTTGAATCCGTGGCTGACAAGCGCGACGAGCCGGGGCACCGCCTCGTCACACCCACCGGTCACTGAGGAGCGACACCTATGGAATTATTCTTTCTCGCCGTCTTGCTGATCACTATGGCTGCTGCGCTTGGCTCGGGCTTTCCCGTTGCTTTTGCGCTTCCCGGATCTGCGATCATCACCATCTCCCTTGCGGGCCTTGCGGGGCTGGTTTTTTCCGGAGATGCGAGTGCCTTTTTCCATACGGGCGGGCCGCAGCAATGGCTTTCGGCGGGGGTGACAAACCTGCGCGGGGGGTTTTGGGAGGTGGAGCGGGATACGCTGATTGCGATTCCGCTGTTCATTTTTATGGGCATCATGCTTCAGCGCTCCAAGATTGCGGAAGATTTGCTTGTCACGATGGCGCAGCTTTTTGGCCCGGTGCCGGGCGGGCTTGGTATTTCGGTTGTGTTTGTAGGCGCGCTTTTGGCGGCGACCACGGGGATTGTGGGCGCGACTGTTGTGGCCATGGGTCTGATCAGCCTGCCTGCGATGCTGCGCAATAACTACTCTCCGTCGCTGGCAACAGGGACGATTGCGGCCTCGGGCACTTTGGGCCAGATCATTCCGCCCTCGATTGTTCTGATTATTCTGGCCGACCAGCTTGCGAGCGCAACCGACCAGGCGAGCACGGCGCGCAAGGCGCTGCACAAAGCCTCCACGGGCGAGCTTTCCATGCCGTCAAACTTTGATGTGTCCTCGACATCGGCCGGGGAAATGTTTCTCGGGGCGTTTGTGCCCGGCATCCTGCTTGTCTTGATCTATATGGTTTATATTCTGGTTTATGCGTTTCTGAAGCCGTCGGCGGCGCCGGCTGTGAAAGTGGAAGGCAAGTTTGACCGTGCCTTCTGGGGCACTGTTGCCTTGACGCTTATTCCGCCACTGACCCTGATTTTCCTTGTGCTTGGCTCGATCATAACAGGGGTTGCCACCGTCAACCAAGCCGGCGCGATCGGCGCGGCGGGGGCCATGGTGATGGCTGGATACCGGCTGTATGACGGGGACAACAAAAAGCTGACCTTTGTGCCGGCGATTCTTGGATTGGTGGCTTTGTTTATGCTGGCCTATGTGCTTGGCAGCTACGAAATGAACATCAAGTCGATCGACACAGCCCAAGACCAGCTCGGGATCACGCTCGGCATTATTGCCTCGGTCCTGATGATTGTGGCCATTGGCTGGAGCGGCTGGCGGGTGTTTCGCACGGATGGAACGCTTGACGGCGTCATGATGGAAACCGCAAAGACGACCTCGCTTGTCTTTATCATTCTCTTGGGGGCGGCGATGCTGACCTCTGCGTTCCGCGCCTTTGGCGGGGAAGAGCTTGTGCGCGAGTTCCTCAATTCGCTGCCCGGCGGGTTCTGGGCGCAGTTTATCATTGTGATGCTGGTGATATTCATTCTCGGCTTCTTTCTCGACTTTATCGAGATTGCCGTGGTTGTTGTCCCGATTGTTGCGCCGATCCTGCTGGCGGATCCGAGTGCGAATATCACGGCGGTCTGGCTTGGTGTTATGATCGGTCTGAACATCCAGACCAGCTTCCTGACGCCGCCGTTTGGCTTTGCGCTGTTTTACTTGCGCGGGGTTGCGCCGGCGACGGTGAAGACCATCCAGATGTATAAAGGGGTGATTGCCTTCATCAGCCTGCAGCTTTTGGCGCTGGCGGTGGTCGGGCTGTATCCGCCGCTTGTGAACTATCTGCCCAACCGCGTGTCTTTCCTTTCGGAAAACGCGCCACCGCCGCGCAACCCGAAGCTTCAGTATTGTCTTGAAGACTATGTCGGCGAGCAAGTGGCGGCCAATGGTGCTATGCTCGAGCAAGCCATTGCGCGCGCGCAGGGGATCGATCTTTCGGCGCTTCCAAAAGGGCTGGCCAAAGACCTTGCGGCTGGCTTTGCCGCGGCGCCTGAAGCTTTTGTGCAGTTGCAAAAGGCGTTTGACACGGAAGTCCTGATTGACGAGGCGGCGGTTGTGTATCGGCCAAAGCAGATCCTTGTGCGCAAGGTTGAAAAAGAGATCCGCAAGCTCGAGGAAGAGGCCGAGGATCTGCGCGTTACAATCGGGCGCATGAAGCGCGAGGATCAGGCCAGCCGCCGTGCAAGGCTTGAGGCCAAGCGCGAGGAGATGCTTGCGACGATCGAGCATCTTGAGGGTGAGATACCCGAGACATGGAAGCCGGTGCATGACGAGTTTGCCAAGCTCACAACCACAGAACAGCGGGCGCGCTCGACCTATCAGCGCAATGCGGACAACGCATGGGAAGCCGCGAGCGAAGCATTGGCGACGCTGGAGGCCAACGACAGCTTTGTCGCGCTGGAAGGCGATTTGCGCGGATTGCGCGGGCAGATCGAGGCCTCTGTGAAGGGCGACGAGGCCGGGCAAGACGCCGTCAAAGCGCTTGAGGACAGGTTCTCCGATGTGGCCGGCGCGAGCGATGTAAAGTCTGCCCTTGGCAAGGCGCGGCGCGCGCTTGGTGCCAAGCGGTTTGATCGTGACAAGGCGCTTGCCGAGTTTGAAGAGGCGGTTGCCGAGTTTGAAGAGCAGAAGCGCTGGCGGGCGGAGGCGGAAGCTTTGAAACCCGAGCTTGTCGCGTATCTGGAGAGCATTCGCAGCACGCTTGGCCTGCGCAGTCAGGACGGGCTGAGCCGCGAGGCGGCGCTTTACATGGCGTCTTGCAGCTCCACGCACCGCGATATTTCGCTGAACTTCTGATCTGCGATCCAGCAAGACGAGTGCCGCCGCCCCAGACATGAGGCGGCGGTTTTCTTTTGGGCGGGAGAGGGTAGACTTTTGGCAGGGTTGCGCAACCACAGCAGGCAAAGGAGATCGAGGATGGG
>JAHBAN010000150.1 GCA_018500075.1 Flavobacteriia bacterium | reverse complement strand
AGATGTGTATAAGAGACAGGATCGGGACGGGGGCGGCGCTGATCGGCGCGGCTTTGGTGCAGATGTTTCGGGCGAAAACCACGATTGTGCCGCGCCATGACGCCAGCGCGCTTGTGACGGGGGGTGTGTTCGGGCTGAGCCGCAACCCGATCTATCTGGGCGATGCGCTCGTTTTGGCGGGGTTTGCTCTTTATTTGGGGGCTTGGCCTAGCCTTGTGCTTGTGCCTGTGTTCATGTGGCTGATCAGCTGGCGCTTTATCGAGGGCGAGGAGGCGCGGCTGCGTCGGGCGTTTGGGCCAATGTTTCGGGCCTATGAACAGCAGACGCGCCGATGGCTTTGATGGCAGGGCGTGAAGAAACTGCGGGGAATGCCGCAACGCGGCATTGACTTCGCTGTGAAGTTTTACAAAAGTCGGGCGGTAGTTCGGCGCAATAATATTTCTCGGTCGATCGGGCCGGAACGGAAGACAAACCAGAGGGGACGCTAACGTGATAATAGGAACGCCAAAGGAAGTGTTTGCAGGCGAGGCGCGGGTGGCTATGACACCTGCCTCGGCGCTTGACCTGCAAAAGCTCGGGTATGAGTGCATGATCGAAACCGGCGCGGGCGCCGGCGCGGGCTATTCGGACGCCGACTATAAGGCCGCCGGTGTGAGCGTGAAAAAATCTGCGGCCGCCCTTTGGAAAGACGCCGATATCATCGCCAAGGTGCGCCAGCCCGAAGCCGAGGAGCTGAAATATCTCAAGGCGGGCAAGACCCTGATTTCATTCTTTAATCCTGCGGTGAACGACGCGGGCATGAGCACGGCCAAGAGCAAGGGTGCGACTGTGATCGCGATGGAGATGGTCCCGCGGATCAGCCGCGCGCAGAAGATGGATGCGCTCAGCTCGATGGCCAATATCGCCGGCTATCGCGCCGTTATCGAGGCGGGCAACAACTTTGGCCGCTTCTTCACTGGCCAGATCACGGCGGCGGGCAAAGTGCCGCCTGCGAAGGTTCTGGTTGTGGGGGCCGGCGTGGCCGGGCTTGCGGCCATCGGCACCTCGACCTCGCTTGGTGCGATCACCTATGCGTTTGATGTGCGCCCGGAAGTGGCCGAGCAGGTCGAATCGATGGGCGCGGAGTTTGTTTACCTTGATTTTGAGGAAGACCAGCAAGACGGCGCGGCGACAGGCGGCTATGCGGCTGTGTCCAGCCCCGAGTTCCGCGAGGCCCAGCTTGCCAAGTTCCGCGAGCTTGCGCCTGAAGTTGATATTGTGATCACCACAGCGCTTATTCCCAACCGTGAGGCGCCCGAGCTTTGGACCGAAGATATGGTCAAGGCGATGAAGGCGGGCAGCGTGATTGTCGACCTTGCGGCCGAAAAGGGCGGCAACTGCAAACTCACCGTGATGGACGAGAAGATCGTGACCGAGAACGGCGTGACGATCATCGGCTATACCGATTTTCCGAGCCGCATGGCGACGCAGGCCTCCAACCTCTATGCCACAAACATCCGTCATATGATGGCCGATCTGACGCCCGAGAAGGACGGGCAGGTCAACCACAATATGGAAGACGATGTGATCCGCGGCGCGACCGTGGCCCATGCCGGCGAGATCACCTTCCCGCCGCCGCCCCCCAAGGTGGCTGCGATTGCGGCCAAGCCCAAGGTCGAGGTGAAAGAGCTGACGGCTGAGGAGAAGCGCGCCGCAGAAGTGGCCGCCTTCAAGCAACAGACCAAGACCCAAGTGACGCTTCTGGCGGTCGGGGCGGCGCTTTTGCTGGGCGTGGGCCTTGTCGCGCCAGCGAGCTTCATGCAGCATTTTATCGTCTTTGTGCTCGCCGTTTTTGTCGGCTTCCAGGTGATCTGGGGGGTGGCGCATTCTTTGCACACGCCGCTGATGGCTGTGACCAATGCGATCAGTTCGATCATCATTCTGGGCGCGCTGATGCAGATTGGCTCCAGCTCTTTTCTTGTCGTCCTTCTGGCGGCGGCCTCGGTCTTTATGACGGGGATCAACATCTTCGGGGGCTTCCTCGTCACACGGCGAATGCTTGCCATGTTCCAGAAATCTTAAGGGAGGCGTGATCATGGAATTCGGTTTCACAACAGCGGCTTATGTAGTTGCCGCCATCTTGTTTATCCTCTCGCTGGGCGGCCTTTCGGGGCAGGAAAGCGCCAAACGCGCGGTTTGGTATGGCATTGCCGGCATGGCTCTGGCCGTTGCGGCAACGCTGGTTGGCCCCGGCGCCGGCTACTGGCTCTTGTCGATCATGATGATCGCGGCGGGCGGGGCCATCGGCTATCAACTGGCCACCAAAGTGCAAATGACGCAGATGCCCGAGCTTGTGGCGGCGATGCACTCGCTTGTCGGTTTGGCGGCGGTGTTTGTCGGCTATATTGCGCATATAGAGCTTGGCCGTGTTCTGGCGATGGCGCCGGGCGCGCGCGAGGCGCTTGAGGGCTTTGCCGGACTTTTGGCCCATAAGAGCGGTGTCGAAGTGGCGATCTTGCGGGTCGAGCTTTTCCTTGGGGTCTTTATCGGGGCTGTGACCTTCACCGGCTCGGTGATTGCTTATGGCAAGCTGGCTGGCAAGGTTGACAGCGCCGCCAAGAAGCTGCCCGGCGGGCATATTCTGAACGCGGCGGCAGCGGTGCTCTCGCTGGTGACTTTGGTCTGGTATTTCAACACCGGCGCTCTTTTGCCGCTTGTGATCATGACGGCTGCGGCCCTGTTTATCGGCTATCACTTGATCATGGGGATCGGCGGCGCGGATATGCCTGTGGTTGTCTCGATGCTCAATTCCTATTCGGGCTGGGCGGCGGCGGCGATCGGCTTCAGCCTTGGGAACGACTTGCTGATTGTTGTGGGCGCGCTTGTCGGCTCCTCGGGGGCGATCCTGAGCTATATCATGTGTAAGGCGATGAACCGCTCGTTTGTCTCGGTGATCCTTGGCGGATTTGGTGGCCCTGCGGGCGAGCAGATGGCTGTGGAGGGCGAGCAGATTGCCATTGAGGCCGATGGTGTGGCCGCGGCGCTCAATGATGCGGACTCTGTGATCATCATTCCCGGCTATGGCATGGCTGTTGCGCAGGCGCAGACGGGTGTGGCCGAGCTGGTGCGCAAGCTGCGCGCCAAGGGCAAGAACGTGCGCTTTGCCATTCACCCTGTTGCGGGGCGTCTGCCCGGACATATGAACGTGCTCTTGGCCGAAGCCAAAGTGCCCTATGACATCGTGATGGAGATGGACGAGATCAACGAGGACTTTCCGAGCACGGATGTGGCCATCGTGATCGGCTCCAACGACATTGTGAACCCTGCGGCGCAGGAAGACCCCAACAGCCCGATTGCCGGGATGCCTGTTCTGGAGTGCTGGAAGGCCAAGCAGGTCTTTGTCAGCAAGCGCGGGCAGGGCACGGGCTATTCGGGGATCGAGAATCCGCTGTTCTTTAAGGAGAACACACGGATGTTTTATGGCGATGCGAAGGCGAGCCTTGATAAGCTTTTGCCGATGATCGACTGATCTTGCGGCGCACAAATTGGCGAGGGCGCTCTTTTTCGGGGCGCCCTCTTTTTGTTTGGTATACAAAAGTATTCCGCTAACACTATGATTTTGCGACAAAAAGCGCATTTACTTGTGCGGTGGGGGCGCTAAGCTGCGCGCAACACAGGAGAGCGCGCTATGACGGCTTTGCAAGACCACCCGCTGCGATACGAGCTGGCCAACGAGCTTCATGCGCGCCCCTTTCCGAGCCTTGCGGCGACGGCCAGCGCTGTTTTTGTCGCCTTGCGCCCCAAGCGGGACGCGGCGGGGCGCGACCGGGCGGCAGATCTGGCGCATCTCTGTGCCTTGCTGGACCGATATGGCGCGGCCCATCCGGCGCCGGATGCGACGCATTATTCGGGCGCGATCGGGCGGCATATGCTGAAATGGGAGAGCCACACCGAGTTTGTGACCTATACCGCCTTTTTTGCCGGAGTGTCCGGGCGGGCGTTTGATGCGGCGGATTTTGATATTTTTCCCGATGACTGGCTTGCGGCCTCGGGGATGGAGCGGGTGACGAGCGCTTTGATCCGGGTGACGCCCAGCCCGTCTGCGGCGATGATCAAGGCGGCGCTGGCCGAGTGGTTTGTGCCCGAGAGTGTGGCTGTGGCGCAGGTCTTGGACGAGGCCGCAGTGATTGCGGGGGATTTTCACATCGATCCGGCCGGACATATGCGCTTTGCGGTGTTCGTCAATGAGGGCACGGGGCCGCAGCGCACGGGGCGGATTGTGCAGCGCTTGTGCGAGATCGAAACCTATAAGACGCTTTCGATGCTCGGGTTTGCGCGGGTGCGCAGCCTGGCCAAGCCGCTTGCCAAGTTTGATGCCCAGCTGTCGGGTTTGATGGAGGATATGACGCTGTCGGAAACGCCGGCGGAGGCAACGCTTGACGAGCTGTTGAGTGTCTCTGCCGAGCTTGAGGCGTTGTCGGCGGCGGCGGCCTTCCGCTTTGGGGCGACGCAGGCCTATGAGGCTTTGGTGCATGAGCGGATTGCTGTTTTGCGGGAGACGCGCTTTGAGGGGCGCCAGAGCTTTGGCGAGTTTATGATGCGCCGCTATGATCCGGCGATGCGCACTGTGGCGGCGACGCGGGCGCGTCTGAGCAAGATGGCGGATCGGGCGATGCGCGCCGGCGAGCTTTTGAGAACGCGGGTCGAAGTTGAGCGCAGCGCGCAGAACTCGATGCTGCTTGAGAGTATGAACAAGCGGGCCGATCTACAGCTGAGGTTGCAGCAGACTGTGGAGGGGCTGTCTGTGGTTGCGATCAGTTATTATGCTGTGAATTTGGTGACCTATGCGGCCTATCCCCTTGGCAAGGCCTTGGTGGGCGTTGACAAGGGGATGTTGAGTGCGCTCGTCACTCTGCCGGTTGTAGGGCTTGTGTGGCTGGCCGTGCGCCGTATTCGGAACCGCTTTCACTGAGCAGGCGCGCGGCGAGTTTTGCGCCGAGGATGATCGCGGCGAGGGCGAGGAAGGCAGCAAAGCCGAGGGTCGGGATGCCCGAGAGGCCCGCGCCGAGCGTGCAGCCACCGGCGAGCACACCGCCAACTCCCATGAGGAGCGCGCCAAGCGCGTAGCGGCCTGTCTGGGCGGGGCTGTCAAAGCTTTGCCACTGAAAGCGGCCAGAGAGCAGCGCGGAGGCGGCCGCGCCTGCGAGGATGCCGCCGACAAGCCCGACGCCAAAGCCCGGCGTGATCGCTGTGCTGGCGATGCCCCAGAAGAGTGTGGCCGTGGCGGGGGCGGTCAGGCTGAGGCTTTCAGCCAGGATCGGGTCGAACTCGTCATAGAGCACATAGCCTGTGCCAACCCATGCGGCGGGCACGATGAGGCCGATGAGGGCTGCCAGCACGAGATTGCGCGCGCCCGCGCCCGAGCGCAGGGCAAGGCCGAGAAAAACCACCGCCAAGCCCGCCGTGTAGGGCAGCGCCCCGCCGGGGAGGGCGGCAAGCGATGTCAGCGTGCCCAAGGGGAGCGTGACGCTGGCCAGACCCGAGGAGAGCGTGGCGAAAACGCCCTTGAGGGTTGCGTGGGCGGCGATGGCAAAGAGCACGAGCACAAAGGCGGCGCGCAGGTTGCCCGAGCCTGAGAGCACGGCCAGGCGCGAGGCACAGCCGCGGGTGAGCACCATCCCTGCGCCAAAGGCGAGGCCGCCAAGCACAATCGCCAGAACGGGCAGCTCGGAGGCCAGCAGCCTGTGGCCCTCAAAGCTGATCAGCCCTGCGGCAACGCTGGCCTGTGTGCCCACGAGGGCCACGGCGAGGGCCATGAGCCAGACGCCGCCCGCAGAGCGGCGCTCGGATCTGTCCGCACTCACAAGGGCGCGGCGCAGGCAGAAGCGGGTGATTTCGGCGAGCACGCCGAAGGCCACGCCAAGGGCGAGCGCCAGATAGAGGCTGGCTGTGACGGGGGTCAGGGTTTCAAAACCGAAGGATTCAAACATGGCAGTGCTCCGCACTTTGAGGGCTGGTGCACGTCAGTTGGCAGGGGTTGGGCTTTGAGACAAGG
>JAHBAN010000125.1 GCA_018500075.1 Flavobacteriia bacterium | reverse complement strand
CGTCGGCAGCGTCAGATGTGTATAAGAGACAGAGCTTGACCCTTCGGTCACAGATGTCCTGCGTCAGGAGGCCGCCCGCGAGGCTGCGGCCCGCGCCCGCGAGGCCGATACGCTCGAAGAGCAACCCGAGCTTGGAATCACCCCCCCGGATGATGAGGCGAGCCGCCGGCAGCGTGAGGCCAGTGAGCGCAAGGCGCGGATGCGCGGCGAAGATCCGACAGAGGCCAAAGCCGCCGCCGCCATGGCAGCCAGCGGCTCGCGCCGCGGCGTTCTGCCCGATATTGACGAAATCAACTCGACGCTGCGCAAAGACAGCGAGCGCCGCAAGACCGCGACAGAAGTGGCCGCCTCACGCGCCGCCACCGAGCAAAGCGGCGGCTTTGGCCGCGGGTTTCTGACGGTGGTTCTGCTCGCGGCGGGTCTGGTTGCGCTCTATGTGGTCGCGCCCCGCTTGGCCGAGGCTGTGCCGGCGCTGGCCCCGGCCCTTGAGGCCTATGTCGAGGCCGTCAATGGCGCGCGCTTCTGGCTGGATGCCCAGCTCAAAGCTCTTACGGGCGAGTGACGCCCCGCGCCGTTTCGGCGTCACGGGGCCGATTGCATCAAAGCATCAGCCAAAGTCACGGGGTCGCAAGCGGGCTAAAAGCGGTCGAGCAGCCGCTTTAGATAGCCGCGTTCTGTCTCGGAGCGCTCGGCTTCGCCACTGCGGCGGCGGATTTCGTCAAGAAGTTCGCGCGCACGGCGATAGACGTCTTCCTCCCCGACCATACTGTCATCGGCGCCGGAAAAGCCGCGCCGGTTGCGCCCCAAGGGATCGCTGTTCTGGCGGCCCGCGGTTTCGGCGCTTTGCCCGTCCTGCCCCTCCTGGCCCTCATTGGCCTGCGCCAATGCCTCGCCCAGATTGTCCATCCCCTCGCGCAATTGCTCCATGGCTTCGGCCTGACGGTCGATCGCCTCGGCAAGATCGTTCTGGCGCAACGCCCCTTCGGCCTGCTCCATCGCGCGGCCCGCCTTGTCGAGCGCGTCACGCGCCGCCTCTCCCGCCGCGCCGCCCGCGCGGGGCAGCCCCTCGGCCTGACGTGACAGCGCGTCGCGCAAAGCCTGCTGACGCTCGGCCAAAGACCGCTCTTGCGCCCCGCCCTGCCCGTCACCCTGCCCGTCGCCCGTCTCCTCACCCGTCTCCTCACCCGTCTCCTCGCCAGCACCGGCGCGGCCCTGCCCTTGGCCCGCGCCCTCATGCTCCGCGCCACGGCCCTCGCCGCCGTTGCGGCCTTCGTTCTGGCCGCTCTCGCCCGCGCGGGCGTTGGGGTTGAACTGCTCCTGAAGGTCGCGGAACGCCTGATCTGACAGGCCTTGCTGCTCGCGCAATGTCTCCGCCAGCCCCTCCATAGCCTCTTGGCCCTCGCCTTGCCCCGGCTGGCTGCGGGTCACGCGCATCGTCTCCATCATCTCTTGAAACTCGCGCAGCGCCTGTTCGGCCTCTGCCATTCGGCCCTGCGCCATCAGCTCCTGAATACGGTCCATCATATCTTGCAGGTCTTGCTGGGAGAGCTGCATGGTCTCGCCCTCTGCCACGCTCTCGCCCTCTTGCGCCTCTTGCTGTGCAAGCTGCTGCATATAGTCCTGCGTCGCCTCGCGCAGCGCCTGCATCAGCTCGGCAATCTCCTCCTCTGAGGCCCCGTTGCGCAGGGCTTCGGCCAGCTTGTCTTGCGCCTCCCGCATCCGCTCAAGAGCGTCCGAGAGGGTGCCGTCTTCCAGATCCAGCGCCAGATCCCAGAGCGCGCCCGCAAGCTCGGACACCACCGCGTCATCCAAACCGCCATAGGCCGTTTTGGTCTCCATCCGCCGCAAAATCATCCGCAAGCGCAGATAATCGGTCTCGCGCTGGAACAGCCCGTCCGGCGCATGGGAGATCGCCCGCAAGAGCTGGGCAATCCGTGGCGCATTCTCGCGGTTCCAGAGCAGATCGCGGCGCAGCTCGACCACGGCGGCGGCCAGCGGATTGAAAAACCTGCGCGCCGCAAGGCTGATCTCGACAGGATCGCTCGCGCCCTGCTGACCGGCCTCGTCCTGCGCTGTCAATGTGATCGTCACAGGCAGGTTGGCCCAAGGGTGGGCCGAGAAATCCTCCATCAGCGTCTCTTCAAAGTCATCCCGCGCCCCTGTCACAGGCAGCGGCAGCGCAACCCGGAGCGGCGCGGCGCTCTCGGGCGGCAAAGCCAGCCCGTAGCGGCGCTCCAGCCGCGCCATATCCAGCGCGATCACCGCTTCGCCACGCGCGATCCCGTAATCGTCCATCGCCTCAAACGGCATCGCAAAAACACCGCCCGCCGCCGTCTCGGCCGGCCCTGTGGCCTCAACAAACGGCAGCGCATCCGGACGCGCCACAATCTCCCAGCTGCGCCCGCCCTGACCGGCAATCTCAAGCACACCATCCTGAACGATCTCAAAGCGCTGTTCGCGCGCCGCAACAGAGCCAAGACCGCCAAGCTGCGCCGAAACCGTCTCGCTCACCGTAAGCGCCCCCGCCGCCCCGTATAGCCGCAGCGTGACCGCGCTGCCCTTGGGCAGCTCAAGCACATCCGTTGCAGCCTCGTTGAGATAGATCGAGGGCAGGCCGGTATAGCGCGGCGGCTCGATCCAGCCCTCCCAGCTCGGCCCCATCGCCACATGGGCTGTGGCCCCGCTTGGCCCGGCAATCTCGCCAACCGTGGCCAGCCGCCAGACCGAGCCAAACAGCAGCCCGACCGACAGCGCCAGCAGCGCGACATAGCGCAGCCCGAAAGGATCGGCCCCTGCAAGGCGGATCTTGGGCGCAACCGCGCGCGCGCTGCGAATTTTTGCCATCATACGGCGCTGGTATTCCTGCCACAGCGCCTCGGAGGCCACATCTCCCGCGCCGATCGCCTGCCTGTCGCGCACCGCCCGAATGGGCCGCCCGACAAGGCTCGCGTCGATCCGCATGAGAGCCTCTTCATAGCGCGGCAGCGCAAATCTGCGCCAGGCATACCAAGCCCCGACTCCCGCAGCCAAGGCCACCAAAACAAAAAAGCCCCACACCAGCTCAAGCGGCCACACCTCGTGTAACCCCAAGAAGACAAACGCCAAACCAGAAATAAGCGCCGACCAGATCGGCCAAAACCCGAGACAAAGCCGCTCGGCCCAAAGGCCAAGATAGGTCAGCATGAGCGGACCTTTCAGATCATTCCACACAGGCTTTCGGGTCTGCTCTGACACGCCGCTCCTCCGTCGGGTCTGCGGCTGTGTTGCGCCCTAGCGCTACAGCCACGCGGGCATGGTATCGCGCGCGAGCATCTCTTCCAAGCTCGGACGTGGGCGAATGACAGCAAATTGATCACCCTTCACCAGAACTTCGGGAATGAGCGGGCGCGAATTATACTCGCTCGCCATCACCGCCCCGTAAGCTCCGGCACTGCGAAACGCGACAAGATCGCCCTCGCCCATCGCGGCCATGCTGCGCCCCTTGGCAAAGGTATCGCCGCTCTCACAACCCGGACCCACAATATCATAGACCTCAGGCTCGGCCCCCGCCGCAGGCTCCACCACAGGGACAATATCGTGATAGGCATCATACATCGCCGGGCGGATCAGATCGTTCATGGCCGCATCCAGAATGAGAAACTGCCGCCCCTCACCCTGTTTGACATAGACCACATCACTCACCAAAACCCCCGCATTGCCGGCAATCAGCCGCCCCGGTTCGATCTCGATTTCGCAGCCCAGATCGCCCAGAACCTCGCGCACCATGGCGCCGTAATCTGTCGGCAAGGGCGGTGCCGTATTGGAGCGCTCATAGGGAATGCCAAGCCCGCCTCCAAGATCAAGACGGCGGATATCATGGCCATCTGCGCGCAGCGCCAGCGTCAGCTCCTTGACCTTCTCATAGGCCAGACGAAACGGCGCAAGATCGGTGAGTTGCGAGCCGATATGAACATCGATCCCGACAATCTCAAGCCCCTTGAGGCCCGCCGCATGGGCATAGACCGCCCGCGCCTTGGCAATCGGGATCCCGAATTTGTTTTCGGATTTGCCGGTGGCAATCTTGGCATGGGTCTTGGCGTCTACGTCCGGGTTGACGCGGATCGTGACCGGCGCTTTGAGCCGCAGCTCAAGTGCCACCGCGTTCAGCCGCTCCAGTTCCGGCTCGCTCTCGACATTGAACTGGCGAATGCCGCCCTCAAGCGCCATGCGCATCTCGGCGCGCGTCTTGCCAACGCCGGAAAAAACGATCTTGTCGCCCGGAACACCCGCCGCCTTGGCGCGGGCATATTCGCCGCCCGAAACAACATCCATCCCTGCGCCCAGATCGGCCAGAACCTTGAGGATCGCCAGATTGGAGGCCGCTTTCATGGCATAGCAGACAAGATGCTCCATCCCCTCAAGCGCCTCGTCAAACAGGCGGAAGTGACGCTCCAAAGTGGCCGTGGAATAGCAGTAAAACGGCGTGCCAACCGCCGCGGCAATCGCGCTCAACGGCACATCCTCGGCATGAAGTTCGCCGTTTTGATAAAGAAAATGGTCCATTGCGCGCCCCTTCGCTGTCTTGCGCCTGCTCTAGCGCAAACGCGGGCGCGCGCCAAGCCTGTTCAGCGGCCTGTCGCCCGAGCCGCGGGCGCAGAGATACCGCCACAAACAGGGCAAGCACAGACGGAGCCGGCAGGCTCACTCATAAACAACCCCGACCGTCCCATAGCCTGACAGGGTCACACCGCCAGCGGCAGCGCTGTCGCTCTTTTCCATTGATGGCCGCATAGGCGCCCCGTCAGCGCCACAGCCCGCCAAGACCAGAAGACCCAACCCCAAACATAAATACCGAACCACAACACACCTCCTTCAAGAGCTTGCAGGGATCCTATCCCCTCCGCCCGCGCAGATAAAGATAGAGCGGCAACCCACAGCTCACCCCGATACAAAACGTCGCGGGAATCGCCAGAAGCCGCAGCCCGTCGCGGGTTTTGGATACCTCATAGATCACCCAGACCGTGAGACTGAGCGCCGCAATGATCAGATCCCAGGTCAGGCCGGTGGTCGAGGCATTGACATACCAGGCCCGCGACAGCCCGGCGAGGCCGACGCCCTCAGCCTTCATATAGGACAGAAAATAATACATCGGATGCACCGTGCCCCAGAGCGCCAGCCCGAGCCAAAGGCGGTTCACGCCAGCGCCTCTTTCCAGCGCGCGATCTGCTTGCGCACCTCGCTTGGTGCCGTGCCGCCATAGCTTGTGCGCGACGCAACAGACGCCTCGACCGTCAGCACGTTAAACACATCCTCGGTGATCGCCGCAGCGACGCTCTGCATCTCGGCAAGCGACAGATCCGGCAAGTCACAGCCCTTCGCCTCCGCCAGCGCCACAAGGCTCCCCGTCACATGATGCGCCTCCCGAAACGGCATATTGAGCACCCGCACACACCAGTCGGCAAGGTCGGTCGCCGTGGAAAAGCCGCTGCCCGCCGCGCCCGCAAGGCTCTCGCGGTTGGCGCTCATGTCGCGCACCATCCCCTCCATCGCCGCCAGCGCCAGCATCAGGTTGTCGGCCGCATCAAAGACCTGCTCCTTGTCTTCCTGCATATCCTTGGAATAGGCCAGAGGCAGCCCCTTCATCACCATCATCAGTGCCACATTGGCCCCGAAAATCCGCCCGATCTTGGCGCGGATCAGCTCCGCCGCATCCGGATTTTTCTTCTGGGGCATAATGCTTGAGCCGGTCGAAAAGCTGTCAGACAGCTGCACAAAGCGAAACTGCGCCGAAGACCAGATCACCAGCTCCTCGGCAAAGCGGCTCAGGTGCATGGCGCAAATGCTCGCCGCACTCAAAAACTCGAGCGCAAAGTCGCGGTCACTCACCGCATCGAGCGAATTCGCCGCCGGGCGCGCAAAGCCGAGCGCCTCGGCCGTCATATGCCGGTCAATCGGAAAGGAGGTGCCCGCCAGCGCCGCCGCCCCCAAGGGGCTTTCGTTCATCCGGGCGCGCGCATCCTCAAAGCGCGAGGCGTCCCGCCCGAGCATCTCGACATAGGCCATCATGTGATGCCCCCATGTCACAGGCTGCGCCGTCTGCAAATGCGTAAATCCGGGCATAACCCAATCCGCCCCCGCCTCGGCCTGCCCCAAAAAGGCAAGCTGAAGCGCGCGAATGCCGGCAATGGCCGCATCCATCTGGCCGCGCACCCAAAGCTTGAAGTCGGTCGCCACCTGGTCGTTGCGCGAGCGCCCCGTGTGCAAACGCCCCGCAGGCGCGCCGATCAGCGCCTTGAGACGGCTCTCCACATTCATGTGGATGTCCTCAAGCTGGGTGGAAAATTCAAAGGTCCCGGCCTCGATCTCTGACAAGACCGTGAGCAGCCCTTCCCTCATCGCCGCAGCATCGCTATCACTGACAATGCCCGTGGCCGCCAACATGGCAGCATGGGCCCGAGAGCCGGCAATGTCCTCGGCCGCCATCCGCTGGTCAAACCCGATCGAGGCGTTGATCGCCTCCATAATCGCGTCTACGCCAGCCGAAAAGCGGCCGCCCCACATTTGGTTCGAGGTGTCGTTGCTCATGGGTTTAATGCCTTCGAAAGGATGAAAATGTCTCGCTCCAAGCTGGTTTATACCGCCCTCGCCGCATTCGCAATCATCAGCGCGGTTTTCGCGCTGCGCCCCTCTGAAACGCCCGAAGGCGGGCTGTCTGCGACCACCCGCCAACAGCTCCAAGCGCTTCAAAGCGCAGATATGAAAAAACTCCTCTTGCACCCCGCCCCCCGCGCGCTGGCCACAGCGCCCTATCACACGGCCACAGGCGATCCGGTCGCGCTCACCGAACACAAAGGCAAAGTCGTCCTGCTCAACTTCTGGGCCACATGGTGCGCCCCCTGCCGCAAGGAAATGCCCATGCTCTCCGCCCTTCAGTCCGAGCTGGGCGGGCCGGACTTTGAAGTCCTGACAATCGCCACAGGCCGAAACGACCCCGCCGCCATGGCCCGCTTCTTTGCCGAGATCGGGGTCCAAAACCTGCCCCTGCACACCGATGCTACCTCTGCAATGGCGCGCGAAATGGGCGTTCTCGGCCTGCCTGCCACCCTGCTGATCGCGCGCGACGGCACAGAAGTCGCCCGGCTGCTCGGCGAGGCCGACTGGGCCTCAGACAGTGCAAAATCGATCCTCAAAACCCTGATCGCCGCCGATGACTGACCCCGTCTCCGGCTTTTTTATGGCCCCAAATATCCTAGGGGGTCCGGGGGACAACGTCCCCCGGCGCAGCGACGCCGAAGGCGGCGCACCCCCCGGCCCGAGCCTGTCTCTTATACACATCT
>JAHBAN010000116.1 GCA_018500075.1 Flavobacteriia bacterium | reverse complement strand
AGATGTGTATAAGAGACAGGCGTCATCGGGGACGCCTTCGACCTGAACGAGATAGGTTTTGGGTTCTTTGAATTTGGGGCTGGAGAGCCGCGCTTGCAGGCGGCCATCATCGGTGAGCAGCAACAGCCCCTCGCTGTCGCGATCCAGCCGTCCGGCGGGGTAGACGCCTTTGACGGTGATAAAATCCGAGAGCGTGGCGCGGGGCGATCCTTGGGTGCCTTTGTCGGTGAACTGGCTGAGCACGCCAAAGGGCTTGTTGAACAGGATGAGCCGGCTCACAGGACACGGGCGAGGGGCCAGCCCCTCGCGCTCCCCGGGATATTTCTGGAAAGAGGAATGGCACAGGGCTGCGCGGCGGATTTGGGCATTGCAGGATCACCCATTGCCTGTGAAGCGGGTGGCATCGGCGGCGGCGCGCCGGATTGCGCCTGATTTATGCACTGTTTCCATATATTCGGCCTCGGGATCGCTGTCATAGACCACGCCGCCGCCGGCTTGGATGTAGAGGGTTTCATCCTTCACAAGGGCGGTGCGCAGCGCGATGCAGACATCCATATCGCCATTGGCTGCGAAATAGCCGACGCCGCCGCCGTAGATGCCCCGTTTTTCCGGCTCAAGTTCGTCAATGATCTCCATGGCGCGCACTTTGGGCGCACCGGAGACTGTGCCTGCGGGCAAGCCCGAGAGCAGAGCCGAGAGCGCGTCATGCTCGGGGGCCAGCTCGCCCACCACGTTGGAGACAATGTGCATGACATGGCTGTAGCGCTCGATGATGAATTCCTCGGTCGGGCGCACTGTGCCGATTTTGGAGACGCGGGCGGTGTCATTGCGGCCCAGATCAAGCAGCATGAGGTGCTCGGCCAGCTCTTTTTGGTCGGCCAGCAGATCGGCTTCGAGGGCGCGGTCTTCCTCGGGGGTTGCGCCGCGGGGCCGTGTGCCGGCGATCGGGCGGATTGTGACCTCATTGCCAAACACGCGCACAAGGATTTCGGGCGATGCCCCGATCACCTGAAAGCCGCCGAAATTGAAATAAAACATGAAGGGCGACGGGTTTGTGCGCCGCAAGGAGCGATAGAGCGCAAACGGCGGCTGGCGGAAGGGCTGGGACCAGCGCTGGCTGGGCACGACCTGAAAAATATCGCCTTTGCGGATATAGTCCTTGGCTTTTTCGACGGCGTCCTTGTAGCCCTCGCGGGTGAAATTGCTTTGCGGCTCGGCGTCGGTTTGGGCCTCGCCAAGATCGCGGGCCTGTTGGGGCAGGGCGCGCTCCAGATCGCGCACAGCATCCATCACCCGCTCGGCGGCCTGCGCATAGGCGGCCCGGGCCGACAGCCCTTCGCCGGCCCAGGCTGGGGCCACAACGATCACCTCGCCTTTGACGCCATCCAGAACGGCTGTGACCGTCGGGCGCAACAGCACCGCATCGGGCAGACCGAGGGTGTCTTCAGGGATATCGGGCAGATGCTCCACAAGGCGGATCATGTCATAGCCGAGATAGCCAAACAGACCCGCAGAGGCGGCGGGCAAATCGTCTGGCATGGTGATACGGCTTTCGGCGAGCAGCGCGCGCAGATTGGCGAGCGGGTCGCCGGACTGGTCTTCAAAGGCGCTTTCATCAAAGCGCGCCTGGCGGTTGAGGCGGCTTGCTGTGCCGTGGCACTGCCAGACAAGATCGGGCTTTAACCCGATGATGGAATAGCGCCCGCGCACCTCTCCGCCTGTGACCGATTCGAGCATGAAGGCGTTTTTGGCCGCGCCGGTCAGCTTGAGCATCAGCGACACAGGCGTATCAAGATCGGCCGCGAGACGGGTATAGACGAGCTGGTTCTCGCCGGCAGAAAAGCCCTGCTCGAACCGTGAGAAAGATGGGGTCAGCTCCACGGGGTCTGCCTTTTCGGTTAGAACTGGGTGTTGACCGCATTGATCGCGGCCTCATCCAGGGTGATGGGCATACGTGACTGAATGTCACTCACGAAGAGAGTATAGATATCCTGGGCCAGATCGTTTTCATACTGGCTTTCCAGAAGCTGGCGGGTGCTGGCCAGCTCGGGATCAGAGAGATCGGGCGCAATGATCATATCCAGTTGCAACAGCACGACGCTGTCCCCACCCCGCACAACGGCTGTTTCGCCCTGAGCGGTCAGGGCAAAGGCCTCAACGATGAGCGCGGCGGGCGCATCGGCGATGAACTCGGCGCGCGTCAGGCCGGTTTCGACACGCTCTGTGACCCCGAGCGCAGCAAAAGCGCGGCCTTCGCCCAGTGCTGCGGCCAGCGCGCCGGCTTTGTCTTCCAGTGCGTCAAGGAGCCGCTGGCGGCGCTCGTCAGCGACAACCTCGGCGCGCACATCCGAAAGCGGCTGCTCGGCGGCGGGCACCTCTGCGTCAAGGCGCAGGGCGATCAAGCCGCCATCGTCCAGCTCGATCAGCTCGGGAAAATCCTCAAGCGTGATCCGGCTTGCAGCCTCGCGGAAGGCGGCATAGCCCGCCGGTGTGGCCTCGGCGCGCTCGTGCCAGTCGATGGTGCCAAGCGTCATCACCGTCTCGTCGGCCAGCTCCTCCAGCGTGGCCCCGGCGGCGAGCAGGTCTTCAAAGGCTTCGCGCTCGCTCTCGATCATGCGGCGGGCGCGGCTCTGGGCATAGTCATCGCGCAGCTCTTCGATGACGTCGTCAAACTGCGTCTCCACGGCGGCGAGAATGCCGTTGATCCGGAACAGGGCCGGTCCCAGATCGGTGGGAAGCGGGCCGACAACCGCGCCGGATCCGGCGGCAAAGACGGCCTCGCCCGCGACGTCAAGCTCGGCGCGGCTGATGTCTCCCATGTCGATGTCCGATAGGGCGAGGCCACGCTCGCTCACAACCGCCTCAAAGCTTGTACTGCCTGAAGCGATCGCCTCGGCGGCGGCCTCGGCCTCGGTTTGGTCGGAGAAGACGAGCCGCTCGACGAGCCGGCGCTCGGGGCGGTCAAGCTCGGCGGCGCGCTCTGTAAAGAGCTGCTGAAGGGTTGCCTCATCGACCTCAACGGTTTCGATCATCTGCTCGGGGGTGAGCATGGCAAAGGTGATTTTGCGCAGGAAGGGCGTTTTGTAGTTTTGGGCATTGTCGCGGTGGAAGGCGACAAGTTCGGCCTCGGTCGCCTCGGGCAGGGGCGCTGTCAGGTGGCTTTCCTCGATCACCGCCCATGTAAAATCGCGTTCCTCGGCGAGAAAGCCGAGCAAGGTCTCGGCATAGCTTGCTGTCGGCTGGATGTTGCTGAAGAGGGCTGTCTGAACAATCTCGCGGGCCATTTCTTCGCGCAGGATCTCTTCATACTGGCGCTCTGTGAGGCCGATTTGCTGAAGGCGGAAGCGGTAATCGTCGCGGCTAAACGCCCCGTCGATGCCTTTGAAGGCGTCTGTTTGCACAATCTGGCGGCCGAGGCGCGCATCTCCGACCGAGAGGCCGAGGGCAGCGGTTTCGGCGTCAAGCGAGCGTGTGGCGATGAGCTGTGAGAGCACGAGGCGGTCAAGCTGTTGGGCTTGGGCCTGCGCAAAGCTGAGCGGCCCGCCTGTGGCGGAGGTCTGGCCCTGCAACATCTGGCGCAGGGCGCGGCTGTAGCTTTGGGTTGTGATGTCTTTGTCACCGACGGCGCCAATGGTGCGCACGGAGCCACCAAGGTTGGTTATTCCGAAGCCGCCGAGGCCCAAGATGAGCATCGCCATCAGGATCCAGACCAAAGTTTTGGTTGTCTTGCCACTCGCGCTCATCACGCTCTCCTCATGCCCAATTCTTGAGGGCAGTGTCTAAGGGTTTGCGCGCGCGGGAGCAAGGCTCAAGCGCGGGTCTTTTCCAGCCTGTCAAACAGGGTTTTGACACCCGCTGCATCGACATTGGCAAAGGCAATGCGCAGCTCGCGCGCGCCTGCGCCGTCCGGCGTGGGGCGAAACATCGTGCCCGGAAGGCACAGCACGCTTTGCTGGCGCACCAGCTCCTTGGCAAGCGCATCAGAGCGCAGATCAAACGGATGCGCCAGATAGGCAAAATAGGCGCCAAGGCCGAGCAGCTGCCACCCCTGCGCAGTGAGGCGCGGGGCCTCGGCCTCAATGGCGGCGCGGCGGGCAAGGATTTCGGCGCGCTCGCCTGCGAGCCATTGGCTCAGGTTCTGCATCCCCCAGAGCGCGCCCCGCTGGCCGATCTGGTTGGGGCAGATCGTGACCGTGTCAAGAAACTTCTCGACCTCGGCCAGACGCGCCTGTGACGCCACGATCGCGCCGACGCGGTGGCCGGTGAGACGGTAGGCTTTGGAAAAGGAATAGAGCTGGATCAGCGTGCTCTGCCAGCCATGGCGCGTGAAGAGATCATGCGGCGCGCCTGTGCGGCTGTCAAAGTCACGGTAGGTTTCATCGACAATGAGAGCGAGGCCGTGCTCCTGAGCCAGATCATAGAAGGCGCCGACAAGCTCTGCGGGATACTCGACGCCGGCGGGGTTGTTGGGCGTGACAAGCGCAATCGCGCGGGTGCGCGGCGTGATCAGGGCGCGGGCGTCTTCGGGATCGGGCAGAAGGCCTGCGCCGGCGGGCAGCGCAACGCTGCGCACAGCTGACATATCAAGCCACATTTTATGATTGAAATACCATGGGGTTGGCAGAATAACCTCGTCGCCCTCCGCGCAGAGCGTGGCGATGGCGGCGGCAAAGGCCTGATTGCACCCTGATGTGATCGCGACCTCGGCCTCGGCGATCTCGCCGCCATAGCCCGCGCGCCATTGCCGGGCCACTTCGGCGCGCAGCGCCGGCAGGCCGAGCGTCGGGCCGTAGAGATGGGCCTCAGGCTCCGTCAGGATGGCCTCGGCCATCGCTTCGCGCAGCGCGGCAGGGGGCGGAGCGGTGGGCGCGGCCTGGCTGACGTTGATCAGCGGGCGTTCGGCAGGAAAACTCAGCCCATCAAGCCAGCGCCGGGCTTCTTGCACGGGGGGCGGGAAGGTTGTTGCGGTGCGTGGCAGTGTCATGGCGGGCATCCCGTTGTGATGCAGGAGCCTCCGGCGGGGATATTTTCAGAAAGAAAAAGCCGGGGGTCTGTGATCCTTTTTCTTTCTCCAAATATCCCCCGCGGAGCGTCCTGCAGAAGCCAAAAAGTCAGGTGTCAGTCTTTGCCGCGGTAGGGCTCGACATATTGCAGCGCCATATCCCAGGGGAAGAAAATCCAGGTGTCCTGGCTCACCCCGGTGATGAAGGTATCGGCCTGCTTTTCGCCTTCGGGCTTGGCATAGACGCAAGCGAAATGGGCCTTGGGGTAGAGCGAGCGCACCAGCTCGAGGGTTTTGCCGCTGTCCACGAGGTCATCGACCACGAGAATGCCTGTGCCATCGCCCATCAGGCCGGCTTCGGGCGCTTTGAGGACTTCGGCTTCGCGGCGCTGGTCGGCTTTGCCGCCGCCGGAGTGATAGGATTTGACCGAGATGGTATCGACCGTGCGGATGTCGAGTTCGCGCGCCACGATCATCGCGGGGGCCATCCCGCCGCGTGTCACCGCGACGACGGCGCGCCACTGGCCGTTGTCGGGGCCTTTGCCATCAAGGCGCCAGGCCAGCGCGCGGCTGTCGCGGTGAATCTGGTCCCAGGAGATGTGAAAGCCTTTTTCGTGCGGGAGGCGGTCTGTCATGGCGGCGGTTCCTTTGTCGGTGGGTCTGTGTGGTTATTTTGAAATGAGCAGGCGCAGAGCGAGCGCGCCGAGAATGAGGCCCGCGAGGCGGTCGAGCAGGGGCTTGAGGCGCAGATAGGCTGTGCGGGCCGCCGGTGTCGAGAGCGCGATGGCAAAGAGCGTATAGAGCGCCCATTCGATCAGCAGGTGATTGAGCAGGATTGCGGCCTTGTCTGTCAGGCCGAGGCCTTGGGGGAAGATCACGAGGAGCACGGCCGAGGCAAAAATCACAGACTTCGGATTGGCCAAATTCACGGCCAGACCTGTGAAAAACGCGCGCCGCAGCTTGGGGGGCGTGACGGTGGACGGCGGCAGCGGCCGGGCGGCCTCTTTCCACATCATGAGAGCGATATAGATCAGGTAGAGCGCGCCGCCGGTCTTGAGCAGCGTATAGGCCCAGGGAAAGAGCCGGAACACCCCCTCAAGCCCCAAAAGGGCGAGGGCGGTCCATGTGGCGGCCATTGTGCCCAGGCCCAGACCTGTGACAATCCCGGCCATGCGGCCGGATGTGAGCGTGGTTTTGAGCGCCAGAAGAAGGGCCGGGCCGGGGCTGGCCATCGCGGCCAGCAGCGTCAGGTTGAAGGCGATGATGTGGCCCAGCTCCATGGCTTAGTCTTTGCGGCCGGTCACTACGTCGATATCGGGCGCATCGACCGCTTTCATGCCGACGACATGGTAGCCTGCGTCAACGTGAAGGTTTTCGCCAGTCACGCCTGAGCCGAGGTCAGAGAGCAGGTAGAGCGCGGATTTGCCGACATCGTCAATTGTCACGTTGCGGCGCAGCGGCGAATTGAGCTCGTTCCATTTGAGGATATAGCGGAAATCGCCAATCCCGGAGGCGGCCAGGGTCTTGATCGGGCCAGCCGAGATCGAATTGACGCGGATGCCGTCTTTGCCGAGGTCTTCGGCGAGGTATTTGACCGAGGCTTCCAGCGCGGCTTTGGCGACGCCCATGACGTTGTAATGTGGCATCACCTGCTCGGCGCCGTAGTAAGTCAGGGTGAGGGCAGAGCCGCCGGGCGCCATCATCTTTTCGGCGCGCTGCATGATCGCCGTAAAGGAATAGACCGAGATATCCATTGTCATGGTGAAATTGTCGCGGCTGGTATCGACGTAGCGGCCACGCAGCTCGTTTTTGTCGGAAAATCCGATGGCGTGGACCACGAAATCAAGCTGCCCCCATTCGGCTTTGAGTGTCTCAAAGAGCGAGTCCATGGAGGCTTCATCAGACACATCGCAAGGCACGACAAGTGAAGAGCCGAGCTGGGCGGCGAGAGGATTGACCCGTTTGAGCAGGGCCTCGCCCTGATAGGAGAAGGCTAGATCGGCGCCCGCATCGGCGCAGGCCTTCGCGATCCCCCAGGCGATCGACTTGTCGTTTGCGAGGCCCATAATAAGCCCGCGTTTCCCTGCCAAAAGCTGATTAGACATTCATATCTCCGCCCTGATGAATATTTGTTAATGAGTTATTGACGTCTTTAGGCGATTGCCTAGGGTGCTTCAAGTCTCAGGACTTGAAAGACAGAGGAATTACCATGGCAGACAGAACAGGTCTCTTCGCGGGCGAGGACCCTTTTGCGATTGCGCAGCGCTGGCTCGGGGAAGCGGAAGCCTCTGAAGTGAACGATCCCAATGCGATTGCGCTGTCGACGGTTGATCAGGACGGATTGCCCAATGTCCGCATGGTTTTGCTCAAGGAGATCGAGGCGGATGCTTTTGTGTTTTATACCAACTACGGCTCGGCCAAGGCCCAAGAGCTGGACGGCGCGGGCAAGGCCGCTTTTGTGCTGCATTGGAAGTCGTTGCGCCGTCAGGTGCGGGTGCGCGGGCTGATCAGCAAGGTCGAGGGGCCACAGGCGGACGCCTATTATCAGTCGCGCTCGCTCAAGAGCCGTTTGGGCGCTTGGGCCTCGGATCAGTCGCAGCCGTTAAGCTCGCGCGCGAGCCTTATGGCCAAGGTGGCAAAGATCACGGCTGAAAAAGGGCCGAATCCTCCCCGGCCACCCTTTTGGGGCGGATACCGGATTGCCCCGCTTGAAATAGAGTTTTGGGCGGATGGGGCGTTTCGGCTCCATGACCGGTTTCGCTGGCGGCGGGAGACTGTTGCGGCGGCGTGGGAAATTTTGCGTTTGAATCCTTAAGATAAGCGCTGATTGACGCTAAATAGCGTCATATTGTTAACGTGTTATTTCACATTTTTTTTCCGAAAATCGGATTTTTTGGTTGAATTAATCAACTGTTTGCCGCCACAACAGGTTTGGGGACGGAGTGAAACGGACAGGAAAGTAAATTTTGATAGTGGAAGACGTAATGTTAGTTCGCGGCAGCGTGAAGTGGTTTGATCCTGTAAAGGGATTTGGCTTCGTGGTTGCTGATACAGGCGGACCGGATATCTTGTTGCACGCCAATGTGTTGCGTAACTTCGGGCAAAATTCGATCGCCGATGGCGCTCGGATCGCTTTGAGTGCGCAGATCACAGAGCGCGGCGTGCAAGCGACAGAAGTGCTTGAGATCGAACCGCCCGAAAACACGGGTGAGCCGGCGCTGGCCGACTTTGAGGATATTGACCCTGCGATCATCGCGGCGGCCACTCTCGAAGCCGCACGGGTCAAATGGTTTGATAAAAGCAAAGGATTTGGCTTTGCAAATGTCTACGGCAAGGATGATGATGTGTTTGTACATATCGAAGTGCTCCGCCGCTCAGGCTTTGCCGACCTTCAGCCGGGCGAGGCGGTTGCCATCAAAGTGATTGATGGCAAGCGTGGGCGCATGGCAACGGAGGTTTGCTCTTGGGAAAGCGCAATTTAGACTTAATGTGTCGACTGAAATGCACAAGAGCGGCTGTTGTGGCCGCTCTTTTGGCTTTTCTGGCTCTCACAACCGGGCCGCTCGCGGCGCAGTGTCGGGAGGATGTGGTGGCGCTGCGCGGGCCGTGGGGCACGGCGCAATTTCAAATTGAAATCGCGGATACGGAGCGCGCACGTGCCAAGGGGCTGATGTATCGTGAGAGCCTGCCGCGGGGCGCGGGGATGTTGTTTGTCTTTCAGGCGCCTGCCAAGCTGGCCTTCTGGATGCGCAACACGCTGATTGAGCTTGATCTGCTGTTTGTGGATGAAACGGGGCGGATCAGCCACATTCATAATCGCGCACAACCCCTTGATGAGACAGTTATTTCAAGCAACGGGAAGGCGCTTGCCGTATTAGAGATCAACGGCGGTTTGGCTGCGGCTTACGGAGTGGGCGTGGGCAGCGAGATGCGCCATCCGGCTTTTGATCAGGCGGTGGCGGCTTGGCCCTGTTCCGAGTAGCCTGTGCCGAGTAGGCTGGGCGCGTGAGGGCCAAAAAGCTGGCATAAAAAACGCCCCGGCGGGAAGCCGGAGCGCTGTTTTTTGCAAAGTCTGAGCCTTTAGCCGCGGCGGCGTCCGCCTGTGCGGCCCGCGCGGCCGCGGCCTTCCTGGCCTGCTTTGGGGGCGACGCGGTTGAAGTTGATCCAGGCCGCGCCACCATCATCATTGTTGGTGAGGAAGTTGGCGGCGCGGATGGCCTCCATTTCCTTGCCGGCGCGGGGCTTGGTTGAGCCAAGGCCAAAGAGCTGGCAGAAGGTTTCATCATCCATATCGGCGGGCAGAACAAGACCCGAGGCCTCAACTTCGGCGCGCTTTTCGGCGATTTTGGTCGGGCCAACGGGGATCGCGACCGGATTCATGATCGCCGAGGTCATGCCTGCGGTGATGGCCATCGGCAGGAAGGCGTTGTTGATGCCGTGACGGTTTGGCAGGCCAAAGGAGATATTGGAGGCGCCACAGGTTGTGTTGACGCCCAGCTCTTCGCGCAAGCGGCGCACGAGCGTGAAGACCTGAAGGCCGGCTGTTCCCATTGCGCCGATCGGCATGACGAGCGGGTCCACAACGATGTCATGCGCGGGGATGCCAAAGTCTGCGGCGCGCTCGACAATCTTTTTGGCCACGGCAAAGCGCACATCGGGGTCTTCGGAGATGCCTGTGTCGTCATTGGAGATGGCGACAACGGGGACGTTGTATTTCTTGACCAGCGGCAGAACCTGCTCGAGGCGCTCTTCTTCGCCTGTCACAGAGTTCAGCAGTGGACGGCCTTCGGCGGCGGCAAGACCGGCTTCGAGCGCGCCCGGAACAGAGCTGTCGATGCACAGTGGAGAGTCTGTGACTTCTTGCACTTTTTCGATCAGCTCGCGCATCAAGGTTGGCTCAACGAAGTTGTTGTCTGCATAGCGGGGGTCTTCGGCCATTTTGCCCGAGAAGACAGCGCCCGAGTTGATATCAAGGATGGTGGCGCCTGCCGCGACCTGCGCCAGCGCGTCGGCCTGAACGCGGGAAAAGTCGCCACGCTCCAGCTCTTCGTTGAGCACCTTGCGCCCCGTGGGGTTGATGCGCTCGCCGATCACTGTGAAGGGCTGGTCAAAGCCGATGATCGCGGTTTTGGTTTTGGATTCGACGATTGTTCTGGTCATATCAGCGCTTTCTTATGCTTGGTTTGCCACGGCATTGACAGGAACGCCGGAAGCGCCGCCGTTTTCCGTTGCCCATGTGGCGTTGGTTTTGATGCCGCCGAGCGGGAAGAAGTGGACCTGCTCGATGTTGAAGTCGGGGTTGGCCGCTTTGTGGGCGGCCAGCTCTGCGAGAACCTCTGTTGGCTCATAAGGCAGAAGCAGCTTGGTCACATCCATCGCGCGCTTCTGAAGCACTTTGAGGGAGGGGCCAACGCCACAGGCAATGGCGAATTTGATCAGCGTTTGCAGCTTGGCGGGGCCAGCGATGCCGATATGCACAGGGATATCGACGCCGGCGGCTTTTAGCCCGTTGGCCCATTCGATGATCGGGCCGGCCTCAAAGGCGAACTGTGTCGCAAGGGCCATTTTGGCCTCGGTGCGCTCGGAGAATTTCTGTTTCCACTGGAGCGCGTCCTCGACGTTTTTGTTTGATCCGTCGGTGTCGATGTCCTTGTTGCCCTCCGGATGGCCGGCAACGTGAAGGCGCGTAAAGCCTGCCTTGTCAAAGAGGCCGGTTTCCAGAAGTTGCATCGAGGAATGGAACGCGCCATGGGGCGTGTCGACGCCCCCCGCAAGCAGCAGCGCCTGAGTGACGTTGGCTTCGCCTTGATACATGGCGATCCAGTTGGCGAGCATGGCTTCGTCGTGGATGATGCGGGCCGGGAAGTGCGGCATGACATCAAAACCCTCGGCGTTGATGCGTGCGGCTGTCTCGACCATTTCTTCAATCGGCGTGCCCTCGATATGGGCAATATAGACGCGTGTGCCTTTGGGCAGGATGTCGCGAAAATCCTCAACTTTGGAGGCGGTGCGCGGCATGACCTCTATGGAATAGCCCTGAAGAAAGGCCTCCAACTGGGCAGGGTTGGCCGTGGCTGAAGCGGTGTCAGCCGTCTTTTTGCGGAAATTAAGCAGTGCCATGATGGCCTCCCTGATGTTCATGAGCGCTCAGGCCCAGCCTTCGTTTGCGATCAGCGCTTTGATGCGCTCTTTGTCGTAGTCAGCGTCGATCCGCGCCGCTTCTGCGGCGGCGATAACCTCGGGGTCTCCCTCCACAGTGAAAGGCTCGGCCTTGCGCCATTCGGCCATATAGGCGTCACTGTCTTCTGCGCCGATTTTCATCGCAGCGCGATCAATAGCCTGCTCAAAGCGCTCGGGCAGGGGCGCTTTGGAGCCACGCCGGCCTTTGCCGACGATGACTTGAGCCGGAATGTCGCGCCAGTAAACGATTGTGACGTCGGGCATGGATGATTCCCTTTCCTCTTTGATCAACACGTCTAAAGGACGCAGCGCGCGCCGCAGTGCCCGTTTTCGACTTTGCGGCGCATTTGAGCGACCTTGCGCAGATTTCGCGGCAGAAATGAACAGGGGCGCCGCTCGGACGCCCCTGAAAAATCTTCATGGTCTTGATGAGGATCAGCCGATGAGGCCGCCGTCTTCGCGGCGCACGGCGATAATGGCGGAGCGGGGCACGCTGTTGCCGTCAGGCCATTGGCTGCCGCCGTCTTCGCCCGGATGCTGGATCCCGACAAACATCGTGCGGCGATCCGCAGACCAAGACAGCCCCGTCACCTCGCATTCGTTGGGGCCGACAAGGAAGCGGCGGATCTCGCCTGTGACGGGGTCGCCCGCGAGCATCTGGTTGTTGCCGTGGCCGGCAAAATCCTCGGCATTGGAGTAGTTTCCGTCGGTTTGGATCCAGAGAAGGCCCGCATCGTCAAAGGCGAGGCCGTCCGGGGAGTTGAACATATTGCCGGCAGAGAGATTGTCAGAGCCGGCACGGGTGTCTTGGTGGACCTGCGGATTGCCGGCCATAACATAGAGATCCCAGGCAAAGCCATTGGAAGTATGGTCGCCCGCATCGGGCTTCCAGCGCACGATTTGACCGTATTTATTGGCCTCGCGCGGGTTTGGCCCGCCAACAGGCGTCAGATCGCCGCCAGCATTTGGTTTGATGCCACGGTTTTTGTTGTTGGTCAGCGCACAGTAGAGTTCCGGCGCATTGGGATTGGCAGCGACCCATTCGGGGCGGTCCATCGTGGTTGCGCCGACTTTGGAGGCGGCTTGGCGGGTGTGGATACAGATTTCGGCTTTGCTCATGCCTGTGGCAGCTTCGGACAGCTCGAGCCATTCGCCGGCCCCTGTGTCGTGGAATTTGGCAGCATAAAGCGTGCCGTTGTCCATCAGATCGTCTGTGTCGACACCCGGCGCATAGACGTTGTCTGAGACGTAGCGATAAAGGAATTCGCCGCGCTCGTCGTCGCCCATGTAGATCACAAGCCTGCCGTCGTTGTTCACCACACATTCGGCGTTTTCATGCTTCATGCGGCCCAGTGCGCTGCGCTTTTTCGGGGTGGAGGTGGCATCGGTCGGGTCGATTTCGACGACATATCCGGCGCGATTTGGCTCGTTGGGGTTTTTGGCAACGTCAAAGCGTGAATCGGCCTCGGCCCAGCGATAGCCCCAGTCTTTGGCAGAGATGCCATAGCGCTTCAGCTCGGCTGACACCTCATGGGCGTCATCTTCGGCGGAGAAATAGCCGTTGAAGTTTTCTTCGCAGGCCAGATAGGTGCCCCAAGGCGTGACGCCATTGCCGCAGTTGTTCCATGTGCCGAGCACTTTTGTGCCTGTCGGGTCGGCGTCTGTTTTGACCAGATCATGACCGGCGGCGGGGCCTGTGAGCATCGTTTCGGTTTGAGGCGTAATGCGGCGGTTGTAGGGGCTGTCTTTGACCATCTGCCAGCCGTTTTCACCATCGGAAAGCTCGGCCACGGTGACACCATGGGCCATCATGCCTTTGAGAATGCCGTCTTTGTCAGGACCGGCTTCGCCACGATCGCCCCAGATGATGCTGCGGTTGGTGTATTCGTTGTTCACAACCAGCAGGGTGCGACCTGCGTGAGAGAAGATATCCATGCCGTCGGTATTGTCGCCAAAAGCGCGGGCCTGACTGGCGGCGGTGCCGCGTGTTGCGGGGTCAAATTCGGGGACATCAGAGAACAGCGGGTCACCCCAACGGGCGACGATCTCTGTTTTGAAGCCTGCGGGAACGGTGATGCTATCGGCTGTGTTGGTGGGGATGGCCTCAAAGGCAAAACGCGACCCGTCGGCGCGGGCGGTTGCGGGCAGCACACCGCCTGTCAGCGCTGTGACCGAGCCAAGCGCAAGAATGCCGCCGATAAAGCCGCGCCGCGACAGGGCGCGTTCGACGATATGGTCAAACTCCGGCTCAAGAAGGCGCGGGTTTACGACTTCGTCAAAGTCATCAAAGGAAAGCGTGTGATCTTTGGTCATGGGGGAGCAGCTCCTGCAGCTATGGCTATGGTCTTTGCCCTCAAGGGGCGTGCAGGCCTTTTGCGCGGTCTCTGTGACGCAGGCGTGAAAGCTTTGTAACACCGGTATGATATGTGAAACCCCTTGCAGAAGTCCGGTGCGCAGCATAGTTTGAACCCAACACGAAATGGAGGGCGTTACAATGGCGCCCAAGCGTCCCAAAGGTGCGGGCGCCCCCCTGAGAACGGTTGAGAGCCCCGCGCCGAAACCGCCTGAAACAGGGCCGCTCTATGCGGCGCTGGATCTGGGCACGAACAGTTGCCGTATGTTGATTGCCCGACCGTCGGGCAGTCAGTTTCATGTGGTAGACAGCTATTCGAAGTCTGTGCAACTTGGCCTTGGCCTTGAGGGCACGGGTAAGCTGTCGCGAAGCTCTATGCAGCGCACGATACAGGCGCTGAAGACCTGTCAGCAGAAGCTGAAGCGTCACAAAGTGCGCAAGATGCGGCTTGTGGCGACAGAGGCCTGTCGGCGCGCAGAAAACTCGGCCGAGTTTCTGGCCAAGATCAAGCGCGAGACAGGGCTGGTTCTTGATATCATCCCCGCCGAGGAAGAAGCGCGGCTTGCTGTGATTTCCTGCGCGCCTCTGGTCAGCCCCAAGACCGAGCAGCTGTTGGTGGTCGATATTGGCGGAGGCTCGACCGAGCTTGTCTGGATCGACTTGTCTCAGGTTCCGAAAAAGGCGCGCGCCAAGGCGATTATGCGGATGCACCGCGGCTTTAGCCATCAAGAGGGCAATGAGCCGATGGCCAAAGTGGTGGACTGGATTTCTGTGCCGCTCGGTGTGGCCACGTTGAAAGACCAGTTTGACGATGTCGAAGATGATGCGGCGCGGTTTGCGCTGATGAGCTGGTATTTTGAGGAAAATCTCGCCGATTTCACGCCGTATCAAGGCGTGCAGCAACGCGAGCGGTTTCAGATTGTTGGAACCTCGGGCACTGTGACAACCGTCGCGGCAAGCCATTTGGGGCTGAAGCGCTATGACCGCACGAAAGTAGACGGGTTGCGCATGAGCTCCGAAGAGATCGACCGGGTGATCCGCGATTATCTGGCGCTCGGGCCGGAAGGGCGCAGGCTTGATCCGCGGATCGGGCAGGACCGGCAAGCGCTGATTATGTCGGGCAGTGCGATTTTGCAGGCCTTGCTGCGCTGTTGGCCGACGGACCGGCTCAGCGTGGCCGACCGGGGTCTGCGCGAGGGGCTGCTCTATGCGCAGATGAGTGCGGATGGCGTCTTGGAGGACGGTCTTTTTTAGGCTAGAGCGGGATCATGGCAAAAAAACCAGACGGAAAAAACACTTCGGGACGCGGGCAACGCGAGCTGAAAGTCAAGGTCAAGACGGCGCGGGGGCGGCGAAGCTCTTCGACGCGCTGGCTTCAGCGGCAGCTCAATGACCCCTATGTCAAACGCGCGCAGGCCGAGGGCTATCGCGGGCGCGCGGCGTTCAAGATTATGGAGCTGGATGACAAGTTCGGATTTCTTGTGCCCGGTGCGCGGGTGGTTGATCTGGGCTGTGCGCCGGGCGGCTGGCTGCAGGTGGCTGTGCCGCGTGTCAACGCGATCGGCGAGAAAGCGGGGCCTGTCGGCACGCTGCTGGGCGTGGATTTGCAGGTGGTTGAGCCAATTGTGGGCTGTGACATACACCAGCTGGATTTTATGGACGAGGGCGCGGACGATCAGGTCAAGGACTGGCTTGGCGGCAAGGCCGATGTGGTCATGTCGGATATGGCGGCGTCAAGCTCGGGCCATAAGCAGACCGACCACCTGCGCATTATCTCGCTCTGTGAAGCGGCGGCTTACTTTGCGTTTGATGTGCTTGAAGAGGGCGGAACCTTTGTGGCCAAAGTCCTGGCGGGCGGGGCGGAGGGCGAATTGCAGAAGCTTCTGAAACAGAAGTTCACCAAAGTCGTCAATGTGAAGCCGCCAAGCTCGCGCTCGGACAGCTCGGAGAAATTTGTTATTGCGACGGGCTTCAGAGGCTAGCTTTCTCATTGGGCCGCAGTGTTTTGCCGGCCAGAAGGATCAGCCTCTCGGCGTCTGAGGCCTCGCACGGCCTTTGATGTGGCCTTGAGCGTGTGGCGAGCGCCATATTCTGCTGGCGCAGCAGCTCAAACAGGCGCGCATGACGCGGGCAGGGGAGTGCGCTTTTCAAAGATATCATCCTCACAACTCTTGCCCCACACCCAAGCCGATAAGGGTAAATCTCTTGCTAAAATATGGCGAAAATGGCCCGCGCGACGTGTCTTTTTGTGATGTTTGAGGGGCATGGGGGCCATGTCAGAGGTTTGAGCGGTTTTCTTTTGGGCCGGGCGCACCCATAAATGCTGTGAGGGGGGCGCAAAATGTCAGACGGAATCAGCGATATCTTTATTCTCGGCGGCGGTGTGAACGGCTGTGGCATAGCCCGTGACGCGGCCGGGCGCGGGCTGTCTGTGACGCTTGTCGAGCAGAATGATCTGGCCTCGGGCACCTCTTCGGCCTCGACCAAGCTGTTTCATGGCGGGCTGCGGTATCTGGAGTATTTCGAGGTCCGCCTTGTGCGGGAGGCGCTGAAAGAGCGCGAGGTGTTGTTGGGCATGATGCCCCATATCAGCTGGCCGATGCGGTTTGTGCTGCCGCTGAGCCGGCAGATGCGGTTTGATGGCGACACGCCGGCCTCAAAGCTGTTGGCGCGGCTGATGCCGTGGATGCGGGGGCGGCGGCCCGGCTGGATGATCCGTTTGGGGCTGTTTTTCTATGATCATATGGGCGGGCGTCAGGCCTTGCCCGCAACGCAGGCTCTGGCGCTTGAGGGCACGGCGGAAGGCGCAGCACTTGAGGCGCGTTTTGAGCGCGGATTTGAGTATTCGGACGTCTGGGTCGATGATGCGCGGCTGGTCTGCCTGAATGCGCGGGATGCGGCGGAGCGCGGCGCGCGTATCCTGACGCGCACACAGTTTGTTGCGGCAGAGCGCGTGGAGGGGCTGTGGCGCATCACTGTGGAACGACAGGGGCGCCAGGAGCAGCATCTTGCGCGCGCTTTGGTCAATGCGGCGGGGCCATGGGTGGCGCTGGCCTTGAGCCAGATCAAGACAGAAATGCGTGGTCAGATCCGGCTGGTGCGCGGATCCCATATTGTTGTGCCCAAGCTTTATGACCACGACAAATGCTATTTTCTTCAGGGCGAGGACGGGCGGATCTGTTTTCTCATCCCCTATGAAGAGGGGTTTACCTTGATTGGCACGACCGACGCCGAGCATGGCGCTGTGGATGAGACGCCTGTGGCCACTGCGGCAGAGCAAGCCTATTTGATCGCATTTGCGAACGCTTATCTGCGCAAGAAGATTGCCACCTCCGATATTGTCTGGTCCTACGCGGGCGTGCGGCCTTTGCAAGACGACGGGCAGGCCAGCGCCTCGGCGGCGACGCGCGATTATGAGCTGCGCCTTGAAGCGGACGATGCCCCGCTGCTGAGCGTGTTCGGCGGAAAGATCACCACCTACCGCAAGCTCGCGGAAGCGGCGGTGACGATGCTTGCGCCAGACAGCCGCCCCTGGACAAGAGGGGCGGCGCTGCCGGGGGGCGGCTTTGAGCTTGCGGACAAGCCGGCTTTGGCGGCGCAGGTTGCGGCGCGCTATCCGTTTCTTGAGGCGCGCACGGTGCGGCGGCTGGTGCGCAGTTACGGGCTTGATGTGTTTGAGATGCTGGGTGATTGCGAGGCGGTTGAGACTTTGGGCGCGGGGCTGAGCACGAGAGAGG
>JAHBAN010000098.1 GCA_018500075.1 Flavobacteriia bacterium | reverse complement strand
CCCCCAGACCCCCCAGGATATTTTCAGAAAGAGGAAGAGGCGCCGGCTTAGCCGAGCAAGCGTCTTGCAATCACCTGTGCCTGGATTTCAGCGGCGCCTTCAAAGATGTTGAGAATGCGCGCATCACAGAGAATGCGGCTGATCTGGTATTCCAGCGCAAAGCCGTTGCCTCCGTGGATTTGCAAGGCGTTGTCGGCTGCTGCCCAAGCCACGCGGGCCGCAAGCAGTTTGGCCATGCCGGCCTCAAGGTCGCAGCGGCGGTCGTTGTCTTTTTCCCAGGCCGAGAAATAGGTGAGCTGGCGCGCCACCATGATTTCGACCGCCATCATCGCGAGCTTGCCAGCCACACGCGGGAAAGCGATCAGCGGCTTGCCGAATTGTTTGCGGTCTTCGGCGTATTGCAGCCCCACATCAAGCGCCGATTGGGCCACGCCCACAGCGCGTGCGGCCGTCTGGATCCGCGCGGCCTCGAAGGTTTGCATGAGTTGTTTGAATCCCTGGCCTTCTTCGGAGCCGAGCAGGTTTGCGCCCTTCACCTTGAAGCCGTCAAAGGCCAGCTCGTATTCCTTCATGCCACGATAGCCGAGCACTTCGATTTCGCCGCCGGTCATGCCCTCGGTGGGGAAGGGGGCTTCGTCTGTGCCGGGGGTTTTTTCAGCCAGAAACATCGACAGGCCCTTGTGGTCGCTGCTGTCGGGGTTTGTGCGCGCCAGAAGCGTCATCACATGGGTGCGCGCCGCATGGGTGATCCAGGTTTTGTTGCCGGTGATCTCGTAGTCGCCGGTCTCGGTTTTCACGGCACGCGTGCGCAGGGCGCCAAGGTCGGAGCCTGTGTTTGGCTCGGTAAACACAGCCGTTGGCAGGATTTCGGCACTCGCGAGCTTGGGCAGCCAGTGCTCTTTTTGCTCTTGTGTGCCGCCTGCAAGGATCAGCTCGGCGGCAATCTCGGAGCGGGTGCCCAGCGAGCCGACGCCGATATAGCCGCGTGAAAGCTCTTCTGAGACAACCACCATCGAGGCTTTGCTGAGGCCAAATCCGCCGAAGTCTTCCGGGATTGTGAGGCCGAAAACGCCCATCTCGGCCAGCTCTTCGATCACCTCCATGGGGATCAGCTCGTCCTTGAGGTGCCATTCATGTGCAAAGGGGGCAACCTTGTCCAAAGCATAGCGGCGAAACTGTTCGCGGATCATCTCCAGCTCGTCTTCCAGCCCGGACTTGCCAAAGGTGATCTCGGCTTTGCCCTCTTGCATCAGGGCCACAAGCGCCATGCGGGCGTCTTGTGTGTTGCCCTTGCTCATGAGGGTCTGGACTTCGGGGCATTGAAAGCCTGACAGCGCATCCCAGCCAAGGCCGAGGTCTTGCAGCTTGAGGATTTCGCCCTGGTTCATCGGGATGCCGCCGGCAATCTGGTGCAGGTATTCGCCAAAGGCGATCTGGTGGATAAGGCCTTCCATCGGGCCGAACTGGCCTTTGGCCGTGAGGCCTTCGGCCCATTTCTGCATCTGGCGCAGGCTTTCCACATAGGTCGCAAGCCAGGCCAGCCCGTGGGCGGCGGTCTGGTTGTCTTCCAGAAGCTGCGCCGAGATCCGCCCTTGGTCGCTCACATCCTCCCGCAGGCGCGAGATGGCCATGTCCAAAAGCGCCTCGGCGGGGGCCACAGCCGCGCCTGTCAGGGCCAGCAAATCGGGGAGAAGCGTGTCTTGAGCCATTGTCATATGTCCGTCCATGAGTGAATCAGCCTTCTTATCGGGTTAGCTGTGTCTAGCTATTATGCAGGTGCAGCGCAATATTGCTACGTTGCACTGCGGCAAAATGATCAAAAATTACGCGTGTATTTTGATTTTTTGAGGCGTAAGACGACAGAATGGATATATTTCTCTCAGGTCTCACACCCGCTCTCTTTGTCCTTGCGCTCGCTGTGACGCTCCTTGCGGGGGTCGTCAAAGGCATGGTCGGCTTTGCTATGCCGATGATTATGATCTCGGGGCTGTCAAGTTTTCTGGCGCCCGAGCTGGCGTTGGCCGCGCTGATCCTGCCCACAGTGGCCACCAACCTTCAGCAAGCCTTCCGGCATGGTGCAAAAGAAGTCTGGGGCGCCGTCAGACGCTTCAGGATTTTTCTGCTGACCGGCGGCGTGTTCCTCTTGGGGTTTGCCCAATTGGTGAGTGTCATCCCCTCGCATATCATGCTCTTGTCGATCGGTGTGAGTGTCAGCCTCTTCACAGGCATTCAGCTTCTCGGCTGGTCGCCAAGTTTTGAGCGCGCGCCCAAGCGGTTTGAGGCGCTCTTCGGGGCCGCAGCGGGGGCCATTGGCGGCCTGTCAGGGATCTGGGGGCCGCCAACCGTGATGTATCTCAGTGCGCTGGATGTGGCCAAAAAGGAAAGCCTGCGCATTCAGGGGATCATCTACGGGCTGGGGGCGATGCTCTTGGTGGTGTCCCATATCGGCTCGGGGGTGCTCAATGCAAAGACCCTGCCTTTTTCTGCTGTCATGCTGGTGCCGGCGCTGGTCGGGCTGCAAATCGGCTTCAGGCTGCATGACCGGATTGATCAGCAAAGCTTCAAGCGCCTGACGCAGATTGTGCTGTTTGTGGCGGGGCTCAATCTTGTGCGCAAGGGCATGATGGGCTTTTAAAACAAAACGGCGCCGCAATGGGGCGCCGTTCTGATCTGTCGCCGTTCTGATCTGACTCTATCTGCCTGAGGCGCTAGGGCGCGCAAGAGCCTGCCGCACGGGCAGCACGGGCAGGCCGTGCTGCGCCAACGGGCTTAGCCGATGGGCTTAGCCAATGGCCGCTGCTTTCACATCTTCATCAATGAAGGGCAGGTATTGCTTGAAGTTTTCCGAGAACATCTCAACCAGCTTTTCGGCTTGGGCGTCATAGGCGGTGCCGTCGGCCCATGTGCTGCGCGGGTCGAGCAGAGCCGCGTCCACGCCCTTGACGGTCACAGGGACATCAAAGCCAAAGTTCTCGTCCTTGCGGAAGGTCGCGTCATTCAGCGAGCCGTCCAGCGCGGCAGTGAGCAGCGCGCGTGTCGCCTTGATCGGCATCCGCGAGCCTGTGCCATAGGCGCCGCCGGTCCAGCCGGTGTTCACAAGCCAGCAGGTCGCGCCGTGCTTGGCGATCTTGTCGCGCAAAAGATTTCCATAGGCTTCCGGACGGCGCGGCATGAAGGGCGCCCCGAAACAGGTCGAGAACGTGGGCTCCGGCTCGGTGACGCCGCGCTCTGTGCCGGCAACCTTGGAGGTGAAGCCCGAGAGGAAGTGATACATCGCCTGCGCCGGGGTAAGGCGCGCAATGGGGGGCAGCACGCCGAAGGCGTCACAGGTGAGCATGATCACATTCTTGGGGTGGCCGCCAAGGGCTGTGTCGGAGGCGTTTGAGATATACTCCAGCGGGTAAGCACAGCGCATATTGGCGGTCAGGCTGTCATCATCAAAATCAAGCGCTTTGGTCTCTTCGTCAAACACCATATTCTCGATGACCGTGCCGAATTTCTGCGTGGTCGCATAGATTTCTGGCTCGGCTTCGGCGTTGAGGTTGATTGTCTTGGCATAGCAGCCGCCTTCGAAGTTGAAGGTGCCCCTGTCTGACCAGCCGTGCTCGTCATCGCCAATCAGCGTGCGCGCCGGGTCGGCTGACAGGGTGGTTTTGCCCGTGCCGGAGAGGCCAAAGAACACGGCGGTGTCCACTGGGTTGCCTGTGGCGTGG
>JAHBAN010000035.1 GCA_018500075.1 Flavobacteriia bacterium | reverse complement strand
ATAATCCGTGTACAGGATTGAATTGTCATAGGCATTGAGAAGCTCTTCTTGCGTGCATTTTGCAACCTGAACCGTCTTGCATTCGGGGGTAAACCGCGCAAAAGCCTCTGGATATTTGCTAAAATACGCCGGGCCATGACTGCCGGTTTGATGCAGCGTCACAAAAATCCGCTGCGCCTGCGAGCGCTCCAACATATCACCCAAGCCCCAGTTGAGCGCTGCGTCGCCCGTCGGACAATCCGCGCCGGTGCAGCGCGCCGCGATATCGGCGGCCCGCTCTTGCACCGTGGCCGTGATCGGCGGGGGGCCGGAATTGTTGCTGTGGTAGATCGTTTCAATGCCTTGGCGGGTCAGATAGCTTGGCAAAGGCTCAGAGAGCGTATGCGAAGACGCCTTGCGCCCCTCGGGCGTGAGGATACAGGCGGTCGATCCGATCGTATTGGTCGTGCAAGACTGCCCAACGGGCAGGGCAAATAGCGTGGTGTCTTTTGTGTATGTATTGGTCTCGCGGCCATAGCCATAAAGCGTAAAATTCGCAGCCCGCGCGGCCTCCCCAATCACCAAAACGACAATCTGCTTGCGCTCGGGGACGGCCTCGGCAAAGCGTGCGGGCGGCAATAGCACTTGCACACGCTCGTTCAGATAGCGCTTGTTATAGTGGCGCGCGGTGTTGACCACATAAGACCATGGCAGGATTTTGCTGCCCATCCGCGAGGCATGCTGATCATACCAAAGCCAGGTTGTTGACGTGACCAAAAGCCAGGCCACCAGAAGCCCGAAGCTCCCAAGGGCCGCCAGCAGCCGCAAAAACCGCTTGGGTGCCTGAATCTGGATACGCCAAACAAACCACGCCGGCAGAAGCCCCAACCCCGACAGATAGGGCAGAATCGACCAATGCCAAAGCCCCGCGGCTTCGCCTGTATCGGTGTTCAGCACATTGGCAATCATCGAGCGGTCTATCTCGATATTATAGGCCAAGACAAAGTAAAGCGCCGCCGCATTTACCACAAACACCAGTGCCACAAAAAGCTTCATCAGCCGGACCGAAAGCACCGACAGCAAAAACAGCACCCCTGCAAACAGGCAGATCTGCACCACCTGCACAGACAGAATCTGAAGCCAGCCCGTCGCATCCGGAAAAGAAGAAACCGAGAGCACAAAGGACAATAGCGGCTTTTGAAACAGCACAAGATTGAGCAGCGCCAGCACAAGCACAAAACGCGAAAGGCGCAGCCTCAAAATCCCGTCGAGAAAAACAATTCTGCTCATAAAGCCTCTCTAGCGGGGTTTTCGACCCTGGGAAAGTGCTGGATGTGCCTCCCGCCGCCTCGCGGGGTGCACGCGCGGGGCGGGCTGATCGCCTGCTGCACCCTTTGGTTGCATCCAGCCCAACTATTGTGACTCACGCCGCCGCGCAAAACAGGCTTTCTTGAGGCCATAAGGAGATCATTATGAAAAAATTCATTTCACTGTCCCTCTTGGCCCTCCTGCCTGTGTCGGCTGATGCGGAAATCGTTTCATTTGCAGGCAGCATGGCAAATTCTTGCACCCTCGGTGTCGGCTCTGACGGGGCGCTTGGCCTTGCCTCGGATGGCAAGAGCCTCAGCTCGCAGGAATTGGGCGGCGCTCAAGCGGCCATTACCATCGTATCGCTTGCAAACAACACGATCACCGTCGGCACACCGACCCTCTCGGCCTACCCCGCCGGCTATACCGCAGGGGCAGAGACCACAAAAATCGCATATCAGGGCGACGGCCTCTTGAGCACGGTGTCCCAAGATTTCACCGCCTCGGAAACCAGCTTTCAGGTCGGCGTTATCCCGATCACCTCGGTCGTGTTCGACAGCCGCACCGAGAACGACGCAGGCTTTGTCGAAGGCCAATACCAAATCGACACGGTCATCACGTGCTCGCCATAAAACAAAGGCTTGCGGGGCCGGTCTGCGGGCTGTTGCTCGCCGGACTGGCCAGCGCAGCACCTGACACAGCCCAGAGTATTGGCCTTATGCCAATGGAAAAGTCAGGCCACAGCGCCTCGGACCGCAAGGGGTTTTATCTCAACGTCCTCAATGAAGGCAAACGCAGCATTCTTGTTGATGTCGAGGTGATGCCCGCCCCCGATGGCACCCGACCCAGAGCCGTTAAGGTCCAGCCAAGCCGCCTTAAAATTGGCCCTAAATCTGTTCGTAAAATAATTCTGGTTATCGGAAACCTAGACAAAGAAAAACAAAGAGAGGTTCATGTTTGTGTCAGCACTCAAAAACACAACTCAAATACTTTGCTCAGGATTTGTGGGGCTTATACTGCTCACAAGCGCCACTGAGGCCGAAAATTTCTCAATAGACCTGCCCACACCGAGAAGCATGGGGAACGCCTCAGACACCATACAAACCATGGACGGAAGCCGGTGCAGCCAATCCGTCAACGGGGGTGGCGCTTTCTTTGACATTGGAGTAGCCAAAACAAAAAATGACACCCAATCTTTTACCAATGGCAGCAGCGGCACTATTTATGGCCGGTTGATTATTCCAATAGGCAAAAAGCCGAAACGTCTGGATTGCATTCGGCTCTATGAATTAGAACTACAGCGTCTCAGGTCCGAGATCGAATATTTATCAATGGAACTCGAATAGTGGTTAAAGTCACTTTGCAGCAGATGCAGTATTTTAAGGAAGTCGCCGAAGCGGGAAGCTTTTCGGCGGCCTCCGGCGCGATCGGCTGCTCCACAACGGCCGTCACCAAAGCCATCAACGCCATCGAAGGCGCTCTCGGGCAGCGGATCGTTTTGCGGGGCAATCGCGGCGTCGAGCTGACAGCCGCAGGGGCCAAATATCTCGAACGGGTGCACCCCATCGTCGAGCTGGCCCAGAGCGCCGAGGAAGAGGCCGCCCGACAGGCCCGACCCGCGCGTCAGGAAATCGTGATTTCCTCGATCCCGAGCGCTGCGGCCTATCTGCTGCCCATGTCGATCAAGCCCTACACACAGGCCGGCGGCACCGTTCGCGTTCTCTCCCAAAACAGTGCCCAAGTCGAAGAAAGCGTGTTAAACCACCGCTCCGACCTTGGCATTCTGGGCAATGGCAACAGGCTGCTCTCTGATCAGCTCAAATTCACCCTGCTGATCAAAGATTACTTTTCGCTCGTTTGCTCCAAAAAGTTCTTTGCCCGCGCCGAAGGCCCCGAAGCCTTCCTGCAAGAGGCCAAAGACCTGCCGATTGTGGTCCCGGCCCAAGGCACGAGCATCAACAATCAAGCCAAAATATTCCTGCGCTCCCTCGGCCTTAACAGGATCGAACGGCGCATCGAAACAGATTCCATTCCCTTCGCGCGCGGTGTTCTGGAAGCGTTTCCCAGCCTCTGCGTGCTTCCCCGAGGCATTGCGCAGGCCCTCAATGCCCTCGGCGGGCTGAACTGCTACAGCTTTGAAAATATCTCCCCGGAGATATCTGTCGGGATCGTCACCCGCCGCTCCACCGCAATCACCCCGGAAGTCAGAGCGCTGATCAGCAACATCCGAAAGCACAGCGATGTGATCAGTAAGGCCCCGCGCCCCTAACGCGCCTGCCTCCTTTTCGCACCCCGCCCCTGTTGCGCCGCACGCCAATCCGCCGCGCGCTCTGTTACGCTTTTGTAAATCCCCCAACCACAAACATTCACGCTCATCTGAAATTCTCTGGAGCTGTTGATGTCTGATACTTCTCACGTCCTGTCCCTGCCCCTGATCCAACCGTCACAGGCGCAAAAACATATCACCCATAATGAAGCCATACAGGTTCTTGATGCTGTGGTTCAGCTGGTTGTGATCGCATCTGACCAAAGCGCGCCGCCCCAAAGCCCGCAGACCGGCGACCGCTACATCGTTGCCGCCGCAGGCAGCGGGGCATGGGCCGGCCATGACGGTGACATCGCGGTGTATACGGGCGCCACATGGATTTTCATCACCCCCCTGCCGGGGTGGAGCGCACAGGTGCTCACGCCCAAAGGCGCTCTTCTGTTTGATGCGGTCCAAGGCTGGCAGAGCGCCGCCCCGACGCTTGAAACAACGCCCCAGCTCGGCATCAATGCCACCGCAGACCAGACAAACCGGCTCAGCCTCTCTGCCCCTGCCACCCTGCTCAATCATGACGGCGCCGGCCATCAGCTCAAAGTCAACAAAGCCACAGCCTCAGACACCGCCAGCCTCCTGTTTCAAAACGATTTTTCAGGCCGCGCCGAAATGGGTCTGGCAGGCGATGATGATTTTGCCGTCAAAGTCTCGCCGGATGGTGCGACGTGGCGCACCGCCGTGCAGGTCGACGCCCAGACCGCGCGGCTCGTTGCGCCCGAGGGGGTTGAGAGCCTACGCCTCGTGGCCGTCCATGGCACCACGCTTACGCTCACCCCGCCCTCGCCGGCGGGCTTCGCGATGATCTCTTCGGTCAGCTCCAATTTCCCCCAAAACGCGGCCAGCATGATTGTCTGCTATGACGTGGGCCTGTCCCCACAGCTCATGCTGGTGTGGCATGGTGGTGTTGTGCACAATCTGGGCAACACCCCCCCGACAGCCGCCAACGTGCCCGCCGGCAAGATTGGCCTCGCGGCCCAAAGCGACGGCACCCTCCTGATCCGCAATGAATACCCCAATGCGCTCGATCTGGAATATTGCATCACCTGGATCAACAGCTGGCGCTAAGCCCGCCCCCGCCCCCCTCCCGTCTGCGCAAAATCTCCGCCGCAGACGCAAGGGGGGCGCGCGGGGGGCAAGCCGCGGTGTCCGCCTCACCAGCCAAACAAGTCGTCATTGTCCAACACTGCGGCCTCGGTCTGCAAAAAGCGCACCTCAACCCCTTGGTCATAAAACACCAAATCCGCACCCTCCTGTTGCAAATGCGCCCGCACATCCTCTGGCGCGGTATAGCCAAAGTCCTGAAACACAAGCTGGTCCCAGACCTCCAGACCAATCACCTCGTGAACCCCCTCAAGGCTTGGGTTAAACACAAAACTGTCGCTCCACAGCCCGCCAAACAAGACATTGTGCCCGCCGCCGCCCTCCAAGACCTCATCCAAACCTTGCCCCCTCACCCAATCGCTCACAGCAGAGCGCGTCGCCGCCACAAATTCGGCACTTTGCGAAAATCCGGCAACAACCTCTGCTCTGGACAGTCCCGCCTCAAGCACATTGGTCCAGTTCGCAAAGCCGCCTTCATCGGGCGCTCTGTCCAAGACGTTGTTATACAAAAGCGTCACAAATTCGGCGTTTGACAGGCTGCCATAGGTGCGCTGAAATTCGGGGCTGGCCACAAACAGCGCCGCCGCATCGGTGATCGGCCGCCCCCCCGCCAGCCAGTAGGTCCAGTTTTCAAGACCCGCCGCATCTGGCTCGCGGTCAAGCGTTGCACGATAGAGCCGATAGACATCATCCGTCCATCCGCTGCGATACGCCTCGCGGCTGAAGTCCAGCGCATTCTGGAAGGTCGCGTTGATAAACTCGCGGCTTTCGGAAAACCCCATAACAACCTCGGCTCTGCTAAACCCGCCGGCCAGCGCCCCCATCCAGTTTTCCAGCCCGCCCTGATCCGGTGCGCGGTCTAGGACGTTGTTATAAAGCTGGGTGACAAAGGCATAATCGCTCAAATCGCCATAAACATTCTGGAACTCCCGCGAGCCGACAAACCCCGCCGCAGCCGTTTCCAGATCAAACCGTTCTTCCAGCAAGGCCACGGTCCAGTTGCGATGCCCCTCCAGATCCGGCGCGCGGTCGAGTGTGGCGCGATATAGCCGATAAACCGAGGCCGCCACCGGATCAAACACCGGGTCCACCGTTCCGCCGATAAACAGCTCGACACCGCGCCCGTTCATCACCCCGGCAAGGGGCGTTCCCCCTGTCAGCCCCTGTCTCTTATACACATCT
>JAHBAN010000209.1 GCA_018500075.1 Flavobacteriia bacterium | reverse complement strand
CCCCCTACGGTTTTGTCAAACACATCAGAACGGAGCCGCGGGTATGACACGTGATGTTTGGGACAGACTGCTTGCGGAGGCGCGGCGCGCGCATACCGGCTCTGCCGCCCTGTCGGAGTTTTGTGCGTTTCCCGATGATCTTGCGGCGCAGGATGTCACGGCCTTTCCGATTGCGGCGGCGGAGTTGATGGCGCGCGAGGCCGGTTTTGCGCCGGGGCCAAACCCGTTTCGGGACGCTTTTGTCGCGGCGGGGCCTTTGGCGATGTGGCGAGAGACCTATAAGGGAACCGATATTGGCGAAGATTTTATGGCGCGGTTCGGCTGTTATTGTCTGATCGGAGCGGGCGGCGCTTTTGCCAGTCAGAAGATGTGGGCATGGGTTGTTTATATGCCGGCGGATTTGCATTACCGCTGGCATCACCACCCCGCCGAAGAGGCCTATTATGTGATTGACGGCACAGCGGAGTTCTTTCGCTATGGTGAGGCGCCCGAGCGGCTTGGTGCAAAGACTGTGAGTGTTCATCGCTCAAACCAGCCCCACGCCATGACGACGCATGAGGCACCTGTGATGGCCTATGTGGTCTGGCGCAACGGGTTTGAGACGCCGCCGGTGCTTACGGAATAAGGAACAGCGTGATCGCGGGGAAGAGCACGAGAACCACCACGCGCAGAAGATCGGAGCCGACAAACCACATCACCGCGCGATAGGTCTCGCGCATGGGGGTTGTCTTGTCCATGGCGTTGATGATGAAGAGATTCATGCCGACGGGCGGCGTGATCAGCCCGACTTCGACCACAATCAGCACGAGGATGCCAAACCAGATCGCCACGTGCTCGGGCGTCATGCCGAAATCGAGCTGGCTGATCACGGGAAAGAAAATCGGAATGGTCAGCAGGATCATCGAGAGGCTGTCCATCAGGCAACCGAAGACGAGGTAGAACGCCAGCACAATAACGAGCACCGTCCAGGCGCTATAGCCCTGCCCGACAACCCAGGCAGACAGCTCTTGGGGCACTTGCGAGAGCGCGAGAAAGCCGTTGTAGAGGGCGGCACCGAGCACAATGAAAAAGATCATGCCTGTGGCTGTGGCTGTGGCGATGATGCTTTCCTTGAAGACGGCCCAGCTCATATTGCCCGACAGAAGCGCGATCAGCCCAGTGCCCGCAGCGCCGATGGCGGCGCCTTCTGTGGGGGTGAACCAGCCTGCATAAATCCCGCCGACCACGAGGCCGAAGACGACAAGCACAGGCCAGACATCAAACAGCGCCCGCCAGCGCTCGGCCATGGGCACAGGCGCGCGGGTGCCGGCGGAGTCAGGGTGCACGCGGACATAGATCGAGATCGTGATGATATAGCCAAGGGCGGCGAGAATGCCGGGGATAAAGGCCGCCAGAAAGAGCTTGGCGATATTTTGCTCGGTCAGGATCGCGTAGATCACAAGGATCACAGAGGGCGGAATGAGAATGCCAAGCGTGCCGCCAGCGGCAAGTGTGGCCGTGGAAAAGCCGCCCGAGTAGCCATAGCGGCGCAGCTCCGGCAGGGCCACGCGGCTCATGGTGGCGGCGGTCGCAAGCGACGAGCCGCAGATCGAGCCAAAGCCCGCACAAGCGCCCACAGCGGCCATGGCCACCCCACCCTTGCGGTGGCCAAGAAAGCTCTCCGCCGCCTTGAACAAGGCCTGAGACATCCCCGAGAGCGTGGCGAACTGCCCCATCAGCAGAAACATCGGGATAATCGTCAGCGAATAGGAGGAAAATGTGCCATAGGTCTCGGTTTTGAGGCGCGACATGAACATATTGGTGTCGCCGGTGGCAAGCCACAGCCCGCCGATCCCCGCGAGCAGCATCGCAAGGCCGATCGGCGCGCGCAAAAAGATCATCAGGAGCAAGGCGGGGAAGGACAGAAAGCCCAGTTCAAGCATAGTCAATGGGACGCTCCTTCGGAGTGGGGCAGATAAGCGCGGCCTGTGACCAGCTCGGCGACCCGCGCGGCCGCGCAATAGAGCGCGACAACACAGGCGGCAAGGGAGGCAGCGAAGCTGGCGGCATAGGCCCACCAGATCGGAAACTGAAGCAGGAAAGTGGTTTCGTTGTATTGCATCTTGTCGAGCATTCCGGCGTAGAGGCGCAGCGCGACAAGCACGATCACCGCCGAGAGCACGACTTCCCAAAAGGCCATCAGCGCCTTATTGGCGCGGCGCGACAGGGCCGAGGTAAAGATATCGACAGTGGCATGGGCGCTATAGAGCTGGGTCAGCGGCAGGAAGGCAAAAATCGCGAAGGCAACGCCCGCTTCCAGCAGCTCGAAATCGCCCGTGATCGGGCCGACCCCCGCGCCGATCAGCCCCTCGCCAAGCGCGCCAAGGCTACCGGCGTGGCCCAGTGTATTGAGCGCGCGGCCAGAGACGCTGACGAAGGTCAGAACAACCAGAGCACAGAGCACAAGCCCGCCCAGAACGGCCATACTCCGCGCCAGTTGTGAAATATATTTGAGCATTGGCTCCCCCCAGATCGCCATATCATCGACCGATCGGTCGGAAATATCGGTTGCGCGCATACCTACACAGAACCCTAGAGCGATCAAGCCCGTGTTTCTACTTTTTTCGCCCTAGCGGGTGACTTCGGTGGGCTGGAAGATAGGGCCTTGCGCCGTGCTTTCATAAAACACACGGATGCCAAAGACCTCATTGAGCCGCTCGGGTGTGAGCACTTGGGCGGGCGTGCCATCGGCCACGAGACGGCCTTGGGACAGCATCAATATGCGCGTGCAATGGCGCGCTGCGAGGCCGAGGTCGTGCAGCGACACGATCACCGATTTGCCCTCTCGGGCGAGGGCTGCAAAGCTTTCCATTGTGCTGATCTGATGGGCCGGATCGAGGCCGGCGATCGGCTCGTCCACCATCAGCAGGGGCGTTTGCTGCGCCAAGGCGCGGGCAATCAGAACGCGCGCCTGTTCGCCGCCGGAGAGCTGGTTGGCAAGGCGGTCGGCAAACCCGGTCAGGCCGGTTTCGGCGAGGGCCGCATCCACGGCGGCCTGATCCTCGGGGCGCAGCTTTGTGCTGCGCGGCAGATGCGGGATACGGCCCAGCGCAACCACTGTTTGGACCGTCATCGGCCAGGCGATATCACGCGACTGGGGAAGCCAGGCCACGGCACGGGCGCGCTCGGCGGGCGAAAGCGCGGTGAGCGAGCTTGCGCCTTTGGCCGCCAGAAGCCCGAGCGCGGCGCGCATCAAGGTCGTCTTGCCTGCGCCATTGGGGCCGATCAACCCAACGCATTCGCCCTGCCCCACCGCCACGGTGACATCATCCACCACAGGGCACTCGCCCCGCAGGGCTGTGAGGCGCTCAAGCGACAGAAGCGCCGTCATGACAGCTCCCTCCGGGTCTTGAAGATCAGATGCAAAAACAGCGGCGCGCCAATCAGCGCCATCACAACGCCCAGCTTGAGATCACGGTCGGGCATGATCAGGCGCACAGCAATATCGGCGGCCAGAACCAGCGCCGCACCGCCAAGTGCCGAGGCCCAGAGCAGCCGCGACGGACGCCCCCCCACAAAGGGGCGCAGAAGATGGGGCACAACCAGCCCGACAAAGCCGATGGCCCCTGCGACAGCCGTTCCTGCGCCGACAACGCAGGACACCCCGACCACCAGCGACAGCCGCAGACGCGAGAGATTGATCCCCATCGAGCTGGCCGCATCTTCGCCCAGCGTGAGCGCATCAAGGCCGCGCCCCAGAGTGCTCAGCAGGCCCCAGCCCAGCGCCATGACGGGCAAGGCCAGCCAGACGTGCAGCATGGAGCGGTCAGCCAGCGACCCCATCATCCAGAAGACAATTTCATTGGCGGCATAGGGATTGGGCGAGAGGTTGAGCACCAGCGAGATCAGCGCGCCCGCCATGGCGGAAATCGCGATCCCTGCCAGAATAAGCGTCATCGAGGCGCCGCGCGGTCCAGCGAGCATCAGCACGAGCAAGACCCCGACAAGCGCCGCCGCCAGCGCCGAGAGCGGCAAGGCCAGCGCAAAGGCCGCCGCAAAGCCGGTTTGCAGCGAGAGCACCGCCCCGAGCGCCGCAGAGGAGCTGACCCCGATCAGCCCCGGCTCGGCGAGGGGATTGCGCAAGTAGCCCTGCATCGCGGCCCCTGCGAGGCCGAGGGACGCGCCGATCATCACGGCCAGAAGGGCGCGCGGCAGGCGGATTTCGCGCATCACCAAGGTGAAGGGCGTTCCGTCATCGCGCAAAAGGGAAGTGAGGCTTTGGCCAAAGCTCGCCTCGGCGGGGCCAATGGCGAGCGAGGCCGCAAACAAAAGCGCAACCCCCGCGCCGAGAAGGCTCATAAGGCGCATCATGGCACAAGCGCCCGCCGCTTGCCGGCCAGCTCTTCTATCGCGCGCAAGACAAGCGGTGTGCCACAGGACCAGTCACGGCTGACCATGCTGACAGGCGCGCCGCCGCCTGTGACCGCGCGCACAACCGGATGCTGGGGCACCTCTTCGGCGCGCGAGGCTCCGGCATAGGGCGTCGAGCTGATCACCAGATCCGGTGCGCTCATGGCGAGATGTTCCAGCGGCATACGGCCACCATAGTCGATACCCAGCTCGGAGGCGATATTGATAAAGCCCGCGGCGGCGATCATCTCGTCGGGAAGGGTATGGGCGCCCGAGGTATAGCCGTTGGCCGCATAGCCAACCGCGCGGGGGCGCTGCTTTGGCGCATCGGTGCGCAAGCGCGCAAGCCCGGCCTCAAAATCTGCCACAAGCGCCTCGGCGCGCGCCTCGCGGCCCAGCGCCCGACCCATCTCGCGCAGCCGCAACGGCACATCCGCAAGGCCACTGGCCGGCGCCATGCGCAACACCGGCACGCCGAGGCGCTCCAGCATTTCCACAGAGGCGCGCGCCGTATAGGTCCCCGCAAGGACAAGATCGGGCTTCATGAGATAGATTTCTTCGCCGCGGGCAGAATTGATATGATAGGCGCGCGCCTGCTCAACCATCCCCGAAATACGCGGATCAACCGCGAGGGCAGAGAGCGAATAAATCTGCCCCTCCCCCGCCACCAACATGGCAAGCTGATCGGTACAGACATTCAGCGAGACAACCTTCTGCGGTGCCCCGGCAAAAGCCGCCGCGCCAGCAAACACCAGCGCGGCAACACTTATGAGCCTAGAAAGACGCACGGACACCAAAGTAAAGCGCGCGGTCGGATGTATTAAACCCGTTGACCACTTCATAATCTTCATCAAACAGGTTCACCACGCGCAAATAAGCTTCAGTGCTATCATTGACCTTATAGCTCACATGAGCATTGACCGTGGTATAATCGGGCATCGGCGTGCTGCCGTTGTCTCGATCAAAACGGTCGGCAATATAATTGACCCCAAGACCACCAGCGAAGCCGTTGGCAAACTCACCGTTGATACCAATGTGCAGATCATGGCGTGGAACACGGCCTGCGCGGCCAGTGGGGCGGTAGGCATCCGTGTAGGTATAAGCGCCTGTGATGGCCCATGTCTCATTCAAATCAAATCCCCCCGACAGCTCAAGACCTTTGGATTTAAAGTTGGATTGAGCATAACAGTAGCTCGTATTCAACGGATCCGATGGTGTTGAACAGGTTCCTTCATAGACCAAATGGTTCTCAAGATCATTGTAGAACGCGGTTGCTCGGACAAAACCAACTTCGCCATAGGTTTTCTCAAGACCCAACTCAAAGGTCGTGTTTTCTTCTGGCGCCAGAGTAACGGTGCTATTGGCTGCGTTTGTTGTCGATTGGAACAATGACGGTGGCTTGTAGCCCGTAGCCGCTTGGGCCCGCAGAACCAAATCATTAGAGGCGCGATAGGCTGCGGCAACACGGCCAGTGGCTTGGCCACCAAGATCACTGTGATCATCATACCGCAAAGAACCTGTCAGATCGAGCGTCTCACTCATTGCAAACGCTGTTTCAACATAGGCGCTGTTAACATCTGCGCTTGCAGAAGCCGTTTCTTCAGCCATGTGATCGAGACCGAAGGTCCAGAGCGTATTTTCGTTTTCCTGATAGGTCGCTTTGTATCCAAGTGTCCTGCGCTTGCCGTCGAACTCTGTGGCAACAAGCGGGCTGCCAGACCAATGGGTCGCATAGCTCACACGGTCAATATCAAAATAGGATGCAGAAATCTCATGCGTCACGGCGCCAGTGTCAAACTCCCCAAACACACGTGCGCCGAGAGTTTGGTTTTCATTCGTCTCATCAAATGGCGCAGCGCCATCGCCTCCAAACTCATCAAACTCGCCTGCTGAGTCGATAGAGAGCAGCGCTGCACCGATACGGGCATGATCTGTCAGCTCGTATTTTACAAAAAGGTTTGCGCGCGTCGCTGAATAACCATCGGCTTCCGCGCCGGAAGACGACGCCGAAAACCCGTCAGTCTCAAACTTTGAAAGCGAGAAGCCCACTTCGGTGCGCTCGTCCATAAAGCCAAGACCCAGTGAGGCGCTCTTTGTGCCATAGGCCCCGAACTCAACAGCGCTTTGGCCGGAAAAGCCGTCTTTTGTCGGACGATACGAAGAGAGGTTCACAACACCCCCAGCCGCATTGACACCAAAGCGGGCCGATTGACCGCCCTTGAGCACTTCGATCCGCGACAGGCCGCCTGTTGTGAGGCCGCCCCAGTTGTAGCCAGCGCCCGTGCTGGCCGGATCAGAAATCTCGATCCCATCCAGATACACAGGCACATAGCCCGCGCCAAGGCCACGAATACGAAGGGTTGTTTGCGCGCCCACCCCGCCGGTTGCCGTGGCTGTCACCCCCGGCAATGTCGCAAGAACATCAGACAGGCTGGTTTCGGGCGCATCTGCGATTTCATCTTCCGTGACAACCTCGGTTGTGGTGCCGGAGCGGGACAGCTCTGTCAGCACCTGATTGGAAAACAACGTAATCTCCCCCAGATCAAACGCCTCTTGGGCATAAGCGGGGGTATGGGCGAGCAGCAATGCGAGAGCGGCAGAGGCCTTGAGTGTAGAGTACATTTTGGTCCTTCTCCTGCGCCATGCGCGCAAGTCATTGAGACGGGAGAAGACAAAGCTCCCCCGTGGTTACAGCGAATGCCACCACGACGGAAACTCCGTTACCCATGCGCCCCTCGCACACCGGTAGGGTGATCATCCTGGCAGGTCTCCTGACTTGCGGGTCGGGGCTAAGCCGAACCTTCCCACCCTTTCGGGGCAGTGGCTTCTATCAGCTTCGCTCGCCGCTTACAGTTGCGGGGGCGGTCGTGGAGTAGGCTCGCAAGCCGCACCACATTCCCTATTCACCGGCAAATGCCGGACCAGAATGCTTCCTCCTATTACGAGTCCTTCACAGAGGTCAAGCGCGCAAACGCCCGCCGCCCCGATTGACTTTTTCTTTCTGAAAATATCCACGGGGGGGAGAGGCCGCAGGCCGAGGGGGGCGCGTGCGCCCCCCCTTTACAAACCTGTGCGCGCAGAGCGCGCGCCGCCGGGTCGCCGCTGCCGGGTCGCCCGGGTCGGGCCGTCTGATCTATGGGGCGGCGCTCAGGTGCGCGCTGCCTCAAAGGCGGACCACGCGGCCTCAAAAGCCTCAAAGTCAAAGCCTTCGCTGCGGGCAGGTTCGAGCACCAGCTTTTCGGTCTCCAGAAGCGTCACAATCGCCGCTTCCAGCCGGTCCAGCACATCAGGCGGAATCACCAGCGCGCCGTGGCGGTCGGCGTGGACAAGCTCGCCCTCCTCCACGCGCAGCCCCATGATATCGGCCCCTGTGCCGACCTCGCGGACATGGACAAAGGCATGGCTCGGCCCGATCGAGCCTGCCACAACGGGAAAGCCGTCGGGCAAGTCGCCCAGATCGCGCATCACCCCGTTGGTCAGCGCGCCTGCGAGGCCAAAGCCTTTGTGCACCGTCGTATTGATTTCGCCCCAATAGGCGCCGACAGCCTCGGGGTAGTCGAGGTCTTCCACCACGGCGAGCGCGGGGCGCGGCCCCGTTGCCATATGGCGGTAATACGCCATGCGCCGCGCCTTGATCTGCTCGGGCGGCTCTGCCGGCGGGGCGAGTGCCGCGATTTTGGCGGTGCGGGCATAGCCGACCATCGCGCCCTCTTCGGGCGCGGAGGCCAGCATGGTGCCACGGGTGAATCGGGCAAAGCCGCGTTTGCCCTGGGCCACTTCAATGGCGTTGCAGACTGTGGGCGTGTCGACTTTTTTCAAAAGGGTGAGCAGAGAGTCGTTCATGTGACGCGCGCAGCCCCCTCTGACAGGGCTTCCAGTTTGGCATAGGCAATCGCAGGATCGACCGCGCCAAAGCCGGCAAAGGTTCCAAAGCCGCAGTCAGAGCCGGCAATAACCCGCTCTTGACCGACGATATCGACAAAGCGGCGGATGCGCTCGGCCACAAGATCGGGGTGTTCGACAAAGTTTGTTGTGGTGTCCACGACACCGGGGACAAGCACTTTATCCTCGGGGATATCGGCCTTGCGGTCGCGGAACACGGCCCATTCGTGGCCGTGGCGCGGGTTTGAGGTTTCAAACAGCATATAGCGCGCTTTGGTGCTCATGAGCGTGTCAAACATCTTGCTCATCGGGATATCGCAGCAATGCGGGCCTTCGTAATTGCCCCAGCAGATGTGCACACGGACTTTCTCGGCCGGCACGTCTTGCAGCGCATGGTTGAGCGCCTCGACATGGCTTGCCGCGACTTTGAGGAACTCTGCATCAGACAGATCGGTGAACAGCATATGACGGCTGAGCGCCAGATCGGGGCAGTCGAGCTGCAAATCCAGCCCGGAGGCGACGATGGTTTCGTATTCCTCCTTCATCGCATCGGCCAGCGCCGCGAGATAGGCTTCGCGGGTTTTGTAGTGATCATTCTGCAAGAAAAGGGAGATCACGCCGGGCGAGGCGGCGTTCATAAAGCCGCGTTCGATGCCTTGGGCCGCCATTGCGCCCTTGAGATTGGCGATGTCTTTTTGCAGCTCGCCCTGCCCTTTTGATTTTACCTCGCCCACACACATGGGGCGCGCATATTGCGGCGTGCCGCCATCGTTGGCGAGGCGCTCAAGAAAGCTCGGGAACATCTTCAAATCGGCCGGCGCGTTGCGCGGGCTGTCGCCGTCAAAGCCGGTGTAGCGGTCTTTGACATAGGTGGCGTAGCTGATTTTGGAGGTCTCGCCATCAGAGACGATATCGACGCCCACCGCCTTTTGCTTGGCCACAGTTTCGCCCACCGCGGCGGTCATGGCGGCGTCAAAGGCGGCTTGGTCATAGGCTTCGCCGCGCTCGCGCGCAAAGATGAAATCGACCACCTCCTGCGTGCGGGGCAGAGAGCCGACATGGGTTGTCTTGATACTCATGGGGTGTCCTTTCACTCTTTGCGCGCCGGTATGGCGCTTAGCCCTGCCATGTCTTGCCGGCCGGGTCGTCCGTGGCGACGATGTGGTAGAGCGCTGCGTCACCTGTCATCGAGGGCACAGCCGAATGGGCGAGGTTTTCGGGCACAGACATCGTATCGCCCGGAGCGAGGGTGGCATGGCCGCCGTCCCACTCCACACGCCAGTGGCCTGTGACGGGCATGAGCACCGAGGGGCGCGTGTGAGAATGCTTGGCCGCTGTGGCGCTGCCACGGGTGATAAAATCAACCTCAAAGCCGGGTCTGTCGCGCAGAAGCCCCGTCTCGCCGATGACCTTGCAGGGCTTACGGTCGGCCAGCGCGACCATATCCCAGTAGCGGGCCACATGGTTGGGCAGCACCTCTGCCGTGGTCGGCTCGGGGCGTTTGGCCAGCTCTTCGGGGGGCATCACGGGCATGGGCTTGACCCCGTCTGGCAGCTTTTGCTGGCGCTTGCTGTCATAGAGCTTGCCGTTGTCGCCAAGGATGAGGCCGTGATCGGCGGCGTCTTGGATAACTTGTGGTGCCCACATGACGCCACCGCCCGCATCATCGCCGCCAAGGATCGCCATGATCATGCCGTAGTCGTCGCCGATGTTTTCAAAGCCACGGAAGATACCTGTGGGGATGTTGAAGATATCGCCCTTTTCCAGCGTGACTTCGCCCGCGTCGCCCCAGCGGCCCCAGAAGAAGCGCCATTTGCCTGACAGCACAAAGAAGGCCTCGGCGGTGTGGTGGTCATGCAGCGAGTTGCGGCATTTGGGCGGCTGGCCCGCCGCGCCGATGTTAAAGCCATGCGGGATATTGATGTGCACGTGTTGGTCGGGCGACTCTGAGACGCCGCCGCCGATGATCGTGAAGTTTTCCTTCTGGTTGCTGCCCGGCGTGTGGGCGTCGATGAAGGCGGTTTTGCATGGCTGTAAATCGCCATAGCGGACGATGCGGGCTTCCATGTCTTGAGGTGTCATTGTGGTATCCTACTCTTTCAAAATATCTCGTTTGGTCTGTCTGCATAAGGCGGGGCTAGGAGCCGGGCGGATGCAGATTGAGCCGGCGCGCGCGCAGGCTTGCCAGATAGCCGTGACGGCGTTTGAGAGATTTTGATTTGAGCGGCATCAGAGATCGCCTGTTTTGAGCAGGATCTGTTTCCAGACCGATGTTTCATCGTAAAGTGTATATTCGCGGCGCAGGCCCCATGGCCCGAATTCGGCGTGGCTCGCGCCCATGATATAGACCTCAGCACCGGTTGGCGCGCCGTAGACGCCCCAGCCGTCGTGCTTGCCGTGCAGGCTCCAGCGGATGGCGGCGCGGGGCGGCATCATATCGTCGTCGCGGCCGATCTGGTGCTCGATGGTGAACTTGGCGTTCGGGAAGGAGGCGCGCAGGCCCATCCAGAATTTGTCGGCCCCGTCATGGCTGAGCGCCGAGACGCCGCCCGCATATTCGAGGTTTGCGCCACGGTCGTATTCTTTCGGGATCACGGTGAAATCGGCCCCCATGATGCGGGTGAGAATATCGGCGTATTTTGCGCCCCATGCGTTGTCATTGCCGCGCCCCTTATAGGGGCCTTCAATGTCGATCGCGGGGGTGAAGGGCTGCACGCAGCTCTCCGGGCCGCCCTCGCGGGCGATAAGATCGCGCGCGTAGGCCTTCGGCTCCCAGCCAAGCTGGCGCACGATTGCGCCTTGGTCGCGGATCAGCCATTCGTCGTTGATCTGGTTGTTGATGGCGTGGCAGTCGGCGATGATCCGGTAGCTCAGGCGCTTGCCCGTGGCCTTGCCATAGACCCCATCGTTGGCATGGGTCGCTGTGGAATGCAGCCGGTGCGACGAAAGCAATCCCTCCTCCGGTGTGCCCGACCAGATCACATCTTCGCCAAAGAGCGTGCGGTCGGGGAACTCGTGCAGGGTCGCCATTGTGGCGGCGATCACGCCTTGGTTGCCCTTCACCACAGAGGCGGGCGAGCGCACAGGAATATCGGGGGCGTAATAGTCGTGCAGCGTGGCGATGCCGCGGTCTTCCCAGATTTCCTTGGTGATGCCGATGATATAATCGGGAAAATCGGTGAAGCGGTTTGAGAAGCCTTTCATGAGGTCCATCCTTTGGGAAGTTTAGCCGAGCCGCGCACCACAAGCGGGCCGTCGATGCGGATCTGTTGGGGTGCGCTAGAGGCGGTATTGATCTGGTTTAAAAGAAGCGAAACGGTTTGCGCGACCATACGGCCAGCCGGCTGGCGCACTGTGGTCAGGCTATAGGCGGGCCAGGCCGCCATGGGCACATCGTCATAGCCAACCACCGAAACATCATCGGGCACCGAGAGGCCCAGCTCGTAACGCAGCGTGTCCATCACCGCGAAACACATATGGTCATTGGCGACAAACACCGCTTCGGGCGGGTCGGCGGCAAACATTCGCAAGGTCGCTGCGCGCGCGCCTTGCATGGTATAATCCCCCACCTCGCGGCTGTGCAGCGACAGGCCGGCACTTGCCAGTTCGCGGGTGAAGCCAAGCTCGCGGTCACGCTGGGTCGAAGCGCCTTCCCAGCCTGCGATATAGCCGATTTTTCTATGGCCCGCCGACAGCAGGAATGCGGCGGCCTTTTTGCCACCGGCAAGGTTGTCTGAGGTGACAGCCGAGATGTCGGCGCTGTCTTGGGCGCGGTTGAAGAGCACAAGCGGAACCCCCGCCGCACGGCACCGCTCGGTGAGATCGGAGGACATGGCCACTGAGGCCGCGACGATCCCGTCGACCTGATAATCGAGAATTTCCTCGACAACCCCGTCAATATCGCCCGCCGTTTGGGAGGCCATAAAGATCAGCACATGATAGCCCTCGGCCTGAAGCGCATTGGAGAGCCGCTCCAGCGCTTCGGGGTAGAACTGGTTTTCCAGATAGGCGACGACAAGCCCTATGATACGGCTTTTGCCCGAGACCATGGCCCGCGCCAGAACATTGGGGCGATAGCCCAGCTCTTTGGCGGCTTTGCGCACTTTGGCCGCTGTGGCAGAAGAGGCCGAAGCCCCCGGCGTGAAGACACGGCTCACCGCGGACTGGCTCACGCCGGCCTTGGCTGCAACTTCTGCCGAGGTGACCTTGCCCATGCTCATCAGTCCGCTGTCCAACCTCCGTCAATCAGCATCGAGCTGCCGGTCACAAGGCTTGAGGCCGGCGAGGCCAGATAAAGCACCGCGCCCATGATGTCCTCGACTGTGCCGGTGCGGCCCAGTTTGATCTTTTCCTCGATCCACGCCACGCGGGCCGGGTCTGCGAAGGTCGGTTCGGTCAGGGGGGTGCGGATGAAGGTCGGGCAGATCGTGTTGATACGGATGCGCGCTTTGCCCCATTCGATCGCCATGGCCTTGACCATGCCTTCCAGCCCGAACTTGGAGGCGCAATAAACCGCGCGGTCGATCCCGCCGACATGGCCCATCTGGGAGGAGATGTGGATGATGCTGCCTTCGATGCCTGCCTCTTGCATGGATTTTGCGGCCCATGCCGAGAGGAAATAGGCGCCGCGCAGGTTGATGTTCATCACCGCGTCAAAATCGGCGGGGGCGGTGTCGACGGCGGGGCCATGTTTGGCATAGCCCGCCGCATTGACCACAATATCAAAGGCCGGGTGATCGGCCAAAACGGCCTCTATCGCGTCAAGATCGGAGATATCTAGCGCCAACGCTTCGGCCGACCAGCCCTCTGCGGCCATTGCCGCCACTGTCTCTTCCAGCCGCGCCACGCCGCGTGCGGAGCACACCACATGGGCGCCCGCTTCGGCCAGCGCCACGGCACAGCCCTGACCAATACCCGAGGAGGCGCCGGTGACGAGGGCGCGCTTGCCTGTGAGGGTCATGGAGGGTGTCTTGGGCAGGGTCATCAGCTTTGTCCTGTCGGAATGTTCAGAGGGGCGATGTGGCGCACCTTATTGAATTCGCGCAGGCGGGCAAAGACATCAACCCCGAGCTGCTCATAGGCGTGCAAAAGGTCAACGAGCACCCAGTTTTCGCGGATCTTGCCCTGCTCCAGCCGCCAGAAATCGAGGCTGCGCATGGTGATTTTCTTGCCTGTGGGCGCGATGCCCATCCAGCCACTGTGGCTAAGGGTTTGCATCATATCGGGCCAGCCTGTGACGGCGGCATAGTTGCCCTCGCCAAAAAAGTGATGGGTGACTTCGTCGCCATGTTGGCCACGGTCGGGCATGGCGTTGAGAAAGGGGATTTGATGCCAGTTGCGAAAGCCCGATATGCCGCGCGCTGTGCCGATCCCTGCGGGGCCATACCAGCTCATGCGCTCATGCCAGAAGCGTTCCATCTCCATCACCTCGGGGCCACCCTTGCTTGGGTGGCGGGTCATGTGGGTGAGCATATCGACGATGAGGTCTTTGGTGGCAGTGCTTTTGGCCGCATCATAGGGCGCACTCTGGATGCCATCGTTTGTGGCGGGCGCAGGCACCGCCCACTCGCGCCCCAGCGAGGGAGCCATGGGCCAGGCGCGGGCCTGCATCATCAGCTCGGGGATATCCCAGATCGCCTGAACCTCGACGATCTTGCCGCCTTCCATGCGGTAGAACTCGTGAAAGCGCATATGGGCCATGTGGCCGGTGGGCGGAATGTCGAGCCAGGGCGCGGCAAATGTCCCGCAGTAATAGCCGCCGCAGCCGACCCATTCGGCCCCGTCATCATCAGGGCCGGCCATGACAATATAGTCGCGGCGCTCAAGGTCGGGGAACGCCGCAAAGAGCGGAGCATAGGCGCGCGCATAGAACGCCTCCGGCCCCGTGCTGTCGCCGAGCGGGTGGCAGTGGTGAAACACCGCATCTGGCGCGGCCGCCTCCGAGAGGGCCGCGCGCACAGTGCTTTCGGAAAAGTCATACATCGCCGCTCTGAGGGGCGCTATGACGGCTTTGTTGCGGGTCTGGATGTCCATTGTCGGCTTACTCCGCTGCGTCGCGGTAGGGCGCACCTTCGCCGTAAGGCACATTCAGCCCGCCGTAGCGGCGCACTCGGATGTTGCACTGTTCGGCGTGGCCCACGAAGCCTTCGAGCATACAGAGCCGCGAGCCGTATTCGCCGATCATGGTGGCGGCCTCGTCTGTCAGCACGCGCTGGTAGCTGTGGGTTTTGAGAAATTTGCCAACCCAAAGCCCGCCCGTGTAGCGGCCTGCTTTTTTCGTCGGCAAAGTATGGTTTGTGCCGATGACCTTATCGCCATTGGCGACATTGGTGCGCGCCCCAAGGAAAAGCGCGCCATAGCAGGTCATATGCTTAAGGAACCAATCGTCGCGATCTGTCATCACCTGCACGTGTTCGGAGGCGATATCGTCAGCCACGGTGAGCATCTCCTCATAGGTGTCACAGACGATAACCTCGCCGTAGTCTTCCCAGCTTTTGCGCGCGGTGTCGGCTGTGGGCAGGATCGTGAGAATGCGCTCGACTTCGGCCATGGTTTCGCGGGCGAGCTTCTCGGAGTTGGTGAGCAACACGCAGGGCGAATTATAGCCATGTTCCGCCTGCCCCAGAAGGTCGGTTGCGCAAAGCTCGGCATCGGCGCCGGTTTCATCAGCGATCACCATGGTTTCTGTCGGGCCGGCAAAGAGGTCGATCCCCACGCGGCCAAAGAGCTGGCGCTTGGCTTCGGCGACAAAGGCGTTGCCGGGGCCAACGAGGAGATGCACGGGGTTGATTGTCTCTGTGCCGATCGCCATAGCGCCGACGGCCTGAATGCCGCCGAGCACATAGATTTCATGGGCGCCGCCAAGGTGCATCGCGGCAATCACGGCGGGGTTTGGCACGCCGTTAAACGGCGGGGTGCAGGCAATGATGCGCGGCACGCCGGCGACAGAGGCGGTGGCGACGGACATATGCGCGGAGGCCACCATGGGGAACTTGCCGCCCGGCACATAGCAGCCGACAGACTGCACAGGGATGTTCTTGTGGCCGAGGATCACACCGGGGAGCGTTTCGACCTCGATATCAAGCATCGAATCGCGCTGCGCCTGAGCGAAGTTGCGCACCTGCTCTTGGGCAAATTTGAGGTCGGCCATGTCCTGCGGGCTGACCTGTGCAATGATCTCTTCGATCTCGGCATCCGAGAGGCGGTATGTCTCGCGGTCGTAGCCGTCAAACTTATTGGCCAGCTCGCGCACCGCCGCATCGCCGCGGGCCTCGATGTCTTTCAGCGTGGCGGCAACCGCATTGGCGACCTGTGCGTCGTCTTCGGCGCGGGCGGCGGCGGGTTTGCCTTGTTTGAGATAGGTGATGCTCATGGCTCTTTTCCTTTAGTCTTTTTTAGTGCGGTTGGGGCGGTGTGCGCTCGCCCCTGTCAAAAGCTTCCCAGCCCTCGCCGGCAAACACATCGTGGCCGAGCTGTGCCAGCACATGGGGGAAATCAACCATCACATAATTGTCGGTGATCTTGCCGTCTTCCACTTTCCAGAAATCCATATAGCGGATTTCGATCCGTTTGCCCGTGGCGGCGATCCCCATAAATTCGCCATGATGGGTCGCCTCCTGACGGCCAAAGGCAGCGGCCCATTCGCCCATAAAGAGGCGGGCCTCGTCAATGCAGACCTTATCGCCAAAAGCGGCTTGAAAGGGCTTTTGCCAGTTGTCCTGAAACGCCTGAAGCCCGTGCTTTGTGCCGCAGCCTGTGTTGCCCATCCAGCGGAAGCTCTCGGCAAAAAACTCGCCGATGTCGCTGATGCGGTGGTCATTGAGACCGTCAACCATGCCTTCGATCACCGCTTTGGTCTCGGCGGTTTTGCCAAGGTCGGTGTCGCGGGTGAGGCTCGCTTGCTCGGGGCGTGCGCCTTTCATCTTCTCTCTCCGTTTGTGCGCACCATGCTCTGGTGCGGCGGGGTGGGTG
>JAHBAN010000103.1 GCA_018500075.1 Flavobacteriia bacterium | reverse complement strand
AGATGTGTATAAGAGACAGTTGGTGTGCTGGGCGGCGTTGCCGGTGGCGGCGGCGGCGGGGCAGGCGGCGCTGCGGCTTATGTTGCGCCGACGGTGAACGGCGGAACGGTTGTGATTGGCGGTGATGATGTCACGGCGGCGCAGGAAACTGTCACGGTGACGGGCACGGCAGACCCCGGCTCCGAGGTGGTTGTGACCATCGGAGATGAGGTTGTCACGGTTGTGCCGGATGCGAACGGGGACTGGTCGGCGCAGTTTGAGGGCGATGATTTTCCGGCGGACGGCGTCTATAGCGCTGCGGTTGTTGTGCGCGAGGCAGCGGGCAAAGTGACCGAGCTTGTCGGGCCGGATGTGACGATCGATTTGACGGGACCACAGATCACTTTGGTGGACGGCGTCCAATCGACGGGCGATCTTGTGACCGCGGCAGACTATAGCGACGGCGTCGAGATCAGCGGCACAGGCGAGGCCGGGGCCGCGCTTGCTGTGACCATCGGCGCTGTGACCCATGAGACTGTTGTGGGGCAGGATGGAAGCTGGTCTTTGAGCTTCTCGACCAGTGAGGTCGCGGGCGGCGAATATGAAACCGATGTGACCATTGTCTCGACCGACAGCTATGGCAACTCCACCACCACAGTCGAGACATTGGTTGTGGACACGGTGAGCAACGTCACCTTTGGCGGGGCCAATGCGGGCGCTGACGCTGTGGTGAATGCGGCCGAGCATACCGGCGGTGTGACATTGACAGGCACAACCCAGCCCGGCTCAAGCGTTGTGGTGAGCCTCGACGGGGTGCAGCGCACGGCGACTGTGGATGGCGAGGGCAACTGGAGCGTGCAATATGGCGCCAGCGAGTTGCGCACAGGCGATTATACGGGCCAAGTGAGTGTGACGGCGACCGATGCGGTCGGCAATACTTCAAGCACAAGTGGCACGGTTGAATTTGACACGCTGGTGGAGAGTTATCAGGTCACGACGACCACGGGCGGCAGCGATGGGGTTGTGAATGCCTCCGAGGCGGGCAGCGGCGTGACCTTCGGGGGCACGGTTGAGCCGGGATCGACTGTTATGGTCAACTTTGCCGGAGTGGACCGCGCGGCGACGGTCGGGGCCAATGGCAGCTGGACCGTGAGTTATGCGGCCGGTGAGATCCCGCAGTCAAACGGCGGCAGCTTTACCATGACAGCCGTAGCCACCGACGGCGCGGGCAATAGCTCGACGCTGACTCAGGCTGTGGTTGTGGACAATATGGCCGGGTCGCTCACGCTGTCGAGCGCCCCGATCGAAACCGACAATATCATCAACGCGGTGGAAGCCTCTGACGGGGTGGTTGTGCGTGGCACTTCGGATGCGGGCAATCTCGTGCAGGTCCAGATGGGCACGGCCAGTGTCTCTGTGGTGACGGACGCAAGCGGCAACTGGAGCGCCAACTTTGGTGCAAGCCAGATCGAGGGCGGGCAGTATAGCGCGCCGATCACCGCCACGACCACAGACGCGGCAGGCAACAGCCGCACGGTGACCGGCACTGTCGAGGTGGATACCGAAGTGCGCAATCTTGGCGTTTCGGTGGACAATGTGACGGCTGACAATGTGATCAACGGGGTCGAGCGCGACGGCGGTGTGAGCTTCAGCGGCACAACCGAAGCCGGCTCGAGGGCGGTTGTTGTGAGCTTGGATGGCAAGAGCCATGCGGCCACGGTGGATGCTGCGGGCAACTGGTCTGTGACGTTCCCCGGAAGCGATTTGCCGGATGATGAAAACAGCTACCAGCTTCAAGTTGATGTGACCGACCGGGCCGGAAACGTGGGGTCTGACAGTCGGACCGTGAGCTTTGACACCTATGTGAACGAGCTGGCGGGCGGCGCGATACAGGAGGGCAGCACCGCTGTCTTTAACGCCTCTGAAGTGCGCGACGGGATCACTGTTGCGGGCCAAGTGGAGGCCGGCTCGACCGTGACAGTCGAGCTTGGCGGCGCAGTCTATAACGCCACTGTGGATGGCAGCGGCAACTGGACGCTGGATCTGCCGGCCTCGGCCTTTGAGGCGCAGGAGTATAGCGCTGTTCTGGTTGTGAATGCGCAGGATGCGGCCGGCAACGTTGACCGCCTGAGCCAGACCATCGAGATTGATGCGCTGCTTCCGGACAGCCCGGCGATCGAGGGCTATACCCGCGATCACAGCGGCTATACCAACTTGCAGGTGGCGGCGGCGGAAGACACGCAGGCGATTTATGAAGTTCAGGACAGCGGCGCTGTGGGGCTTGTGGCAGATGCCAATGATGCGGTTTCGATCCGCTCGAATATGGACTTCCAGTTTGACAGCACTGTTCCTGACGGCTCGCATCTTGTTGTGTCGGCGACGGATGCTGCGGGCAACGTCTCAAGCACCTTTATGGCGCTGGATGATCCGGGCAATTCCAACATTGACATGAGTGTCGTGAACACCGGGTTTAACGGGCTTGAGATCGAGGCGATTGATCTGAGTTTTGCGGAAGACACCAATCTCACGCTATCGCTGGCCCAGATCGAAGCCTTCTCGGAGACCTCAAACACGGTGGCGATCCATGGCGGCAATGACGACACGGTCACACTGACCGGCGCTGTGAAGACGGCGGCCACGGTTGATCAGGCCGGGCAGAGCTATGATGTCTATACCATCGGGGCCGACCACACTGTGTTGATCGATGAGGACGTGACCGTCGTGATCTAAACAAGGAGCGCGGGGCGTGCGTGTTATGTGCGCCCCCGTTCACCCAAATTATAACGCCTAATAAAAAACGGGGCGATCTATGGGGCAGAACCTATTGGGCCTAAGGGCCACGAGTGCATTTTTAACGGTGATCTTGATGAGCGGTTGCGGGTCGGGTTTGCCAGAGGTCAGCCGCTTTAAGGCGGTGGACCTTGACACGCCAGCGGTGCAGAAGCGCGGCCGGGACGCGGCCAATTCGCTTGTTATCGCGACACTTCAGGCGCGGCGCAGTGTATTGCCCCGCGGCAGCGCGTTTGAGCGCGTGGCCACGCCTGTCTTGGCGGCCAATGCGCGCGCCGCCGAGAGCGAGCTTCGCTCCGCCCGTCTGCGCGCCGAGGCGCAATCCAAGAACTGGCTGCCGACTTTGGGGCCGAGTGTGTCGCTGACCTCTTTGAGCGACGCTGTGGCCAGCCTTGTGCTTGACACGGTGCTTTATTCGGGCGGGCGCAAGAAGGCAGAACGGGCCTTTGCCAAATCGGATGTGGAAGTGGCCGCTGTCAACCTGTCGATTGATACCAACGCGCGGGTGCACACCGCCTTGATGCTGTATTTGCGGGGGCAGGAAGCGCGCGAGACGGCGGCTATGTTGGGCTATGCGCTTGAAGATATGAAACGGTTCGAGTGGATCATGACCGAACGCGTCAAGGGCGGGGTGTCGGATATGTCCGATCTCAACGTCATCCGGCACAAGCTGGCCAAAATGCAGGCACAGTTCAGCGCCGAGAGCGAGACGGCGCTGGCCTCATTGGCCGAGCTGAACGCCATGTCGGTGAGACAGCTGGACGATGTGGAGGGGATCACCCAGCTTGCGCTTGACCGCCACGGCGCCCAGCCCTTGGATGTGGTGCTGTCTGAGGCCGAGAAGGGCCGCTCGATTGCCAATGCCCAGATCGATCGGGCGGGCTATTTGCCGACGGTGTCGGCTTCGCTGGCCACGGGTGGAGGCGGGCTGCGTGGAACGATTGCGCCCAGCAACCCGATCGGCATCGGCATGGGCGCAAGCCTTGAGGCCATCAAGGCCACCGAGGAGGCTGCGGGCCGCCGTGTCGCCCAATCTCAGGAAGAGGCCAACCGCCGGCTTGCCAAACAGGAGGCCGAGGCGCGCGCTTTGAGCCGCCAGCTGCTCGAAGCGCAGGCTTTGACGGGCGGGGCGAAGGCCAACCTCGATCTGTTCCAGAGCCAGTATGATGCCGGCCAGCGGCAAGTGATGGATGTGGTCGGGGTCTATGAAACCTATGCGGCGCAGGCAGAGGCCGAGATTGCGCTCAAGTATGACTTGGTGCGCAGCCGGCTCGATATGGCCAAAGATCTCGGGCTATTGGCGGATGGGAGCAAGATTTGACCCAGAAGACACCGCTTTCGCTGACGATCAAGGCTGGCGGGCGGGCCAAGCTGAAACCTGTTGCCAATCAGGCCGCCCCTAACCCAGCATTGAAGCCAGTGCCGAAGCCAGCACCCAAGCCTGTGCCAATCCCTGCCGCTATGCCTGTGGCCAATCCTGCGGCGCTTAAGGCCAAGCCGCGGATCGAGCGGCCTCAGGGGGATGAGGATGCGAAGGCTCTGCGCGTCGCCACCGAACGGGTGACAGAGCGAGTCACAGAACGGGCGGGCGCGCGCGGCAAAACCCCGGTGATCGGACAGATCAAACCCATAAAGGTAAAGGCGCGGCCCGCAAATGCGGCGCCCTCTGTTGCGCCTGTCGCGGCGGCTGTCAAAGGCGACCGCCTCAAGGCGCGCGCCGAGCTGGCGGCGACATATGCGGGGATTTTGGGAGTGCCATCTGTGGCGCGCGATTTGCTTGAGGCGATGCAGCATGGCTCGCAGCAAGCGGATGCCGCCCAGCCGCGTATTGTTGCTGATGCCCTGCGCACGCAGGGGCTGGACACATCGGTTGAGACGGTCAGCCACGCGATCAATGCGAGCTGGCCGGCGCTCGCGGTGATGACCAGCGGGCAGTTTTTGCTTGTGATGGGCGAAGAAGACGCGGCCCTCGTGATTTATGACAGGACCTGTCCTGATAACCGCGCGCTTGTGCCTTTGGGCGAGTTTGAGCCATATTTCACGGGGCTTGTTGTCAAGGCAGAGGCCGCGCTCAAACAGATCAGCCGCGCCCATAGCCCTGAAACCCGCGCGCCGCACTGGTTTTGGGGGCAGTTTGGCCGCTTTCGCCGCGCCTTTGGCGAGGTGGTGCTTGGCTCGCTTGTGGCAAATCTTCTGGCTGTCGCTGTCGCGCTGTTCAGCTTGCAGGTTTATGACCGGGTGATCCCGCACCAGAGCGAGGCGACCCTTTGGGTGCTGGCGGCGGGGGCGGGTCTTGCGATCATTATGGAGGCGCTGCTCAAGATTTCGCGGGCGCGTCTGATGGACGGGG
>JAHBAN010000033.1 GCA_018500075.1 Flavobacteriia bacterium | reverse complement strand
GCTTTGGGAGGTGGCCAAAGGCGGGCGGATCGGTGTTCCCTCGGGGATGGAAAGCCACTTGCGGATGCCGCTGGCCGACTTTGGCCGCCTGCAGGCGGCGGGGCTGACCTTTGGGGATGATGCGGGCATTGTCGCACAGCTCAGAGCGGTGAAAACCGAAGCCGAAATCGAGAAAATCGCCAAGGCCTGCACGATTGCCGGGCGCGCGTTTGACCGCGTTGGCGAAGTTGCCCGGCAGGGGGCAAAGCTTGACGCTGTGTTTCGCGGCTTTCAGGGGCTTTTGCTGGAAGAGGGGGCCGATTGGGTGCCGTATCTGGCGGGCGGGGCCGGGCCGAAGGGCTATAGTGATGTGATCTCGCCTGCGGGGCCTCAACCGCTGGCCATGGGCGATGTGCTGATGCTGGACACGGGAGCGGTATGGGACGGGTATTTTTGCGATTTTGACCGCAATTTTGCGATCGGGGTCCCGGCGCGCAAGGCGGCAGCCTCGTGGAACCAGCTGCTTGAGGCCGCGCTTGCGGGGTTTGAGGCTGCCCGGCCCGGAGCGGAAGCGGCCGATGTCTGGCGGGCCATGGCGTCGATTGTGGGCGCCGGAGACACAGCGGGGCGGCTCGGGCATGGGCTGGGAATGCAGCTGACGGAAGGGCTGTCGCTGACGGCGCGCGACCACACGGTGCTTGAGGCGGGGATGGTGATCACGCTGGAGCCGGGCATCGAGACCGGTGATGGCATGATGCTGGTTCACGAAGAGAATATTGTGATCCGTGACGGGGGCGCGCAGATACTCTCGCCTTGGGCCAGCGGGGCCATGCCTGTTCTTTAGGCACAAAAAATCTTTAGGCAAAAAAAAGGCCGAGCGCAAAGCTCGGCCAAAGTCCAACAGGGAGGTTGAAAGCGATAAATCATCGCTGTCAACAGTGCATCTAGGCCGCCGGCCTCTTCCGATCAAGAGAAAAAATGCCGCAGGTGCAGCATGACCGCCATGCGCAAAACGCATAGCTTGATCAAATTTTAGTCAAACTGCTGATTTTTAACCTGTTTACGGTATGTGATGATCTCGTCCTGAACAAAATCCCGGAAGGCCCCGATGCGCTTTGAATGTCGCAATTCTTCGGGGTAGGCCAGAAACACTGGGATATCGCCGCTGTCGGCCTCTTCCAGCAGGGGCACGAGCTGGGGGAAATCATTGGCGACATATTCGGGCAATACGCCGATTCCCAGATTGTTGAGCGTGGCTTGCAGCACGCCGAAATAGTTATTGACCGTGAGCAGGGAGTCCAGCTCGTAGCCCATCAGGGCGTTGACCATGCTTGCGGCGGCGCCCACCTGTGTGGAGCGCACGTTTTGGCAGATCAGCCGGTGGTGGGACAAATCTTCCATGCGCGTCGGGGTGCCGCGCTGGTCCAGATAGAGTTGGGTTGCGTAAAGCCGCATTCGCACCGTCATCAGGCGCTTGCGGATCAGATCGGCCTGACTTGGCTCTTTCATGCGGATGGCCACATCGGCTTCGCGCATCGGAAGATCAAGCACGCGTTCCTCCAACATCAGATCAATTTTGAGGTCGGGATATTTTTCGTAAAGCCGCGCCAGACGCGGGGCGAGCCAGAGAGAGCCAAAGCCGATTGTTGTGGTGACGCGCAGCTCGCCGAAGACTTCTTCCTCGCTGTCTTTGATGCGCGCTGTGGCGGCATCCAGCCGCTTGATCATGGCGCGGGTGGCATCAAACAGAAGCTCGCCCTGTTCGGTCAGGATCAGGCCGCGGGCGTGGCGGTGAAACAGGGTTGTGTTGAGTGATTCTTCAAGCCCGCGCATCTGGCGGGAGACAGCCGATTGGGAGAGGTTGAGCGTTTCGCCCGCGTGTGTCAGGCTGCCCGCATCGGCGACGGCGTGAAATATCCTGAGTTTGTCCCAATCCATTTTAAAAACTTTCTGCTCGTTTTCGTCTTGTTTGTGCAAGAATACTGTTCAGCTCATCGTAACGTAACGAAATTTGGGAGGAAACACGAATTACTATTTATAGGTCAACTTTTATGACCTAACATGGCGGTAAGGGCTTGCCTTGAGGGGCAGTGTCATCATGTGAAGGGAGGCGCGCGATGAGCAACCAGAAAGTTTCATTGAACGACAAGTTTGATCTGGCGAAATCGCCTGTTTTGTTGAACGGCACCCAGGCGCTTGTGCGGCTGATGCTGACCCAGAAGGCGCGGGACCGTGCGGCCGGTCTGAACACGGCCGGCTATGTCACGGGGTATCGCGGCTCGCCGTTGGGCGCTGTGGATATGCATATGGGGCGCGCCGAAAAGATCCTGACCGAGAATGATGTCAAGTTTCAGGCCGGGCTGAACGAAGACCTTGCGGCAACGGCGCTTTGGGGGAGCCAGCAGGCCGAGCTGCGCGGCGAGGGCCGGTTTGAGGGCGTTTTCGGGCTTTGGTATGGCAAGGGGCCGGGGGTGGACCGGACCGGAGATGTGTTTCGTCATGCGAATATGGCCGGCACCAGCGCCAATGGCGGTGTACTTGTGGCGATGGGCGATGACCACACGGGCGAAAGCTCGACGGTTTTGCACCAGAGCGAATGGGCGCTGATTGACGCTTATATGCCGATTGTTTCGCCTGCGGGGGTGCAGGAGATCATTGATTATGGTGTTTATGGCTGGGCTTTGAGCCGCTTTGCGGGGCTTTGGGTTGGCTTGAAAACGATGAAAGACACGATCGAGGCGACGGCGGTTGTGGATGGGGATCCGAACCGTATCCAGCTTGTTCTGCCCGAGTTCGAGATGCCGCAAGGCGGGCTGAACATTCGCCTTGTTGATACGCCCCATGAGCAAGAAACGCGGATGATTGACTATAAGCGCTTTGCCGCAGAAGCCTTTAGCCACGCTAACAAGATGGACAAGCGGGTCTGGGGCAAGGCGGGGGCGAAAATCGGGTTTGTGGCGGCGGGCAAGAACTGGCTTGATTTGTGTCACGCCTTGTCGCTTCTGGGGATCGACGCGGCGGAGGCTGAGCGGCTCGGTGTGACAACTTATAAGGTTGGTCAGACATTTCCGCTGGATATGCGCGGCTTTAGCGACTGGGCCGAGGGGCTTGATCTGATTGTTGTGGTGGAAGAAAAGCGCAAGCTGATTGAAGTCCAGATCAAAGAAGCCCTGTTTGATGTGCGCAAAGGCCGGCGCGTCTATGGCTGGTATAAGGGCGGCGCGGGGGGCATTCACCGCGAGGAGCTTTTCCCGACCCGTGGGGCGCTGGATCCGATTTGGATTGCCGAGAAGCTCGGGGATATTCTGGTGGAAGAGGGCCGCGGAACCGACGGGGTCAAGGCGGGGCTGGCGCAGATTGCCGAGGCGCGACGGGCCGACAACGCCGAGGACATCGCGGCGCGCTTGCCCTATTTCTGCGCGGGCTGTCCGCATAACTCTTCGACCAAAGTGCCGGAGGGCAGCCGCGCCTATGCGGGCATTGGCTGTCACTATATGGTGCAATGGATGGACCGCAACACGCTCGGCTCGACCCAGATGGGCGGTGAGGGCGCGAACTGGATCGGGGAGGCGCCGTTTTCCAACCGTGCGCACGTGTTCCAGAACCTGGGCGATGGAACCTACAACCATTCGGGCATTCAGGCGATCCGTGCCGCAATCGCTGCGGGCACGACGATCACCTATAAGGTGCTTTACAATGATGCTGTGGCGATGACGGGCGGGCAGGCCAACGAGGGCGAGCTTGATGCGCCCAAGATTGTCGCCGAGCTGGCCGCGATGGGCGTGAAAAATCTGGCTGTTGTGTATGATGACAAAGAAGATGTCGACATGAACTTGTTCCCGCAAGGGATTGAAATTAAATCAAGAGATCATCTTATGGATGTGCAGGAGCGGATGGAGGCGACCGAGGGGGTCTCGGCGATTGTCTATATCCAGACCTGCGCCGCGGAGAAGCGTCGCCGCCGCAAGCGCGGGCGGTTCCCTGACCCGGACAAGCGGGTGTTTATCAACACGGATGTGTGCGAAGGCTGCGGTGATTGCGGTGTGCAGTCCAACTGCGTTGCGATCACACCCGTCGAAACCGAGCTGGGCCGCAAGCGCGCGATTGACCAATCGGCCTGCAACAAGGATTTTAGCTGTCTCAAGGGCTTTTGCCCCAGTTTTGTCACGCTGGAGGGCGCCACGCCGAAGAAGGCCGCCACTGCGACACTGGACTTGCCGGACCTGCCGATGCCCGAGCTGCCTGCGATTGTGGGGACCCATAATGTTGTGATCACCGGCGTTGGTGGAACCGGGGTTGTGACGATCGGCGCGGTGCTTGCGCAGGCGGCCCAGATTGATGGCAAGGGCGCGGGGATGATGGAAATGGCCGGTCTCGCCCAGAAGGGCGGCGCGGTTCATATCCATTGCCGGATCGCCGAAACGCCGGGCGATATCAGCGCTATTCGGGTGGCCACCGGCGAGGCCGATGTCTTGATTGGCGGCGATCTTGTTGTCAGCGCGGGGGCGAAAACCCTTGGTTTGACCCGCACCGGCAAGACGGGGGCTGTTGTCAACGGCCACCAGACGACCACCGGCGATTTTACCCGCAACACCGAATTCAAGCTGCCGTTTGAGCGCCTTGAGCTTCAGCTTGAAGCGCGGTTGAAGGAGCGTTTGAGCCTGTTTGATGCGTCTGATCTTGCCAAGGTGCTCTTGGGAGACAGTATTTTCTCCAACATGATGGTGTTTGGCGGCGCGTGGCAGCGCGGATTTGTGCCGGTGAGCTATGAGGCGATTATGGCGGCGATCGGATTGAACGGTGCGGCTGTGGAGCGCAACCAGCGGGCCTTTGATCTGGGTCGCTGGGCTGTGCTCTATCCTGACGAGGCGCGCCGTATGACCACATCAACAGTTGCGACTAAGCCGCTTTCATTGAACGAAAAAATAGACTTCAGAGCGGACCAGCTCGTGCACTATCAGAACGCGGCTCTGGCGGATCGTTACAAGACTTTTGTGGCGCGGTTTGAAGAGGCGCGGCTCCGGGAGGCTGTGGCAAAGGGCTATTACAAGCTCTTGGCGTATAAAGACGAATATGAAGTCGCGCGGCTTTTGTTGAGCACACAACAAAAGGCGGAGGCCGAATTTGAGGGCGCGTTCAAAATGAGCTACCATATGGCGCCGCCGCTGCTGTCCAAGCTCGGCCATGACGGACGCCCCAAAAAGCGGCAATTTGGACCGGGGCTGAAACCCTGGCTCAAGCTTCTGGCCAGAATGAAAGCCTTGCGTGGCAGCGTGTTTGATCCGTTTGGGCGCACCCATGAGCGCAGGATGGAGCGGGCTTTGATCGCGCAATATGAGCGCGACATGGAGGAGGTTCTTGCCTTGCTTGGCCCTGACACGCTGGACAGCGCTGTGGCTTTGGCCGAACTGCCCCTGAAGATCCGCGGTTTTGGCCCGGTGAAGGCGCAGGCCGAAGCCAAGGCGGCCAAAGACCGCGAGGCGCTTTTGCAGCAGATTCGCACCGGTGGCGCACCCGATCTGAAGGCTGCGGAGTAGGGCTGTCATCACGCTGTCATAAAAACTGTCCACAGTGCGCGGGAGGCAGCATCAGGCTGCGGAGTCCGTGATCTGGTGAGGGAAAGATGGCCAAACAGCCGAATGCTGCGCGTGATATTTCTTATGCCGCATCTGCGCAGACCCGCGGCGGGCGGGCTGTGATCCGGACATTGGAAAATGTCACGGGACGGCTCGGGCTGATCAAGCGGGCGCGGGGCTATGAGCTTGATGTGGCCAATGGGCAGGATTTTTGGGATGTGATCGTTGCGCGCTATGGTCTCTCGCTGAATGTGGTGGGCGGGGCCTTGGCCAATATCCCGCGCGAGGGGCCGCTTATTCTGGTTGCAAACCACCCTTATGGCATTCTGGATGGCTTGATGATGGGGCATATGCTGCGTCATGCGCGCGGTGATTTTCGGATTATGGCCAATTCGGTGTTTCACAAAGCCGAAGACATCAACCGCGTTATTCTGCCGATCTCTTTTGAGGAGAGCAAAGACGCCATGCGCCAGAATCTGGAGACGCGCCGCGAAGCGCTGCGCTATCTGGGCGCGGGCGGGGCGATCGGAATTTTCCCTGGCGGAACCGTGAGCACGGCGGCCAAGCCGTTTCGCAAGAGGCCGCTTGATCCGAGCTGGCGCAACTTTACCGCGCGGATGGTGGCAAAGTCGGGTGCGACGGTTGTGCCTGTGTTTTTTGACGGATCAACCAGCCGTTTGTTTCAGGTGGCGAGCCATTTGCACTACACGCTCCGGATGGGGCTTTTGCTCAAAGAGTTCCGCAAATGCGTTGATCGGCCTGTTGATGTTGTGATTGGGGCGCCGATCGAGCGCCACGCCTTGATGGCGCGGGCCAGCGACAGCAAAGCAATGATGGATTTCCTGCGCCAATCGACGTATGAACTTTCTCCAAGGCCAGTCGCGAGCTGCGAGTATGGCTATGAATTTGAAGAGAAACATCGCGCTTGAGGGCGTCACATATGGCTGTTGGTATTTTTGATTCTGGGCTGGGCGGGCTGACCGTTTGGCAGGCGGTGCGCGCGCAGATGCCTGATCTGGCGATACATTATTTGGCAGATTCGGCCCATGCGCCCTATGGGGTGCGTGATGCGGAGGATATCCACCGTCTGACCAAGGCGGCGGTTGAGCGTCTGTGGGCTTCGGGCTGTGATCTTGTTGTTCTGGCGTGCAATACCGCCAGCGCGGCGGCGCTGCGCAGGCTGCAAGAGGCCGGTGTGCCCGAGGGCAAGCGGGTGCTTGGGGTTTTTGTGCCGCTGATCGAGGCGCTGACAGAGCGGGACTGGGGCGACAACTCGCCGCCGCGCGAGGTGCAGGTCAAGAATGTGGCGCTGTTTGCCACGCCTGCGACCGTATCCAGCCGTGCGTTTCAGCGCGAACTGGCGTTCCGCGCCATCGGGGTCGATGTCGAGGCGCAAGCCTGTGGCGGGGTTGTTGATGCGATTGAAGATGGCGATATGATTTTGGCGGAGGCGCTTGTGCGCAGCCATGTCGACGCCCTCAAGCGCAAGATGCCCGCGCCGCAAGCGGCCATTCTCGGCTGCACCCATTATCCGCTGGTGGAAGATGTGTTTCAGAAAGCTCTGGGCGCGGATGTGAAAGTCTTTAGCCAGCCCAAGCTTGTTGCGGCGAGCCTTGCGGACTATCTTGAGCGCCGTCCCGAAATGCTTGGCGCGGGCGAGACAAATATGTTTTTGACCACGGGCGATCCGAAGCGGGTGTCTGACCGTGCCACGCAATTTTTGCGACGACAGATCACATTTGAAGCCGCATAAGCGCTCTTTTTTGTCTTTTTCACTGATATTAAACGGAAAGTGAGGTCTGTCATGACCCATAAAATCGCAATTCTCGGGGCCTCGGGCTATACGGGTGCAGAGCTGATCCGTCTTTTGGCGGGGCATCCTGCTTATGAGATTGTCGCGCTCGGGGCCTATTCCAAAGCCGGCCAGCGCATGGCGGATGTGTTTCCGCATTTGCGGCATTTGGATTTGCCCGCGCTGGTGAGCTTTGATCAGATCGATTTTGGCGCGATTGACCTGTGTTTTTGTGCGCTGCCGCATAAAACCAGTCAGGAGGTGATCCGCGAATTGCCCGCCGGGTTGAAAATTGTGGATTTGTCCGCCGATTTCCGGCTGCGCGATCCGCAGGCCTATGAGACATGGTATGGCAACCCGCATATGGCGCGCGAGATGCAGCGCGAGGCGGTCTATGGTTTGACCGAGTTTTATCGTGCCGAGATAGCCAAGGCGCGGCTTGTCGCGGGGACAGGCTGTAACGCGGCCACTGGGCAGTTTGCCTTGCGCCCCCTGATTTCGGCAGGGGTGATTGATCTGGATGATATTATTCTCGATCTCAAATGTGGCGTGTCTGGCGCGGGGCGGTCTTTGAAAGAAAATCTGCTGCACGCCGAGTTGAGCGAGGGAACCAACGCCTATGCGGTGGGCGGCACCCATCGTCATCTTGGCGAGTTTGATCAGGAGTTTTCAAAGCTCGCGGGGCGGGATGTGAAGGTGCAGTTTACCCCACATCTGATCCCGGCCAATCGCGGCATTCTGGCGACGGCCTATGTCAAAGGCGACCCCCAGAAGATTTATAACGCATTTTCAGAGGCTTATCAAAGTGAGCCTTTCCTGCAGGTATTGCCCTTTGGGGAGACGCCGAGCACGCATCATGTGCGCGGATCGAACTTTTGCCATATCGGGGTGACGGGCGAGCGGCTCACAGGACGGGCGATTGTGGTTGCGGCTTTGGACAACCTGACAAAAGGTAGCAGCGGACAGGCCTTGCAGAATGCGAACCTGATGTTAGGTGAAGAGGAAACATCGGGTTTGATGGGGGTTCCTGTCTTTCCGTAGGGGAGCTTGGCATGAAGAGTTTGAAGAAAAAGCGCCGTGTGCAGATCATGGCCTTGGCGGCTGTTTCGCTGGCTGTGGCGACGGGGCTGATTGGCTATGCCATGAAAGACGGGATCAACTATTTCCGCGCGCCCAGCCAGATCGCTGAAAATCCGCCGCCGCCGACAGAGACCTTTCGGATTGGCGGGCTTGTGGAAGACGGCAGCCTGCAGCGCGGGCAGGGCGAAAGCGTGACCTTCCGTGTGACCGATGGCGGCGCGTCTATCGCTGTGAGCTACACCGGGATTTTGCCTGACCTGTTTGAGGAAAATCAGGGCATGGTGGGCACCGGAAAGCTGCAAGACGGGGTGTTTGTCGCGTCCGAAATTCTGGCAAAGCATGATGAGACCTATATGCCGCGCGAGGTTGTGGATGCGCTCAAGGAGCAGGGTGTTTATCAGGCGCCGAACGGTAGCTAAGCACTCTCTTAACCAAGTTTTTAGACAGTCTTCACAGGTTTTGTGGAGAGTTTTATGTCAAAAACGGTGCATGACATCGCCTATGAGATTGTGCGGCGCGAAGGCGGCTTTGTGGATGACCCTGACGATCCGGGGGGCGCGACGAACCACGGGGTGACCATCCATGCGATGCGCCGCCTCGGGCTTGATCTTGACCACGACGGCGATGTGGATGCCCATGATGTGCGCGCATTGGAGCCGGATCAGGCGGCGGCGCTGTTTCTTGAGCATTATTACGAGGCGCCCCGGATCGAGCTTTTGCCCGAAGCGCTGCGGGCCAGTGTTTTTGATATGTATGTCAATGCGGGGGCGACGGCTGTGAAGCTTTTGCAACAGCTTTTGCGCCAGATGGGATATCCTGTGGCGATTGACGGGGTGATCGGGCCTGTGACCGCGCGTGCCGCCCGTGAGGCGGCGCAAAAAGCGCCCCGCCATCTCGCAGATGCCTATGGGATCGCGCGGCGCAACTATTACTTTCGCCTCGCAGATCAACGTGTGTCCAGCCGGAAGTTTGCCCGCTCCAAAGCGGGGAAAAAGGGCGGGTGGATCACGCGCGCGGAAGAGTTCATCCGTCCGCAGTTTCATCTGACAGAGGCCGAATTTCTGGAAAGGACAGCGCAATGGGGCTGATCGAACGTGTCTTGACCTTGATCTTTGGCGATGGCCGCAATGCTTTGGCCCAGACCGTCGAGGTGTTTCGCGAAAACACAGAGCGCGCGGCGCAACGTGAGGCCGGCTTGCGCACACTGGCGCTTGAGGAATTTGAGGCCGAGTTTGGCCGTGTCACAAGCGGCAGGTTTGACCGCTTTGTAGACGGCTTGAACCGGCTTCCCCGTCCGTTGCTGGCCTTTGGAACCATTGGGCTGTTTGTCTCGGCGATGGTGGAGCCGGTCTGGTTTGCTTCAAGAATGCAGGGGATCGCGCTTGTGCCTGAACCGCTCTGGTGGCTTTTGGGGGCGATTGTTTCGTTTTACTTTGGCGCGCGCCACCAAGCCAAGGGGCAAGCCTTTCAACGCGAAATCACCCAGACATTGGCGCGCACACCCCAGATTGCGCGCAATCTCGCTACGCTGCGCGCTTTGGGGGCGGGGGCGCATCTGTCGGGCAATTTGCCAGACGATGTGTCAGACATTGTGTCAGACCTTGGGCCAGACAGCCGGCCTGAGGGCGCGGTTTTGCCAAGTGGGGACGACAAGAACGCCGCCTTGGAGGCATGGCACAGGCGCGCGGTGCCGTCCGAGCGCTGACCCGCGACAATGTGATCGGTTTTGAGCTTCGATTGTGATTGGCGGCGGGGCTGGAAATGACTAGAACACATTTATGGTAGCAGAACTCGGACATTTCACACTCATCCTCGGCTTTTTGGTCTCCCTTATGGTGATGATCATCCCGCTTGTCGGGGCCTATCAACGCTGGCCCGGATGGATGCGCTTTGCGGATGTTGGCTCGAATGCTCTGTTTTTGCTGACGGCTACGGCCTTTGGCGCGCTGACCTATGCCTTTGTGATGTCTGATTTCTCGCTCAAGCTGGTCTGGCTCAACAGTCACACCGCCAAGCCGATGCTCTACAAAATCACCGGCGTCTGGGGCAATCACGAAGGCTCCATGCTGCTTTGGGTTCTGATTTTGACCTTGTTTGGCGCGATGGCTGCATGGTTTGGCACGGGGCTTCCGCCGACGTTGAAGGCGCGTATTCTGGCCGTGCAGGCGGCCATCACCGCGGCGTTCATGGCGTTTGTGCTCTTTACGTCCAACCCGTTTTTGCGCCTCGACCCGGCGCCGCTGAATGGCAAGGATTTGAATCCGCTGCTGCAGGACCCCGGCCTCGCGTTTCATCCGCCATTTTTGTATCTGGGCTATGTCGGGCTTTCGATGGCCTTCAGTTTTGCCGTGGGCGCCTTGATCGAAGGGCGGGTTGATGCGGCTTGGGGGCGGTGGGTGCGCCCCTGGACATTGGCGGCCTGGATATGCCTCACAATCGGGATCGGGCTTGGCTCTTGGTGGGCCTATTACGAGCTGGGCTGGGGCGGGTTCTGGTTCTGGGACCCTGTTGAAAACGCAAGTTTTATGCCTTGGCTTCTGGCCGTGGCGCTGCTGCACTCGGCGATTGTGGTTGAAAAGCGCGAGAGCTTGAAAAGCTGGACCGTGCTGCTTGCGATCATTGCGTTCAGCTTTTCGCTTTTGGGCGCGTTTATCACCCGCTCAGGGATCATCACCTCGGTTCATGCCTTTGCGACCGACCCTGAGCGCGGGGTGTTTTTGCTCTTGATTATGGGCGTGTTCACCGGCGGGGGGCTTGTGCTTTATGCGGCGCGGGCCAGCGTTATGGAGGCCAAGGGCGTCTTTGGTATGGTCAGCCGGGAGTCAGCGCTTGTGATGAACAATATCTTGCTGGCGGTCGCGGCGTTCATCGTTTTCATCGGGACCATGTGGCCGCTGTTTAGCGAAATGTTTTTTGACCGCAAGCTCTCGGTTGGTGCGCCTTGGTTTAATGCGGCCTTCACGCCGATTATGGTTTTGCTCGGGGTGATCTTGCCGCTTGGGGCGATGCTGCCTTGGAAGCGGGGGCTGCTGGCGCGTGTCGGCGGGCAACTTCGCTTGGCCTTGATGCTGGCCCTCGCGGTCGGCGCGCTGTTTTGGGCGACCCAAACGGGGCGCTCCGCCTTGGGGCCGGTCGGGCTTTTCCTCGGGGCTTGGCTGATTGCCGGATCGTTCACCGACCTCGTGAGCCGCACCCGCAAGGGTGAGGTTTTGAGCCGGCTGCGCCGTCTGCCGCGCGCCGATTGGGGTAAGGCGGTGGCTCATGCGGGTCTCGGCGTCACTATGGCGGGCATCGCGGGGATGATGGCGTGGAAGCAGGAAGACATCCGCGTGCTGAAGGCCGGTGAGCAATTTGACATTGCGGGCTATACGATTGTTCTCAACGGGGTCAATCAGGTGCAGGGGCCAAACTACCTCTCTACCATGGGCGATGTGAGCCTTTTGAAAGACGGGCGCGACATTGCCACGCTGCATCCTGAAAAGCGGGTCTATCCTGTGGCGGGGATGCCGACGACCGAAGCGGCGATTGATATCGGGTTTTTCCGCGATGTGTATGTTGTTGTGGGCGATGCGCAAGACGACGGCGGCTGGGCCTTTCGCAGCTATTATAAACCGCTGGCCAACTGGATCTGGGGCGGTGCGATCTTGATGGCTTTGGGCGGGGCTTTGAGCCTGTCTGATAGGCGCTATCGTGTTGCGGCGGGGGCGCGTAACGCCGCGACCACACAACAGCCGGTGGCTGCAGAATGAGGTGGCTTCTGATTGTCTGGATGCTTTGGGCCGGCCCTGCTTTGGCGGTTCAACCGGATGAAATATTGAGCGATCCGCGCCTTGAAGAGCGGGCCCGCGATTTGAGCCGCGGGCTGCGCTGCCTTGTGTGCCGCAACGAAAATATCGATGACAGCAATGCCGAGCTTGCGCGCGATCTGCGCCTGCTTGTGCGGGAACGGCTTGTTGCCGGAGATACAAATGACGAGGTTCTTGCCTTTGTGGTCAGCCGTTATGGCGAGTATGTCTTGCTCAATCCGACCAAAGGCGGCAGCAACATGATCCTGTATTATGCGGGTCCGGGGATGCTTTTGCTCGCGCTGTTGATTGGCGGGCTTTATCTTCGAACGCGCGCCAAGGCTGCGCCGCGCGGGAGCGAGCGGTTGAGTGCGGATGAGGCCGAGCGGCTCAAACAGATCATGGGCGAGTGACGTTTGGTTCTGCTTTCAATCGTGGTCTGAATGGGCTTTTCTAGCGGGGAAAAGCACTCGGACAGCACAGGGGATGTTATGGATTTTCAGACCGTTACCTATGAATTGAACGCAGAGGGATATGCGGTCATTGGCCTGAACAGGCCCGACAAGATGAATGCGATGACCGCTCAGATGCGGGCGGAAATCCCTGTGGCACTGGCCGAAGCGCTGGCCGATGGGGCGCGGTGTATTGTTCTGACCGGACACGGCAAGGCGTTTTGCTCCGGGCAGGATCTGGGCGATGGCGGCAATGCGGCGCAGATCGATCTGGAGCGTATTTTGCGCGACGAATATAATCCCATGGTGCAAAATCTGGTGTCCGCACCTGTGCCTGTGATTGCGGCTGTGAACGGTGCTGCCGCAGGTGCGGGGGCCAACCTTGCCTTGGTGGCGGATGTCGTGATCGCGACCAAAAGCGCTTATTTTATGGAGGCTTTCTCACGGATCGGGCTGATTCCCGACGCTGGCGGGACCTATTTTTTGCCGCGGCTGGTGGGGCCGGCCAAGGCCATGGGCGCTGCGCTGTTTGCCGAGAAGATCAGCGCCGAAGAGGCCGACCGTATGGGGCTGATTTGGGAGCATATCGAGGATGAGGCTTTTGAGGCGCATTGGCGCGCCCGCGCGGCGCAGCTTGCGCAGGGTCCGACAGAAGCCTATCGCCGCACCAAGAAAGCCCTGCGTGCGAGCCTTGGCAACAGCCTGGAAGAGCAGCTCAATCTTGAGGCGCGCGAACAGGGGCGCGCCGGAAAAAGCCGTGATTTCAAAGAAGGTGTGATGGCGTTTTTAGAGAAACGCAAAGCGCAATTTGAGGGGCGCTAAAAGCCCCGCTGCGCAGAACTGCGCAAGGCGCATAAAAAAGGCCCGCATCGCGCGGGCCTTTTTGCTGTCTGTCAGGCGGTCTTAGCCGCGCTTTTCAACATCGACATAGTCGCGTTCTGTCTCGCCGAGATAGAGCTGGCGCGGACGGCCGATTTTTTGCTGGGGGTCTTCAAACTGTTCTTTCCACTGCGAAATCCAGCCGACGGTGCGCGAAACCGCAAAGATCGGTGTGAACATTGATGTGGGGAAGCCCATCGCCTCCAGAATGATGCCAGAGTAGAAATCGACATTCGGGAAGAGCTTTTTCTCGACAAAATAGGGATCATTCAGCGCGACTTGCTCAAGCTCTTTCGCGACTTCGAGAATCGGGTTGTTTTCAACGCCGAGCAGCTCGAGAACCTCGTCTGCAGATTGCTTGAGAACTTTGGCGCGCGGATCGGTGTTTTTGTAAACGCGGTGACCAAAGCCCATCAGGCGGAAGGGGTCGCTCTTGTCTTTGGCGCGGGCGATATACTCTGGAATACGGTCTTTTGTTCCGATTTCCTTGAGCATTTCGAGGCAGGCCTGGTTGGCGCCGCCGTGAGCCGGACCCCAGAGACAGGCGATACCCGCTGCAATACAAGCGAAGGGGTTGGCCGCAGAGGAGGAGGCGAGGCGCACAGTCGAGGTCGAGGCGTTTTGCTCGTGGTCGGCGTGAAGCGTGAAAATACGGTCCATCGCGCGGCTCAAAATCGGATCGACATTGTAGTCTTCGGCGGGCACGGCAAAGCACATATGCAGGAAGTTTGACGCATAATCCAGATCATTGCGCGGATAGACGAAGGGCTGGCCGATTGAATATTTGTAAGCCATGGCCGCAATCGTCGGCAGCTTGGCGATCATGCGGATCGAGGCCACTTCGCGCTGCCACTCGTCGTTGACATCGGCACTGTCAGCATAGAAAGCAGACATCGCCCCAACCACGCCCACAAGCGTTGCCATCGGATGAGCATCGCGGCGGAAGCCACGGAAAAAGTTATGCATTTGCTCATGCACCATCGTGTGGCGCGTGACGCGGTTTTCGAAATCTTCGACCTCTGCGGCGGTCGGCAACTCGCCATACAGCAGAAGATAGCAAACCTCGAGATAATGCGACTTTTCGGCCAGCTGATCAATCGGGTAACCACGGTGCAAAAGCTCGCCTTTGTCACCGTCAATAAACGTGATCGTGCTCTCGCAAGAGGCGGTCGAGGTGTAGCCCGGATCATATGTGAATACGCCTGCCTGGGCATAAAGCTTACGGATATCAATGACATCAGGGCCGGTTGTGCCTGAATATACGGGAAGCTCAAAGCTCTGCCCGTCGATTGTCAATGTCGCTGTTTTGGTGCTGTCTGTCATCGTGGCCTCATCCTCTGAAGTCTTGAGCGCGGACCGCCCAGGAGTGTCTTTAACCTATCAGGCTTTAAACGCGGTTAACGCCTTTAAGCCGCTGCATCTTGTATACGGGCGCGTGTCTCGTCCGGACCAAGAACCAGCATCATGTCAAAGACGCTGGGCGTTGCGGCACGTCCTGCAAGGGCTGCGCGGAGCGGTGCTGCAAGCTGTCCAAACTTTGTGCCTTTCTCTTCGGCAAAGCCGTTGAGGAGCGCTTCCAAGTCTGCACGTGTCCAGCTAGCATTTTGCAGATGCGGCGTCAATTCTTTCAGTATGCCACGGGATACCGGATCAAGCGCCTTGGCGGCTTTTTCATCAGGTCTAACGGGTCTGTCAGTAAGTAAAAAGTGAGCTTTATCAAGAAGTTCTGGGTATATCTTCGCGCGTTCTTTAAGCTGTGGCAGGGCCGCTTCAAGCAGGGGTATTTTTGTGTCAGACAGCGGCGGCTGGCCGGTCACGGCCAAGAATGCCTCGATCTCATGCAGCAGCGCAGCATTTTCGGTTTGGGCGATATGTTGTCCACAGAGATTCTCGAGCTTCTTGAAATCAAACCGCGCGGGCGATTTTCCGATGCTGGGCAAATCAAACCAGTCGCGCGCCTGAGCGTCGGTAAAGAACTCATCATCGCCATGGCTCCAGCCGAGGCGGGCGAGATAGTTGCGCATTCCGGCGGCGGGGTAGCCCATGTGTTGATACTCCTCAACACCGGTCGCGCCGTGACGCTTGGAGAGCTTTTTGCCATCAGGGCCGAAAATCAGCGGGATATGGGCATAGACCGGCAGGGGCCAGCCCATCGCCTCATAAATCATCATCTGGCGGGCCGCATTGTTGAGGTGATCGTCGCCGCGGATCACATGGGTGATGCCCATGTCGTGGTCATCGACCACCACGGCGAGCATATAGACCGGCGTGCCATCCGAACGCAGCAGGATCATGTCGTCAAGCTGGCTGTTCTTTATTGTGACATCACCCTGAACCTCGTCGCGGATCACGGTTTGGCCCTCTTTGGGCGCTTTGATACGGATCACATAGGGCGCGTCGGGGTGGTCGCTTGCGGGGGTGTCGCGCCAAGGCGAATGATAGTGTGTGCTGGAGTTTGTGGCGCGGGCGGCCTCGCGGAAGGCTTCGATTTCGTCTTGTGTGGCAAAACACTTGTAGGCTTTGCCCTCGGCAAGAAGCTGGTTGGCCACTTCGGCATGGCGCGCGCTACGCTCAAACTGGCTGACGGGTTCACCATCATAATCAAGGCCAAGCCAGTCCATGCCACGCAGGATCGCGTCTGTGGCCTCTGGTGTGGAGCGGGCGCGGTCTGTGTCTTCGATGCGCAAGAGGAACTTGCCGCCGCGGCCACGGGCATAGAGCCAGTTAAAGAGCGCTGTGCGGGCGGTTCCGATGTGCATAAAGCCCGTGGGCGAGGGCGCGATACGGGTGACAACGGGTGTGTCTGAGGGCTGGGACATGGGGCATTAACCTTTCGGTAACCATCAATTGGTTAGGATTTGGGCCTGTCTAACTATCTCCATGGGTAAGAACAAGTGACGTGGCTCAAGGCCTCTTGCGAGCGTGTTTTGCTCGGACAACGCGGCGCGCTCTACCCTTGGGCTCCTGTGGGTCTGGCCTTTGGCATTGGCGGCTATTTTGCATTGCCAATGGAGCCGCCGCTTTGGGCCTATGGGCTTGCGGCTCTGGTCATCGCGGCGGGCGGTTTTCTGCTGTTGCGCCATCGCAGTGTCTTTCATCCTTTGATCTGGGCCTTGGTTTTGCTCTCCCTTGGGTTTGGT
>JAHBAN010000139.1 GCA_018500075.1 Flavobacteriia bacterium | reverse complement strand
TGAAGCTGCGGCCTGCGAGGGTGTGAATTTCGGCTTCCAGCCCGGCCATTTTCTGCGCGAAAGCGTTTGACATCCGGCTGAGCGTGTCGCGGTCGACTTTGATGCCGTGCATTTCCATGTCTGCCAGAACGGGCACAAGCGGGCGTTCGAGCCGCTCATAGACCGAGGTGACTTTTTGCGCTGCGAGCTGTGGCTTGAAGAGCTGCCAGAGGCGCAGGGTGATGTCGGCGTCCTCGGCGGCGTATGTCACCGCATCGTCAATGGCGACACGGTCAAATGTGATCGCGGATTTGCCGCCGCCGAGGAGCGATTTGATGGGGATCGGCGTATGGCCGAGGTAGCGCTCCGAGAGGGCGTCCATGCCGTGGTTGTGTTGGCCCGCGTGCAGGGCATAGGACATGAGCATCGTGTCATCTATCGGGGCAATATCGACGCCGTAGCGTTTGAGCATCTTGGCGTCATATTTCATGTTCTGCCCGATTTTGATCACCGAGGGGTCTATCAACAGCGGTTTGAGCAGGGATAGGCACTGTTCCAGCGGCATTTGCCCTTCGGTCAGCTCGTTTGTGCCGAAAAGCTGGCCTTCTTCGCCCTCTTTATGTGCCAGCGGGATATAGCAGGCATGGCCCGCCTCTACGCAGAGCGAGACGCCGACAAGATCGGCGCGCATTTCGTCAAGGCCAGTGGTTTCGGTATCCACCGCCACATAGCCGCAAGCGCGCGCCTTGGCGATCCAGGCGTCCAGCGCCTCGGCGGTGGTGACCTTCTCGTAGGTTGCCGCGCCAAAGGCGGGGGCTTCGGGCGCGCCTGCGGGGGCGGCGGGCGTGTCCGGCTCCACGATCTCGGGGGCCTCTGCGCCGAGCTGGTCGGCGATCCGCTTGGAGAGCGTGCGAAACTCCATTTCGGCGAGAAAGCCGAGCAGTGTGTCGGCGTCGGGGTCTTGCACCTCAAGATCATCAAGGGTGAAGTCGAGCGGCGTTTCGCAATCAAGCTGGACGAGGCGTTTGGACAGCTCGATCTGGGCGCGGTGTTCGATCAGCGTTTCGCGGCGCTTGGGCTGTTTGATTTCGCCGGCGCGGTCGAGCAGCTCTTCGAGGGAGCCGTATTCGTTGATCAGCAGCGCGGCGGTTTTGATGCCGATGCCGGGCGCGCCGGGGACGTTATCGACAGAGTCGCCAGCGAGCGCCTGCACATCGACCACGCGCTCGGGGTAGACGCCGAATTTCTCATGCACGCCGTCGCGGTCGATCCGGCGGTTTTTCATCGCGTCGAGCATTTCGACGCCACCGCCGACGAGCTGCATCAGGTCTTTGTCGGAGGAGATAATCGTGACGCGCCCGCCGGCCTCGCGGGCCTGAACCGCCAGTGTCGCGATCATGTCGTCGGCCTCATAGCCCTCAAGCTCTTTGCAGGCGATGTTGAACGCCTCGGTGGCGCGGCGGGTGAGCGGCATTTGCGGGCGCAGATCTTCGGGCATGGCCTCGCGGTTGGCTTTGTAGAGGTCATACATATCGTTGCGGAAGGTGTGGGAACCTTTGTCAAAGATCACCGCGACATGGGTGGGCGCGTCGGGGCCTGTGTTGCCTTCGACGTAGCGGTGCAACATATTGCAAAAGCCGGCGACCGCACCGATGGGCAGGCCATCGGACTTGCGGGTGAGCGGGGGCAGCGCGTGATAGGCGCGGAAGATGAAGGCGGAGCCGTCGATCAGGTGAAGGTGGCAGCCTTTGCCGAATGTCATGCGCGTGTCTCCCCATAGGTCTGGGCTATGGTTTGCCACGTTGCGCGCCGCGCTTAAAGAGGATTATCGCCCAGCCCGAATAGCACCGCAGGTGCCGGGCTATCGCCTGACCGCCCCGTCGGGCTGGCGATTTGGCAAGTGTGGCGCTCCTCAGTATTGGCGTGCGGGCTTGGCAGAGATAAAGTGCTACCAAAGAGTCTTGTGCGCCATCCCGCGGTCAGGCGATAGCCCAACACTCTGACGGGGGCAAAGGAACAGCTGTTTGGGCCAAAAAAAGGCCGCCCGTGGGCGACCCGTTTCTTGCGCAAAGTGCGCTGGCTCAGACTTTGCCTTCGAAGTCTTTGTGCACCAGCTTGCAGTCACAATAAGGGCATTCGACCCAGCCATGCTCGTTCGGGATCTGAAGCCAGACACGGGGATGGCCCAATGCGCCTTCGCCGCCGTCACAGGCCACGCGATAGCTGTCAACAATCTTGGTTTCCGGGGCTTGAGTTGTCATGTGGTCTTGTCCTTCACGCGCCTGATATTGCAGATAGTATAGGGCGGGGGCGCAGGCGGATCAATCGGCAAAGAGATAGTCGATATTGGCGATTTCATAGGCTTTTTCGGGTGTGACACCGAGGAATTGGGCCAAGGCGGCGGCGTTGGTTTCTATTGTATCGGTTTCGCGGAGCCGGAAGTGGCCATCAAAACTGGCATCGCGCAGCGCATCGCTTTCATGGGCCATATCGGCGCGGATTGTTGGCAGCAGGCGCTCCAGCGTTTCTTTCGGGGTTTTCTCGCCGGCGAGGCCCACGCGTCTGGCGTGGCCTGTGAGATACGCCTCGGAGAAGCGGCACTCGATTTCCAGGAGCCGGGTTTTGGCGCGGTCGGCCGCGAAGTCATTGAGCAGGTCGAGATTGCTCGGATCAATGCAAATAACGAGCTGGTCGGTTTCGTAATAGTCAAACAGCATTCGCACGAGAGCGCGGCGATGGCGGTGCCTTTTGTCCATTGTCGATTGGATGCCGCCCAGATCAGGCAGCTCTGTCGGCTCTTCGTTGAAGAGATATTCGATGCACGGCACATTGGTCATCTTGCGGATCCGCTCGACCAGACGCTTGGCGACGTGCCATTTCTTGCAGACGACAATGAGCATCTCGCGCTCGCGGCCAAGGGAGCCTTCGTTTTCCCAAAACCTGAGGCCGAAGCGGCGGCCAATGCGGCCCCGCCCCGTGAGAAACTTGAAGAGCGAAGCGCCCTCGTTGGATATTTTGAAATCCCAGCCGCGGGTGGCGTAGAGCAGGCCGAGGCGGCGCTTCAGCTCTTTGGCTTCGGGGCTGATCTTGCGGGCGAAGAGATAATCCTGACTGAGCAGAAGATCGTAGTGATCGTTGTAGAAGGTGACGGGCATCCCGTAGTCTGTGAACATGAGGAATGTCAGCGTGCGAGTGCGGATTTCCTTTTCGGGCACGAGGTGGCGCACGAGAGTCTGGAAAAAGGTCTCGTCGGGGATCCATGTGGTTTTGAAAAAGCGCATCACGTCGCGGCGCTTTTTGGTGAAATCGAGGATCCATTCGACGGTGCGGCGGCGCAGGCACCACCATTGGCTGCCGATCTGGACCTGTATGTCATCGGGGATTTTGCGGGTGAGGCCCAGCACACGCTGAAAATTGAAGGCGGCATAAAAACGGCGCTTCTGGGTGCGCTCGTTGAAGAAATGGCGATAGATGAGCCGGTCTTCCTTCATGCCTGTTTTGATCCAGTCGCTCTCGAAATAATCAAAGCTTTCGATATAGTCGACATCGAGATGATCGAGGAACTCATGGGCGTATTCGGCCGATTTGATGGCCATGCAATCGCCCGAGAGCATATAAAAATGGGTCGCGCGCGGGAAAGCCTCGACCGCGGCCTCGACAGCCAGCAGCGTGGCTTGCACGAGAGACCATTCGCCCCAGCCGCATTTGACCCGCTTTTTGGCAAAGGTCACATTCGGGTTGTTTTCGAGCGCGTCTTTGATCTCTTTGAAGTGGTCGGGATGGGCGCGGGCGTCAAAATGGATCGACATATAATCGCCCACAGCGGTGAGGCGCTCGGCCTGTTTTATAATGGCCTCGGGGTCTTTATGGCAAAGAAGGATGAAAGCTATTTTTGCCATATTGGAAACATTTACCCCTAGTTAGACACACCGTTTACTTGATAAAGGTGAAGTGCAGTTGAATAAACACGAAATGTTTGCTTTTTTGCGATTAAAAATAACGAGTACCGCTGCCTAGGGCAGCTTTAGGAGGCAAAATATGGGGTTTCCCGGAACGTGGATGACCGAAAGCGAGAGCGTGGTGTATCGCGTTGTGCCGAAATGCGCTTGCTCGACGATCGGCCAAATCATGTATTATTCTGATCATGGAGCGTTTTTTGATGGCGATATCCATGATGCGACAGAGGGCCTGCACAAATGGGCGCGCGAAGAGAGCCAAGGGCTGATCAACGCCAATGTGAAAACACATAATTCCTATGCGTTTACCTGTGTGAGAAACCCTTACACGCGGATTCTCTCCAGCTTTTTTGATAAAATTTGCGGAATTCAGCGCAATGGCCGCCGCTATCGCGGCAATCTTGTGCCGCTTCTGATCCAGAAATACGGCATCGAAGTCGGCGGCGACGATGGCAAGGACGAGTTTGACCAGATCAGGAGTTTCCGGCGCTTTCTTCTGTTTGCGCGCGATACCATCAAATGGCGCCGTCCGATGGACCCTGACATTCACTGGAGTGCGATCTCGGGCCATGTGGGCACTTTTGTCGCCAATGGCGGGCGCTATGACAATATTTTCTGGACCGAGCAGTTTAACGACGGGATGCAAAGCGTGCTCGACGCGATCGAGACGCCTCATGAGGTAAACCTCAAGACAATTCCGCGGTTTAACGAAAGCGAAGGCCACGGGCCGAAGCGGCTTCACAATGTGGAAGACTATTTCGACGATTTGTCGATGCATCTGGTCTATGAGATTTTCAAACGCGATTTCGAGCTGTTCAAGTATGATTTCAACGATCCGTCCAACAAGATGCCGATCGGCGAAATCGATCTTGACGAGGTTCATGCCAAGCTCGGCGATTGAGGCTTCACTTTAGGGCTTTTCAAATCGGTTGGCTCTGTCACTCTCGCGCTGAAACGCGGGAGAGTTTTATGGCACAGGCGATGCACGAGTTTGCCAGCGGGCTGACGTATGAGGATGTGCCCGAGGGGATGCGTGCTTTGCTGCGCGTGAGTTTTGCCGACACGATGGGTGTGGCGGCGATTGGCGCGACAACCGATATGGCCTGTGCGGCGCGCAAGAGCAGCTTGCGCTTGTTCGGGGCGGGCAGCGCGGGGGCGGCGCGTATCCTTATGGACGGGCGGGCGGTTAGC
>JAHBAN010000122.1 GCA_018500075.1 Flavobacteriia bacterium | reverse complement strand
GTGGCAGGCTGCGCGCCGCTTTGAGACGGGCGTCAAAATCGGCCAGCTCGGCCGCCTTTGGCAGCTCGCCGAAAATGAGCAGATAGCAGACTTCCTCAAAGGTAGAGCGGGTGGCAAGATCGTGGATCGAATAGCCCCGATAGCTGAGTTCGCCCTTGGCCCCGTCGATGTGGCTGACGCCGGAGCGTTCGAAGTAGATGCCTTTCAGGCCACGGTTGATCTTGACGTCTGTGCTCATTGCTGGCTCCTTTGGGGAAAGTATACAGAGGCATACATGGAATTTTTGAAAAAAATTTACGAGGTGGCGCGGGCGCGGCCCAAGCGGGTTGTTTTTCCGGAGGCGCAGGAGCCGCGGGTCGCCGAGGCGATGGCGCGACTGAGCGCCGAGGGGATCTGCACGCCATTGGCTTTGGGCGATGTCAGCGAGGCGCAGGTGCAGGCGCTTGTGGCGGCGCGGGGCATGAAAGAGGCGATGGCGCGGCGCTTGCTGGCCAAGCCGTTATACCGCGCGGCGGCCATGGTCGCCGCAGGCGAGGCGGATGCTATGGTGGCCGGAGCGGACAGCCCGACACGGCGGGTGATTGAAGCGGCGTCTATGGCGATCGGCCCTGCGGCGGGCGTGACCACGGCCTCGTCTTTCTTTGTGATGCTCTTTGGGGACGGGCGCGAGATGATTTTTGCGGATTGTGCTGTGAATGTGGCCCCCTCGGCAGAGGAGCTGGCCGATATTGCGCGGGCCTCGGACGCGAGCGCCAAGGCGCTGCTGGGGCGCTCCGAGGTGGCTATGCTGTCGTTTTCAACCGGCACGAGCGGTGCCGGTGAGAGCGTGGAGCGGGTGCGCGCGGCGGCTGAAAGCGCCGGATTTGTCGGGCCTGTGCAGGGCGACGCGGCTTTGAATCCGGCGGTGGCGGCCAAAAAGGGGATGGGCGCGGGGGCTGCGAATGTGCTGATTTTCCCGAGTCTGGATGCTGGTAATATCGCGTATAAGCTTGCGCAGGAGCTTGCCGGCGCGCAGGCTGTGGGGCCAGTTTTGCAGGGCTTTGCCAAGCCTGTCGGCGATTTGAGCCGCGGGGCGACTGTCGAGGATATTGTCGCGGTGAGCGCGATTGTTGTGGCGCTGTCGTAACTCATGATGCCTTGATCAACCGTTGCGCGTCTTGGGCGATCTGGCGCTCTTCGCGCGCAGGGATCACCCATGCGGCCACGCGGGAGCTTTCGGCGTGAAGCCTTGGGCCGTGGCCGTGGTTGGCATCGGGGTTCATGCGCAGGCCGGCCCATTCGAGGCCACGGCAGATCCGGGCGCGCACCCCGACCGCGTTTTCTCCGATCCCGCCGGTGAAGGCGATGGCGTCAAGCCCTTCCATCGCGGCGATCAGCGAACCGGCGTGGCGCAGGGACCAGTAGCAGAAATGCTCGATCGCAAAGTCGCTGTCGGCGGTTTGGTCGAGCATCAGGCGGCGCATATCGGATTTGCCGCCGGAGAGGCCGAGCAGCCCGCTTTCGTGATTGAGGATGGCTTTGGTGCGCTCAAGGCCGTTGTCTTCCACAAGGCGCAGGACGGCGTTGGCATCTATCCCGCCCGAGCGGGTGCCCATGGTGAGACCGTCAAGCGGGGAATAGCCCATGGTTGTGGCGACGGAGGCCCCATTGCGGATGGCGCAGAGCGAGGCCCCGTTGCCAAGATGAAAGGCCAGCAGCCGCGAGGGCAGGGGCGCGCCCGACACGTCGGGGAGCGCATTGACCAGAGAGGCATAGCTCAGGCCGTGAAAGCCGTAGCGGCGGATTCCCTCGGTTTCTTGCATCTTCGGAATGGCGTAGCGGGTGGCGACATCGGGGTTTGTGGCGTGGAAACTTGTGTCAAAGCTGGCGTATTGTGGCAGCTCGGGGGCCAGCTCGGCCAGCGTGTCTATGGCCGCGAGGTTGTGCGGATTGTGCAGCGGAGCGAGCGGCGAGCAGGCGGCGATCTCGCTGCGCACCTCGGCAGAAATGCGCAACGGCTGGGTGAGTTTGCGGCCACCGTGAACCACGCGATGGGCGGCGGCTTGCAGGCTTGTGAGGCTCATGCCCTTGTGCTCAAGAGCAGACAGAACCGCCTTGAGCGCGGCCCGGTGATCAATCAGCGGTATCGCCTCGCGCGCGCCTGCGACCTCAAGAAAGCTCTGGCCGCCGATTCCTGCGGCGAGGCCAGAGATTTGTTCTGTGAGGGCCGCGTCAAACAGCGCGAATTTGATCGAGGAAGATCCAGCATTGAGGACCAGAATGGAGCCTGTGATGCTGGACCCTGTCATCGGCTTAGGCTTGTGGAACCATATCGGCCGCAGAGATGCCTGCGACGGCGACAGGCTTTTTCATGGCGTCACGGCGGAAAGGCTCGCCGAGTTCCTGATTGATCATGGCTTCAATCAGGGTTGTGATGCCGTTTTTCTGGTCTTCACAGGCCTGGGCGAGGGCGGCTGTCAGCTCGTCCATTGTCCGGGCGACAACGCCTTTGAGGCCACAGGCCGAAGCGATTCCGGCGTAGCTGACCTGAGTGTCCAGCTCTGTACCGACGAAGTTGTCATCAAACCAGAGTGTCGAGTTGCGCTTTTCGGCGCCCCATTGGTAGTTGCGGAAGACCACCTGTGTGACAGCGGGCCATTCGCCGCGGCCAATGGCTGTCAGCTCGTTGACGGCGATCCCGAAGGCGCCATCGCCGGAGAAGCCGACAACGGGCACATCCGGGCAGCCGATTTTGGCGCCGACAACCGCGGGCAGGCCATAGCCGCAAGGGCCAAAGAGGCCGGGCGCGAGGTATTTGCGGCCCTGATCAAAGCTCGGGTAGGCGTTGCCGATGGCGCAGTTGTTGCCGATGTCGGAGCTGATGATTGCATCTGCCGGAAGGGCAGACTGGATCGCGCGCCAGGCCATGCGGGGACTCATCCAGTCGGGCTTGTCAGAGCGGGCGCGCTGGTTCCAGTCGGTGCCGGGATCGTCGTCTTCGTGGTCCATGCTCGAGAGCTGCTGCGCCCAGCGGGATTTTGTCTCGGCGATTTTGGCGCGGCGGGCGTCGCGGCCTTCATCGCCGGCTGTGCCGGAGAGCTTGTCGAGGATGCCATGCGCAACCATGGCGGCATCTCCGACGATCCCGACGGTCACTTTCTTGGTGAGGCCGATCCGGTCGGGGTTGATGTCGACCTGAATGATCTTGGCCTCTGTTGGCCAATAGTCCATCCCGTAGCCCGGCAATGTGGAGAAGGGGTTGAGCCGCGTGCCAAGGCAAAGCACGACATCGGCCTCCTTGATCAGCTCCATGCCGGCCTTGGAGCCGTTGTAGCCCAGCGGGCCTGCAAAGAGCGGGTGGCTGCCGGGGAAGGCGTCATTGTGCTGATAGCCAACACAGACCGGCGCATCGAGGCGCTCGGCGAGCGCTTGGGAGGCGGCGATCCCGCCATGGGAGAGCACAACGCCCGCGCCATTGAGGATCACCGGATTTTTGGCCGTGCTGAGCAGGGCTGCGGCCTCGGCGACAGAGTTTGTGCCACCGGGGGAGCGCTCGAATTCGATCGGATCGGTGATTTCGACATCAATCACCTGTGTCCAGAAGTCACGCGGGATATTGAGCTGGGCGGGGCCGGAGAGGCGCTTGGCCTGCGCGATCACGCGGGTGAGCACCTCGACCACGCGGGAGGGATCGCGGACCTCTTCCTGATAGGCGACCATATCTTCAAAGAGCTTCATTTGCTCGACTTCCTGAAAGCCGCCTTGGCCGATTGTCTTATTGGCGGCTTGGGGTGTGACGAGAAGGAGCGGGGTGTGGTTCCAATAGGCGGTTTTGACGGCTGTCACGAAGTTTGTGATGCCGGGGCCGTTCTGGGCGATCATCATCGACATCTTGCCGGTGGCGCGGGTGTAGCCGTCGCTCATCATGCCGGCGGAGCCTTCATGGGCGCAATCCCAGAAGGTGATCCCTGCTTTGGGAAAGAGATCGGAAATCGGCATCATGGCCGAGCCGATAATGCCAAAGGCGTGCTCGATACCGTGGCGCTGGAGCACCTTTACGAAGGCTTCTTCTGTTGTCATTTTCATGTGCGGTTTCTCCGAAAGGATCGCGGGAAAGAATTAAGAATCAGCTCGCGGTTGCGAGGCTGTCGTTGACTGTGAAATTACGGGTGAGATGCGCATCAGGTTAGGGCCAGCTGGTGGGCGCGCCTAAGGCCAGTTGTCGAGGGCCTCACCGATGATCCTGATCCCGTCGGGAATTTTCGAGGCGGGGATCGAACTATAGCCCAGACGATAGAAGTTTTGCGGTGCTGTTGCGCCATTGAAGAAGGGCGCGCCCGGCTCGATCAGAACGGAGCGGCTTTGCAGTTTTGCGGCAAGGACGCTTGTATCGACGCCTTCGGGCGCACGCATCCAGACGGCAGAGCCGCCTGTGCCGTTCTGGCCGGCGAGGGTCAGGTTGTTTTCGGCAATGGCGGCGCTCATCACGCGGCGGCGCTCCGAGAGCACGCCCGACATCCGCCGAATAAGAGCGTCGTAATGGCCCAGACGCAGGAAATAGGCGGCGGTGCGCTGGATATGGCCCGGCACATGGCGCAGCACCGAGGCGCGCAGGGCACGCGCCTCGCGGATGAAGGGCCGCGAGCCGACCAGATAGCCCAAGCGCAGCCCCGGAAACAGCGATTTGGAGAAGCTGCCGACATAGACCACGCGGCCATCGCCATCGAGCGATTTCAGCGCCGGCGAGGGCGCGCCGGCGAAGGACATTTCAAACTCGTAATCATCCTCGACGATCACCGCGCCAATCTCGCGGGCTTTGGCGAGCAAGGCGCGACGGCGCGACAGCGGCATGGTCGAGGTGGTGGGGCACTGGTGGCTCGGGGTTGTGAAGATCACATCGGTTTCGGGCGGAATATCTTGATGGAGTATGCCGTCTTCGTCCAAGCCCACCGGGGCAATATGACAGCGGGACTGGCTCAGGATATTGCGCAGCGAGGGGTAGCACGGCTCTTCTACGGCGGCGGTCCGGCGCTGGGTGAGCAGAACTTGTGTGGCCAGCCAAAGCGCATTTTGTGCGCCCATGGTCACGAGGATTTCGTCTGGCTCGGCCAGAATGCCACGGCGCGGCAGCGTGTGGCGGGCGATAAACTCGATCAGCTCTGGATCGTCCTGATCGTAGTAATCCGAGGTCAGCGGCTCAAAGTCTTTCTGGCCCAGAGCCTGAAGCGCACAGAGCCGCCAATTGGCATGATCAAACAGGGTTGGATCGGTCTGACCGTAGATGAAGGGATAGCGGAAGCGGGACCAGTCGCGCGGCTTGAGGTGGGGCGTGCCACCGGAAAAGCGCTGGCCGATGGCGCGGGACCAGTCGAGCGCCTCCTCGGCCTCTGGGCGGGGCGGGAAGCGGGGCGGTTCGGGGGCATTTTCGGAGACAAAATAGCCGGAGCGGCCCTTGGAGCTGAGATAGTCGTTGGCCAGAAGTTCGGTATAGGCGAGCGTTACCGTGATGCGCGAGACCCGCAAATGATGCGCCAGTTTGCGCGTCGAGGGGAGCTTCTCGCCCTGACGCAGGCGGCCCGAGAGAATCCCTTCTGCGACCATCTGTTGAATCTGGGCTTGCAGCGTGCCTTGCGCGTCTGGATTGAGAAAGAAGGTTTCTACCGAAATCGCCATGAACCAGTGTTTAGACTGGACTGAAGCGCTTGGCAATCTGGACTTAGGCTGTGAGGGGGGGTCAGGGCAGCGGATCTGGCGCGATATTTGCCCCGCAGAGCAGGACGGCGACGCGCTCGTCTTTGGCGGGCGTGTAAGCGCCGCTGGTGAGCGCCGCGAGGGCCGTGGCGCCGGCCGGCTCGACCAGCAGGCGGCGCTCTTGCCAGAGCGCTTTTTGAGCGGCGGTGATGGCCGCATCCGTGACAAGCACGCTCTCGCAGCTGTGGTCTGTGGCGAGGTCATAGCAGATCTGGCCGATCTTGCGCGCGCCCAGCGCATTGGCGGCGACGCCCGAGACCTGCACATCACAGGGCGCGCCCTGCGCCAGCGCGGCGTGCAGGGCGCAGGAGGTTTCCGGCTCTACGGCGACAACCCTGCGTGCGCCTGCGAGCCAGCCGAGCGCGCCCGCGATGAGGCCGCCGCCGCCCACGGCGATGAGCACGGTGTCGGCTTCAAGCCCCTGCGCCTCCCATTCGGCCATGCAGCTTCCTTGGCCGGCGACTGTGGCGGGGGCGTCATAGGCATGAATTTGCATGGCTCCGGTCGCGGCTTCGTAGTCGGCGGCGGCTTCGGCGGCATTGGCGTATTCGCCCGTCACAACGGTGAGCTTTGCGCCGGTGCGCTCGATGAGCGCGATTTTTGACGGGCCGGCCATTTCGGGCACGAAGATATGGGCTGTGTGGCCGAGCTTTTGGGCTGCATAGGCCACGGCGGCGCCATGATTGCCGCCCGAGGCGGCGACGATCCCGGCTTGGGGCACGGGGCCGGACAAGAGGGTATTGAAGGCGCCGCGGGCCTTGAATGTGCCGGTGTGCTGGAGCTGTTCGAGCTTGAAGTCAATGGCATAGGGCAGGCCGAACCCTTGCGCGCAGATCACAGGCGTGCGCAGGATATAGGGCGCGATGCGCGTGGCGGCGGCGCTGATTTGGGCGTTCCATGACATTGATCACGTCTCCGTAACTGGCCTTTAACGCGCGGAGCCTATAGGTCTTGGGGAGAGGTGCAAGCAGGGAATGAGTATATGACAGATGAGCGCGCAAGCCCGTTTCGGGACGCCCAGAGAGACCGGGACACAGCCGAGCAGATCCCCGATACGCCGCAGACCCGCGCGCCGGCCTATAGGCTGGCGTTTGCGGATGAGGATTTTTTGTGCCGCGACGAGCTGCGCCCTGTGCGGCTGCAACTCGAGCTTCTCAAACCAGAGATGGTATTGAACGAAAAGGGCATCGAGAGCACGATTGTTCTGTTTGGCGGGGCGCGGATTCCCGAGCCAGACAAGAAAGCCACGGCGCGCACCAAGACGCTCGCGGACCTCAGCCGTTTTTATGACGAGGCGCGCAGATTTGCGCGGCTGATGACGGCCAAGTCGATGGAGAGCTACGGGCGTGAAAACGTGATCGTGACCGGCGGTGGACCGGGCGTTATGGAGGCGGGCAACCGTGGCGCTATGGACGCGGGCGGGCACTCTATTGGCCTTAACATCGTGCTGCCCCATGAGCAGGCACCGAATGAATATGTCACACCGGGGCTGTGCTTTAACTTCCACTATTTCGCCATTCGCAAGATGCATTTTTTGATGCGCGCGAATGCGGTTTGTGTGTTTCCCGGGGGCTTTGGCACGCTGGACGAGATGTTTGAGAGCCTCACGCTGATCCAGACCGGGCGAATGAAGCGCATTCCGTTTTTGCTTTTCGGGCGCGACTTTTGGCAGGGTATTGTGAATTGGCAGGCGTTGGCGGAGGCGGGGACGATTTCGCCCGAGGATCTGGATCTGTTCCGCTTTGTGGACACGGCCGAGGAGGCTGTGCGCATCATCGAGAACTGGGCGCCCGCGAGTGCGCGCGAGGATATTCCGGGGCGCTAGAGCCGTTTCAGAGGGCCAGAGACAGGGCCAGAGACAGGGCCGCAGAGAGGGCCGCTGTGAGGGCGGCCCGTCTCGGGCGTTGGGCGCGGTGGGCGTGCCGAGGCGTCTAGGAGGCCGGGGCTGTGAGGCTGTCGCGGGTCTTGGCGATCATCAGCGCGGCCTGCGCGGCTTCGCGCCCCTTTTGCACAAAATGCGCGGCATAGATCGCGATGTGATGATCTGTTTCCTGAAACTGGTGTGGCGTCAGCGAGACGCTGAGCACGGGCACACCCGTATCAAGGCCGGCGCGCATCAGGCCGTCAACGACCGCTTGGGCGACAAAATCATGCCGGTAGATGCCGCCATCCACAACCAGCGCGGCGGCGGCGACTGCCTTGTAGTGGCCAGTGGCGGCCAGATCGCGGGCCATCAGCGGCATCTCGAAGGCCCCCGGCACGTCAAAGACATCAACCCGCTCCGGCGGGATGATCTGGGTGAAGCCGTCGAGCGCGCGGCTGACGATCTCTGTGTGCCAGCCCGCCTTGATGAAGGCGTAGCGGGGCACTGTCTGTTGCTGTGTCATGTTTCTCTCCTTTTGACCTCAGACACGTGCCCAGAGCAAAAGGGACAACAGGGCGGTGCGGGCAAACCCGCGTCGGTCATGCGGCGCGCTCCCGGCCGGACTAGGACCGGCGGCTCTGGAATTGCACCAGATCTGCTGACACTTTTTGTGGCTCCACAACCCGAAACCCGGTTCCCCCTTTTCGGTTGGTGGACACTCAAAGCCGCTCGCGGGCTGACCTTTGGCGTGTGCCGCTGGCTTACCGCCGGTGGGGAATTTCACCCCGCCCT
>JAHBAN010000002.1 GCA_018500075.1 Flavobacteriia bacterium | reverse complement strand
AGATGTGTATAAGAGACAGTTTTGGAGAGGATCGTGAGGCCCTCTTCCATTCCAAGACCACGCTTTGTGCTGATCGAAGAGCGGTTGGCTTTGTCGTAGCTTGCCTTGAAGATGAAGCCTGTTTTGGTGGGAGCACAGGCCTCGGCAATGCGTTCGGCCATCATGCGGGCGTGATCCAAGCTTTCAAGCTGGCAAGGGCCAGTGATGAGCGCGAAGGGTTCTTTGCCGCCGATCTTTACGCCATTGATGTCGATTATTTTTGTCATTGCTCTGCCAATACCTTTTCAATCCGCGCCACATCTTCTGGATTGTTCAGCTCCCAGAAGAGACGGCCTCGGGCTTCAACTTCAACACATTTTACGGCGACGCCATTGTATAGAAAGCGCAGCTGCTCCAGCCCTTCAAGCTTTTCAAGCTGACACTCAGGCCAGCTGATATAGGCCTTGAGCGCTTCTGGTCGATAGGCGTAGACGCCGACGTGATGATAGACGGGGATATTTTCGGAAGGGACTTTGCCTGCGTCGATATAAGGCAAGACCTCCTTGGAGAAATAGATCGCGCGGCCTTCGGCTCCGAAGACAGCTGTCGTGCCACCAACGCGGCCAGCGGCGCGATCTTCTTTGAACATCGCGTAGGTTTGCGCGTCACATTGCAGGACGGGTGTGGCCATTTGCGCAGTTTTGTCGGCCTTCATGGCTGCGATCAGGTCTTCGACAAACCAAGGAGGCGTCAGCGGCGCATCGCCTTGAAAGTTGACGATGAGATCGGCATCAAGCTGCGCAACCTCAACAGCCTCAGCGACACGCGCCGTTCCGTTTTCGCGCTCGGGGCTTGTCATTATCACCTGTGCGCCAAAAGCCTCGGAAGCCTCTCGGATACGCGCATCGTCGGTGACGACATAAACGTCTGAAACGCCATTGATTTGGCTGGCCGCCTCATAGCTCATCTGGATTAGCGATTTCTCGCTGCCATTTTTTTGGCGAAGGGTTGCCAGCGGCTTTCCCGGATAGCGAGTCGAAGCATAGCGAGCGGGAATGAGGACAACGGTTTTCATGCAACACCTGCGCGCAAGAGATCGTGAATATGGACGATGCCGACGGGGCGTTTGGCCTCATCTACCACCATGAGGGCGGAGATTTTCTTTTCATTGAGGAGCGCCAGCGCCTGCGCAGCGAAGAGCTCAGGCGTTATTGTGACTGGGTCTAGCGTGGCGATTTCGCCGGCGGTTTTTTCCATCAGGTTGCCCATATGGCGGCGTAAGTCGCCATCGGAAATTACGCCGATAAGAATACCGCCTTTGAGAACGCCAGTGATACCAAAACCTTTTGAAGTCATCGACAGGAGCACATCAGACATGGGTGTGTCTGCTTCCACTGTGGGGACTTTTTCGCCTTTGTGCATCAGATCAGCCACGCGTGAGAGCTGTGCGCCGAGCTTGCCGCCTGGATGGTTCTTCAGGAAGTCTTCCGAGCCAAATCCGCGCTGTTCCATGACAGCCACGGCGATTGCATCACCCAAGGCAAGCGTGAGCGTTGTCGAGGTTGTCGGAGCCATGCCGATGGCGCAGGCTTCAGGCAGGTTGGGGAGATTGAGCTTGAAATCGGCTGACTGCATCAATGTGCTGCCCATATTAGAACTGATCGCGATCATCGGGATATTGAAACGGCGGGTGTGCAAAAGGATATCCCGCAGTTCGTTTGTTTCGCCTGAATTTGAGATGAGAAGGCAAATGTCTTGCGATGTGATCATACCCAAGTCGCCATGGCTCGCCTCGGCGGCATGGACAAAATAGGAGGGTGTGCCTGTGCTTGCGAGAGTTGCAGAAATCTTGCGGCCGATGTGACCAGATTTACCAACACCAGAGATAATCACGCGGCCCTCTGTTTTGAGGATCAACTCGACTACTTCGGCGAAATCTTCGGGCAAGGCTTCGACCATTTCAAGGATCGCGTTTGCCTCAGTTTGGAGCACACGGCGGGCCGAGCGAACAATGGGTAGATCGTCAGGTTGGGTCATTAGGCCTCATCTCTTGGCCATCTCTTGGCCGCTTATGCTGTCTTAGTCACCGGAGCCAATAAAAACAAGCTCATGCCTCGCGTGGTGGCAAAAGCTGTGTGGCTTTGCGCACGCCGAAAAAGAGGAGTGCGCTCGCGCAAGAAAAATAGACCGCAACCGCAACATACTGGGCCTCAAGGCTGATGCCTGCGTCGATCCCCCATCCGGTAAGGCCTGGCCCGATGGCTGAGCCAAGCACCATGACGGCGGCGGCCATCGCTTTGATGGAACCGATTGAAGCTGTGCCATAGAATTCAGCCCAGAATGCATTTGGTAAGGTTGCTGTCTCTTATACACATCT
>JAHBAN010000253.1 GCA_018500075.1 Flavobacteriia bacterium | reverse complement strand
TTTGGTTGCGGGAGTAGGATTTGAACCTACGACCTTCAGGTTATGAGCCTGACGAGCTACCGGGCTGCTCCATCCCGCGCCAAAGTGAGTGCACCGAATACGCCGAGTGTCAGAGGACTACAACCCAAAAAATGTCTCTTACAAAAATTTATTCAAAAAGTGCGGCCTTCCCAAAGCCGCCCCTCTCCCTCCCTGCCTGATCAGGCTTAAGCTGCACAGAAAGTGGCGGCGGGAGCGGGTCGGGATACAGTGCGCGCGTTTCAAGCCAAAATCGGCAGAAAAGCCGCCGCCTCTTGCCGGCCTGCCGCCGTGACTGGGCGCAGAGGGAGCAACGGGCCTCTGAATGCCCCGCTCAGGCGCGCAACCGTCAAGCTTTACGAGCGCCACCAAACCTATCGGGGGCTGATCGCGATCAAGTCCTCCACAAGATAACATCCACAGAGCCGGCCGCATGGTGCCTGCAGAGCTAAGGCTTCTGTGCCAACACAGTCTTGCAACCGTCCGCAGCAACCGCACCGGCCCACGATCACCTTGGCAATAACAGAGTGTCGTCCGAGGTCCGGGTGTTGCCCGCCACGTAGGGCAGATCAGCCCGCTCGATGCCTCGCTGCTCGCCACCTTTTTCTAATCGATAATCAAGCCCAAGAAACCGGCATTTCCCGGTCGCCATCTGGCCCCGTCTGACGGCCCCAGCGGGCAGCACGGCAAGCCCTATTGTCAAAGCGGCTTGTGCCAAAGCCCCGCGGAGGAACGCCTCAAGACCTACAAAGACGGATCCGCCTTGACATCAAAGAGTTCGACCGAGCCACCGCCCGAACCGGGCATGAGCTTTCTCGCGGGCTCTTCAGAAATGGTGTCTTTATGCTCGTCAATAAAGGCGCGCTGAATGCGTCCTGTCGTTGGCCAAAATCGCACTTTTCGACCACGCGTGCCGCCAAGACAGGTGCTGACAATCTCAATGCCCTCGTTTTCCAGAAACCATCTGGCAAACTCCTGATTTTTCCGGCCAATATCGGCTTTTGAGTCAAGAAGCTTCGCGCCTCCCACGATTTTGGCTTTGAAGCGCTTTCGATTGCCGTGTTGTTTGATGAGTTCGTTGATCAGCAACTCCATCGCATTCACACCAAAACACATCGCGCCCGTTTCTTCAAAAGGCCCCCCCGGCAAGAGAAAGTGATTCATCCCCCCGACACGCGCCTCGGGATCCCAGAGACAAACCGAAACGCATGATCCGAGCAGGGTTGTCAGCACAACAGATGGGTCTGCCGAAACCTTGGCCTCACCTTGGACCACCTTTATGGTTTTTTGCGCGCCTATCGCAGGCTCGGCAATGGGATGAGGTGTCATAGGTTTAGCAAGCCCCTTGCTGTTCTTGGCCGCCGCAACGTGCGGAACGTCGCATCAAAAGTCTTGCCAGATTTCAGCGTCGCCTGTGGTGCCTGTTTTCTGCATCGAGGACTGGACAGGAAACGCGAGGGGCGGCTCTTTCGCCGGGCCGGTTTTCTGAGTGTCTTTCTCCAGTTCTTTTGTCCACCGCTCGACTTCGGATTTGCCCTGCGCCGAGGCGCTGGTTTCAAATACCCCAAGCGCATCAATCATAAGGGAGGCTTCGTTCGTAAGAGCCTGGCTTGCGGCCGCAGATTCCTCAATAACCGCAGCGTTTTGCTGTGTGACCCGGTCAAGTTCGACCACGCCATCTTTGATCTCGGCCAAGCTATTGGCTTGAGCACGGGAGCCAGACGCGATTTCGGACACAAGGTTGGACAGCTGGCCGATCCCTTTGATAATTTCTTCAAGAGCGGCGCCAGCTTCGGTTGCCAGCTCGCTGCCCTCAGCCACCTGCTCGGTTGATTTTGTAATGAGGTCTTTGATCTCGTTGGCCGAATCCGACGCTCTTTGAGCGAGGGCACGCACCTCGGAGGCAACAACCGCAAACCCGCGACCAGCTTCTCCCGCGCGGGCCGCTTCAACGCCGGCATTCAAGGCCAGCAGATTGGTCTGAAAGGCAATTTCATCAATGACACCAATGATCGTGGTGATCTGTTGTGAAGACTTCTCGATATTGCGCATCGCATTCATTGTCCGGTCGACAACAGCGCCACCGGCCTGCGCCTGCGCCTGATTGAGCGCAATCGTATCATTGGCGCGCGCCGCGTGTTCCGCAGTTTTTTGCATACTGTTTGATATTTCTTCAATTGCCGCGGCAGATTCTTCAAGCGTAGCCGCCTGGGCTTCGGAGCGGCGCGATTGGTCCACAGCGACAGTGCTGATTTCTTTCGCACTCGAATTCACCGAATTGGCCGCATTTGAAACCGTGCTCAACATAGAGGCGAGATTGTCCAGAACGTCATTGAAGTTATGGCAAACCGCAACCTGAGCTGTGTCGAGGTTTTCAAATTTGCCAACATCAATCGGGCAGTCGACCTGGCCGGCAGCAAGCTGGGAGAGCGCGGCCGCCAGCTGTTCGAAAAGCTCGGTGCGCTGCTCCTGCTCGACCTGCCGTGCCTTGCTGGCCAGCTGCTCGCTCTCAAGCGTTGTGCGGAAGCTTTCCAGCGTGCCCGCCATTTGTCCGATTTCATCTTTCCGGTTTTGAAACGCGACCTCCCCGGAGTAATCATGTGCAGCAACATCCAGCATGGCCTCATTCAGCTTTTGCAGCGGCGCGGTAATCAACTTGTGGATCGCCACGAATGTCACAGTGACAGTCGCACCCAACATCAAAAAGCTAATCAAAAGCACATTGATCAGATTTGCATAGGTTTGTGAGCGTATCGGCTCGTTGTCCCAAACAATGGCCAGAACCCCCAGAAGCGTTTGCCCGTCCTTGGCAAAAACGGGCAGAGCCTTGGCTGAGAAATAACCGGAGCTGAGGGTGACCCGCTTGCCCTGATCGATCGCAGCGGCCGTCACATCGGACAGCAGCTGGCCGACAGACCCCGGATTATGGCTGCCCGTGATATGTTTGGAGAGCGCCTCGCCCGCGGGCAGGGACACCTGAACCCCCGATATCGTCTCGTCTTTGCCAATGGCCGCGCCATAGACTTCTTCGATCCGGTCAGAGTCCTTGAACCGAAGCGGAGCGGCCATAGCGCTCGCCATGTAATCGGCCAGAAGAGCTTCGCTGCGTTCGCTCAACAGCGACACTGTGTTTCTCTCATTGATGCTGCTGAATGTGAAGCTGCCCGCAAATGTGACAATCACACCGACAACAACGATTGTCACAAGTTTTGTGCGCAGGCTCCAGGAGGCGGCCCAGGCCGAAACCGCGGCAAACGGGGTTCTTCTTGTTACGGTTTTTTCTTGGCTCATGGCTTGGCCCTCAATAAAAGTTACCAGATCTGAAACGGTCGGTTAGTTTGCACCCAGATGTTCAAGATCAACACCGACAGTGATCACCCCGATGAGCTGGGCGCCTTCCTTGATCGGCAGGCTGACCTGGCACTGATAGGTCTGCGTTGATTCATCAAACTCGACATCGCCAATATGGATCTCGCCGGTTCCGAACGGCACTTGCCATTTGCTTTCATCGCCCTGCCAATAGTCCGATGTCACGCCGCTTTGCCCGGCATTCAGCCCGCGCGCGTCCGTGACGAAAATTTCGGAGTAAACAAGCTGCCCGTCGGCCACGAGCGATTTCAGATACCCCGAGAGCTCATTGGCCAGCAGGCTGTCAATCAAGGGGCCGCCGCTGGCGGTTTCAGCGCGCCATGTGGCATCAAGCGCCAGAATATCGTCTTCAGACAGACCTGCTGTCTCAATATTCTGTTGGCGCAGTGTTTCGACCACGATGGTTTCGCTCGTCCAGCCCTGGATCGTGGTCTGGGCAAGGCGGTTCAGATCCGCCTCGAATTCGTTGGCGGAAAGGGCCGAGCTGACGGCAAAGTATGCGCCTGCTGCGATCAGGAATACGGTCTTCATATCTATCTCCAGTTTGGTTGGGTTTTTCCGACCGTGTCACGGATTGTTTAATATCTTCTGAAATCCGGGGGTCGCCTGCATCTTTTTTGTCGCCGCAATCTGGTTGGCCTTCACCGTCAGATCGGTCAGGTAGCGGTCTGTATTGGCATGAAACGTCTCAAGGCGGTCGATGATCCCGGACAGCCCGCTGTCTTGCGCGTGCATCCGTTCACTTTCAACGCGGCACAACATTTTGACCACGTCGAGCCCATTGATACGGCGTCTGATTTGGCGGCAGGTATCAGGCAGGGCGGCCCCCAATGCGACAACCTCGTTAAAGCCGAGCCGGCTTTTCTCGGTGAACCATATAATATGGTTTTGCTCCGCCTCCAGAGAGCCTGCATGGCCAGATTGCTGGATCAGGCTCGCGACCTGACTTGCATAAAGCCCGGCCAGAATCCCGCCGTCCATCCGCTCCAGAACGCCCCCGTCCTGACATCTGAGTTTCTCGAGAAGTTTCTGCATTTCCAGCGCCATAATTTCGTAATTCTGCGCAATGCACCCGAGTGCGATTCCGGCGTCACCAAGCTGCCCGGACAGCACGCGAAGATTAACAGGCTCGCCGCAAACCTGGTCAAAGCCCTGTGCAATTTTCTCGATAAGACGGTCGGTGTCCGCCACTTTTTCAGCCAGAGTTTCAAGATGCCCTGTCCATTTCAACACATTGTTGGCTTCGCGAAATTGATACTCTTCATTCAGCGCCTGAAAGGAAAAATCGGCATAATCTCCATACCCGAGCCCCTTCACAGCAGACAGAATAAGGGCGGCGCTTTGCTCAACGGTTGCGCCGGTTTGTTCAGCCTCATAGACCTGTCGATACAGCCCCTCGACGGCTTCAAAATTCTTGCCTTGGGGCTTGATCCGAACCGAAATAAACCCGTCTTTATAAGGCAAAACTGTTGCAAAAACCCAATAGGTCTGGCCGTTTTTGCATCTGTTTTTGATATAGGCCGACGTGGGCAGCCCTTGCTTGATCCGCTCCCAAACAAGATGAAACGCGCCTTTCGGCATGGTCGGATGACGAACAATCTTATGTGGCGCATTCAACAACTCGGCCTCTTTATATTCGGCCACCTCACAGAAAGACTTATTCGCAAAGCGGATCACCCCGCGAAAATCTGTCTCCGAGACAAGGATGCGATCGCCAACATCAACGACTTCATCCGTCTTGTCATCGTTTGGAAAGGCAGAAGAGGAAACCATTTTATTCATACGAAAATCCAGTTCTTGAAGTGTGGGTTGCACCACTAAAAAAGAGTCACGTCACCGGCGCTTGGCTCGCTCACGGGGATCCGGTCTGTGCCCGTGATCAAGCGCTGCATTGCGTTAAGATGAACGGCCGAGCACAACGCCTCGGTCGGCAAAGTCAAATCTGCGGGCAGCATCGGCGCCATTTTGCGAAGCAAACACTCAAGATCACCAAGGTATTGCGCCAAAGCATCGACGTGCTGCAGCTCCGAAGCGCTCAACTGGGCGACATCCGCCAGCTCTCTTGCGCACAAGCTCTCATCCAGCGTCCGCGCGTATTGCGCCAGCTGCGCGACCTGGTCGGCAATCCGATCGATAATTTCTGTGGCGGCGCGATACTTCATAGACTTGCCTTCTTGTGACAGCTGTTCGGCGTGAGAGAGGGCGACGGCCTTACAGGCGGCCAACGACACGCTCGATACAGGCCTTCATTTGCGCCACATCAAATGGCTTCTTGAGATAATTGTTCATGCCGAGCTTCATCCCCTGATCGATGATTTCCTGCTCGGGCCGCCCCGTGATCAGGATGAAGCCGGTCCGCGAGATATGCTGATGGGAGCGAATGGCCGCCAGCAGCTCCAGGCCGTTTTTGCGGGGCATATTATAATCCGAAATCACAAGATGGACCGGTTTGGCCACCAAGCCCTGCCATGCGGTTTCGGCATCTGCCTCGGTTCGATAATTTTTGATCCCGATCACATCAAGCGCCTGAGTGATCAAACCGCGGCTTGTTGACATATCATCTACGACCAGCACGTGTAGCTTCTCTTTCAGGCTCATGTTTTTCCCTCTTGCTGTGTGGCTGTGCCGGAGGCTCCGGTGGCGCCTCTGCTCTGATAGATGCTCGGGGCAATCGGCTTGAGATGCCCCAGTAGCTCGGGTGAAACGTTCTCGGAGTGCCCGATGTAGAGCAAACCATCCGGAACCAGCGCTTGGGCAAACCGCTTCCAAAGTCTTTGTTGGGTTGCGGCGTCAAAGTAGATCGTGACATTTCGGCACATAATGACATCGAACTTGCCCTTGAACGGCCAGTCACTATGAAGATTGAGGTGCCCAAAACTGATCAGCTTGCGGGCGGCCGGTGCGACGGACAGCTCCCCGTTTGAATGGCCCGTCGGTTGGAAAAACGCGCCACGGATATTTTCCGGCAGGCCTGTGACGGCCTGCGCATCATAGACCCCGTGCTGTGCGATGCTCAGAATATTCCGGTCGATATCGGTGGCCAGAATTTTAAAATCAAGCTCGGGGCATTTGGGGCAAACGCCAAGGGCCGCAAAGGCCAGGTCATAGGCTTCCTCGCCGCTGGAACAGCCCGCAGACCAGATCCGAACACGCTCCCCGCGCTCCGCTTTCCGGCGCAAATTTGGTAAAATATGCTCTCGCAAATGCTCAAAATGCTTCGGCTCACGGTTGAAGCGCGTCATATTTGTCGTCAACACAGAGATGAAGGCGCCATGCTCGGTCTCGCCTTGGGGAGAGGCCACATAGGCGCAATACTCCGACAGGCTTTGCAGGCCCAATGCACGGGTCCGCTTTGATATCCGCGCCGCAATCATCGCGCGTTTTTCCGGCTTCAGTTCGATCCCTGCAAGCTGGTTCAACAGCCGTGCAACGACATCAAAGTCGCGCTCTGAAAGACCGTCGCCGTCGCTCACCTGTGCCTTCAATCCCATTACGCAACAGCCTCTTCCAGACCGGTGTTGGGCACGATTTCATTCGCATTGATCGCGCGCACAAGTTCGTCTCCGATCATATAGATGCCCTGGATAAATCGTGAGGTTTGCTCTGAAGAGACATTCGGGGTCGCCTGCAGATCGCTTTCACTGACCATCGCGATATCAGAGACCGTATCCACAAGAAAACCGGCGGTTTTCTCGTTCACGATCGCAATAATTATGACATGACGGGACTCAGGTTGAGTTGCGCCCAATCCCAATCGGGCCGCAAGATCCACAACAGGCAGAACAGTCCCGCGCAGGTTCATCAAGCCAAGAACATAGCTTGGCGCATGGGGCAAAGCCGTTGTTTTTGTCCACCCTCTGATCTCCAGAACGTGTTCTATTTCAAGGCAATACGCTTGGTCTCGTATCATAAAGGAAACGATTTCGTGGCGTGTTTCGGCGCTCGGCTCAAGGGCGGTATCAGACATGATGTTCAGTTCCTGCATTGTCGTAATGACGTCGGGGTCCGGAGGAAACAGACAGCTCGCTTGCCTCCGGGGCTTGGGTTGAAAACATTTGGTCGGTGTCCACAATCAAGGCGATGTTGCCGTCCCCCAAAATCGTTGCGGCCGAAATACCCGGAATGCTCATATAGTTCTGCTCAAGCCCCTTAATGACGACTTCGCGCTGATCGACGATCTTATCGACAGCAATCGCCGCGCGCTGTCCGGCGTCGCCTTCAATCATCAGCAAAACCTGTTTGCTCAGATCGGTCAGATGTTTGCGATAGCCCAAAGCCGATCCAAGGTCTGACACCGGAATGAGCTGGCCATTGATGGAGAGCGCACGGTCATTCTCGCAAAATTCATGGATCTGCGCCTGACCGGGCTGCAAGGTCTCGCGCAGCGCCAAGGTCGGCACAACAAGAGCCTCGCCTTCAACAATCACAACCATGCCCTCGAGAACCGCAAGTGTTAACGGCAGCGAGATCGTCATTTTGGTGCCGACGCCCGGTGTCGAACTGATGCTGACGCGCCCCCCGAGAGACTGGATTTCGTTGCGCACAACGTCCATGCCCACTCCGCGCCCCGAAAGATTTGAAACCTCGGTGGCGGTCGAAAATCCGGGGCGAAACAATAGATTGTCGATATCCGCATCACTCAGGTCTTCACCGGGGCGCACCAGATCCTTGCTCTCGGCGATCGCGCGGACTTTGGGGCGGTTGATGCCGGCGCCATCGTCGCTCAAAGTGATAATCACGCGCCCCGAACGATGCATCGCCTCAAGCGTGACAAATCCTTTTTCGGGCTTGCCCGCCGCGAGCCGCGCCTCGGGCGCTTCAAGCCCATGATCCACAGCATTTCTGATCATATGTGTCAGCGGCTCGACAAGACGTTCGGTCACTGTCTTGTCGACTTCCGTTGAGTCACCAATGGTCACAAGCTGGGCCGACTTCCCCGCTTCCTTCGCTGTTTCACGAACAATCCGCGACATTCTCTGGAACAGCCCGCGCACCGGCTGGGCGCGAATGGCCATAACGCCTTCCTGAAGCATCCCCGACAATTGGCGCAACTGGCTCATCGCATCGTCAACAGAGTTTCGACGCTCATGGTCTGTGCCACTCATAGACTGGCGCAGCATGGCCTCGGAGATCACCAGCTCGCCAACGAGGTTGATCAGCCGGTCAACCCTCTCCAGATCCACACGGATTGTATTGTTCACGGGGGCTGCTTTTTTCTTGATCTGGGCGCTGCTTTGCAGCTCGCTCTGGGGCGGCTGCGGTGTTTCGGCAGCGGCTTCCGGAGCGGCCTCAAGACCCGGCAGCACGGCGGGCGGCAGGTCAGGCAGGCCCGAAAGCGCCTCCATATCTGGCAATGCGCCGGAAAAAGCCGCCGTGTCGCTCGTCTCTATATCCAGCCGGCACAGCCCCTCAACAAATTCAAACACCTCTCGAATGGTGCTTTCGTCCACGCCGGCATCCGGCTTCAAATGAAGATGCCAGACAATCCACGCCTCGGCGTTCGCATCAAGTGACGCGGTGCCAACAGACGACAGATCTGCCGTGACCGAAAGCTCTCCCATGTCTTGCAATGTTCTGATCAGAAGCGCAGGCTCGTGCCCGGCTTCATAAAGTGCAAGCCTGGGTGCAAAGGTGATCTCGAATTCCTTTTGCCCCTCGGCCGGCCCGGCGTTTGGCTCGGCCAGATCAAGGCCAAGATCCAGCGCCATCGGCTGAAAGCTGATCTCCTCTTCAAGCTCTGGCGCAACATCCCTGTTCACCGAGCTGTGCAAATCGCTCAGCTCCTCAACAAGCTTTTCATTGGCCTCCGCCGCGGCCTCGCCATCCGATTTACAGGCGTCTATCAGGTCGGTTAACTGATCGCTCGCCATGAAGAAAAGCGCCACAACATTATCGTCAATCGCGAGCTTCTTTGAGCGGACATCATCCAGCACATTTTCAAACACGTGCGCAAACGAAACAACCGCCGTCAACCCGAACGCACCCGCACCGCCCTTGATAGAATGCACAGCCCTGAACATACTGTTTACGGTTTCGTCATCCGCCGAACCGCTTTCAATTTCCCCGAGACTTTTGACAAGCCCTTCCAAAAGCTCGTCGCATTCCTGAAAAAACATTTCGCTCAATTCGCTCATCTTTGGCTCCTTAAGCAATCAGCCGGTTGATAACTTGAACCAGCTTCTCTTCATCAAAGGGTTTGACAATCCAGCCGGTTGCGCCGGCCTGACGCGCACGTTGCTTCATGGACTCGCCGCTCTCTGTGCTCAGCACCAGAATGGGCAGCCCGGTGCAGTTTTCGCGTTGTCGCGCGCCCTCGATCAGGCCAAAGCCGTCGAGGCGCGGCATATTGATATCGGTGATCACCAGATCGGGGCGTGAACGGTCAAGCGCTTCTAGCCCCTCAATTCCGTCTTCCGCCAAGTCAACATCAAACCCCGCCGCTGTCAGCGCCGCGCTGAGCATTCCACGCATGGTTCGAGAATCGTCAATCGCCAGAACTTTGCGTTTCATGTTTCCCCCTCAAATTTTAGGTCGTTGTGATCCAGCCCCAATGCGGCCAAGCTCGAAATAAAGCTCGCCGATGGATCCGATACAAAAAAAGACAGCCCGCTTTCTGCGCAGCGCGCCTGCGCAACGAGCAAAATTTCAACCGCCCGAGCGCTCAAAAATGACACAAGACTTGCGTCAATGCTCAGGCCAGCATCAGTCTGCGCACCGAGGCGCTCGCAGAGTTCACAACACGCGGCATAGTCGAGCTTTTCAGGCAAAGGCACGCTCACCGGCGGATCGTCTTGGGCTATCTCTGACATGATTCGGAATTCCCTCACGGCGTTTCAGACTCCTGTGACGCTAGGGGATAGGCCTTAATAAAGAGTTAGGTCGCACAGAGAGATCGGAGGGGATTTTGCCGGACAGGCTTAACTCGAAATTAGGAAGTGGTTCGTATCGTTAAAGGCGATCCTTAGCGCTGCAGACGAGTTCACATAATGACCAACCCAGTTTCCAAACGCTCGCAAAAGCCCGCTCAAAAAGTCAGGCTTTGGGCGCGTATGCCCCTCGGCCTAAAGCTTCAGGCGCTCGTGTTGCCCATGCTTGTTGCCGTGGCATTGCTGGTTGGCGTTCTGTCGTTCCAATCCTCGCGTCAGGTGATTTTGATGGACGTTGCGCGCGCCTTTGAAGCCTCTTTGAGCGGGCGGGCGACATCGCTTTCACTTTGGTTCAAAATGCAAGAACATGATCTGACATCCCAGGCGCAGAACCCGACGACGCTCAGCGCAATTTACCGGATCGAAACGGCTTGGCGCGACTACGGCAGCAAAAGGCGCAGCGGCCTGCAAGACGCCTATATCACAAACAATCCATATCCCGTGGGAGAGCGTCACAACCTGACCCGCGCAGACGGCACAGTCGGCTATCACCGGGTTCACGAGCGATACCACCCGTTCTTCTTATCGATCCTTCAAAAGGGCGGTTATTACGATATTTTCCTGATTTCCATGGAAGGTGATATTATTTATTCGGTTTTTAAAGAGAATGATTTCGCCACAAACCTGCGGGACGGACCCTATGCAACCTCCTCTCTCGGAGCCGCTTTTGAGCAGGCGCTAAAGGTCGATCAGGGAGACATCGTTTTACAGGATTTTGAAAATTACGCGCCCTCGGCCGGAGATCCTGCCGCCTTTATTGCCAGCCCGATCTATGACATCAGCGGCAAAAAAGCCGGCGTGCTGGCGTTCCAAATCCCGTCCCAGCCGCTCGCCTCCATCATGGAAATGGGCGCTGATCTGGGCAAGACAGGCGAAATGCTGCTTCTCGGTCAGGACGGGCGCACCCGCAGCCCGATGCAATCAGACGAGAGCGCCCAAATTCTGCTCCCCTACGCTCTGACACCCGCCCATCATGCCGCCTTTGACGGTGCGCAAGAGCTGATCACGCATATCGAGGATAGAGACCGGTTTGTCAGCGTCCAGCCCTTCAAGCGGTTGGGCCATACCTGGCTGCTCCAAGTTAGCTCGGCGCGCGAAGAAATCTTGGCGCCGCTGAACGCCCTGCGCACAAAAATCGTCGTCGGCGTGTCAGTGGTGCTGTTGGGGGTTGCTATCATATGCATTTTCATGGCCCGCCTTCTGACCTCGCCTTTGGACAAGCTCAGGACATCCATTCAACAAATCTCCAACGGCGAATTGGCCACGGTCGTGCCCTTTACAGATCATCAGGAAGAATACGGCGTCATCGCGCGCGCACTTGAAGATATGCGCGCCAAGCTCACACTCGCAGCCGAGCGCGACCGGCGCGAACGGGAACTTTCCGATCAGGAGAAATTCGTTGTCGCGCAGCTGACAGAAGCGATCGAACACTTAAGCAACGGCAACTTGAGCTGGACGTTTCAGGACAGTTTTCCGCCAAAATACGAAGTTTTGCGCAAGGATATGACCAATGCTTTTGTCTTGATGGACAAGACATACTCGCAGTTGAACGCCTCTGCCCACCGGATCGAGCTTTGCGCAAAGCGGGTCAACTCGGGCACAGGGTCTTTCGCCGAGCGCAGCGTGAACCAGCTCGATCAGCTGGAACGCGTTGACAAATCGGTAGAAAATCTCGGCCATTCGGTGAGCGAAACCGCAAATGTCGCCAAGCAGGCACATGGCAAGATGCAGCATACGATTTCGGCCGTGCATCATAACGACGAGCAGCTCACAAACGCCTCCGCCGCGATGAAACTGGTTCTGCTCTCCTCTGAAAAAGTCGGTGCCGCCACCGAAATCATCGACGATCTCGCCTTCCAGACCAACCTCCTTGCCATCAACGCAAGCGTGGAAGCGGCGCGCGCCGGGGTGGCGGGGCAGGGTTTCTCTGTTGTTGCGGCCGAGGTGCGCGGTCTGGCCGAAAAAAGTGCCAAATCGGCGCGGGAAATTCACAATCTCATCAAAGAATCGACCGACAATACCAAGCGCGGCTATGATCTTGTTGAGGCCAGTGCCGTGAGCTTTAATGCAATGGTGGATGAGCTTGAGTCGATCTCGCAATATGTGAAAGATATTGACGGCAACTGCGAAAGCCAGTCGATCAACCTCGCCAAAGTCCAAACCATTGTGGAAAAAATGGGCCAGCTCGTGCGTGAAAACTCCCATATGGCGCAGATTGTTCAGGCCTCGGGCGTCAATATCAATCAGGAGGCGGTCACATTGTCCTCGCTTGCTGGCGCCCTGAACGCCTCAAATGACGCCCTGCCGCCCAAGACGGCGCAGCAGGCCCGTTGATCTGGCGCGCCGCGAGCAGATGCCGTCGCCCCACGGCTCTCCAAGCCGCCCGCGCGCCCGTGTATCTGCGGCAAATGTCTCGCCTCAAACGCCGCTCACCGGCCGGATGATAGGCTGCGCGTCGCGTCAGACCTCGCAGCGCCCTCGGCCACATAGGCGCGCAAAGCCGCTTCACAGCCCTCCCGCCAAATCAGGCCAAGCCACTGCTCAAAGGCCTCTGCAAAGGGCGCAGCAGCGGCCAAATCTCCGTAAAGACTCTTCTGGGCCAACCACGCGCCCGGCTGGGTTTTGGCCGCTTGGGCCGCCTCGGTCAAACTGTTCCACTGCGGATCGTTCGCTGCAATCTCGCTGCCGTCTTCGCGCGTCGCCGCACACATCCGCGCCCAGAGCGCCTCAACCAGCGCAAGCCCCGACACAGAGCCGCCCCGCGCGAGCTGATCACCCAGAATAGGCAGCACAAACCCGGTATGACGGGCCGATCCGTCAAAGGCCACCCGCCGCGTGGTATCAACAATGCGCGGATTGGCAAACCGTGTTTCAATCAGGCTCAGATAATCCGCTGGCGTCACTCCGGGCACAGGCGCAACCGTCTGGGTGATTTCTTCGGCCTGAACCTTGCGAAACATCCCCGCAATCAACGGATGCGCCATACAGCCGGAGATTGTTTCGATCCCCAGTATCTCGCCCACATTGGCAAGGACCTGATGGCCCGCGTTCAAAACGCGGATCTTCATCGCCTCGTATAGATGCACATGGTCAGAGAAGGTCGCGCCGATCTTGTCCCAGTCAGGGCGCCCGGCGCAGAACGCGTCTTCAATCACCCACTGGCGATAGGCCTCATGCGTGACAGGCACCGCATCCTCTAGACCGAACTCTTGCACCAAGGCCAGCTCGCTCGGCCCCGTCACAGGCGCAATACAATCCACCATCGAATTGGGAAAGCTCACAGCCTGCGCAATCCAGTCCGCCAGCGCAGGGTCCGACAAACGCGCCAGCGACACAACCGTCTGGCGCAAGATATCGCCATTGCCTTGCAAGTTATCACAGCTCAGGGCTGTAAACGCCCCCAGCCCTGCCGCGCGGCGCCGCTTGAGCGCAGCCACCATCGCGCCAAAGGCGGTGCGCGGTGTCATGGGGTTTTCCGCATCATGCCGGATATCGGCGTGGCTGGCGTCAAAGCCCTTGGTCACAGGGTCGATGAAATAGCCGCTCTCCGTCACAGTCAGCGCGACAATGCGAATGGCCCGATCCGCCATCTGGGCAATCAACGCGCCATTGCCCTCCTCAATCGGCAGATAGTCAATCATCGAGCCAACAATCTCGGCCGATGTTTCGGCCGGATCAAGCTTGATAAGCGTGGTCAGGCAGTCCTGCGCCAGAAGCTTTTCGCGCATCGCCCTGTCATAGGGGCGCACGCCCGCGCCAATGATCGCCCAATCATGCGCAAGCCCGTCCTGCATCAAGCGGTGAAGATACCACGCCTGATGGGCGCGGTGAAAATTGCCCACCCCGATATGCACGATACCGGGCGTCAAGGCCCCACGGTCATAGCGCGGATGCGCAACCTGGAGCTGTCCCAAGGTTGCATCGGAAAGTTTGATCAGCTCAGTCATTCGTCACCGTCCATAATCAGGTTTTTGCGCGCTCCAAAAGCGCCCGCACACAGGGCCAGAAAACCGCCCCACTGATCACCGCACGCCCAAAAGCCACGCCGTCACTCGACCCGCAATCCCTGCGCATCGAACTTGTGGAGCTTGTCGAGCTGCGGGCTCAGGAATATCTCGTCGCCATGGTTCACAGGCAGCTCGCCATCCACACGCACGGTCAGCGGATCACACCCCGGCACCCCGTGAATGTGGAGGAACGTGTCAGAGCCAAGGTGCTCGGCCACACCCACCGTGGCTTTCCAAAGCCCCTCGCTCGAAGACACATCCACGTGCTCCGGCCGGATCCCGATGGTGGCGGCCCCGCGCTTTTGCGCCTCGGCCCCCTTGATCAGGTTCATCTTGGGTGAGCCGATAAATCCGGCGACAAATTCGTTGCAGGGCCGGTGATACAGCTCCAGCGGGCTGCCCACCTGCTCGATCACACCGGCGCGCAGCACCACGATCTTGTCGGCCATGGTCATGGCTTCCACCTGATCATGGGTCACATAGATCATCGTGGTTTTCAGCTTTTTGTGCAGTTCGGCAATTTCCATCCGCATCCCGACCCGCAAGGCGGCATCAAGATTTGACAATGGCTCGTCAAACAAAAAGGCCTGTGGTTCGCGCACAATCGCCCGGCCAATCGCCACGCGCTGGCGCTGCCCGCCCGAGAGCTGTCTGGGGCGGCGGTCGAGATAATCGGTGAGGTTCAGTGCCTCCGCCGCCGCCGAAATACGGCGCTCCTGCTCCTCAAGCGGCACCCCGGCCATCCGCATCGGAAAGGCGATGTTCTTCTTCACCGACATATGCGGATAGAGCGCATAGGACTGAAACACCATGGCAAGGCCGCGCTTGGCGGGGGGCACATGGGTTGTATCGGCGCCGTCAATCTCGATCTGCCCTGCCGTGATATCCTCCAGCCCCGCAATCAGGCGCAGAAGCGTTGACTTGCCACAGCCCGACGGGCCGACAAACACGGTGAATTCGCCGTCGGCAATTGTCAGATCGAGGGGCGGAATAACCTCCACTTCACCAAAGCGTTTTGACACTTGGCTGAGTTTGATATGTCCCATAGGTCTGGTCCTTCCTTATTTCACAGCGCCAAAGGTGAGGCCGCTGACGAGTTGTTTCTGGCTGAACCAGCCGAGGATGAGAATTGGCGCAATGGCCATGGTCGAGGCCGCACTGAGCTTGGCATAAAACAGCCCCTCCGGGCTTGAATAGCTGGCGATAAAGGCCGTCAGAGGCGCCGCTTTGGCCGCCGTCAGATTGAGCGTCCAGAAGGCCTCGTTCCACGCCAGAATGACATTCAGCAAAACCGTCGAGGCAATGCCGGGAATGGCCATCGGCGTGAGCACATAGAGCACCTCTTCCTTGAGGCTGGCCCCATCCATCCGCGCCGCCTCAAGGATCTCTCCGGGGATCTCCTTGAAGTAGGTGTAAAGCATCCAGACAATGATCGGCAGGTTGATCAACATAAGGATGATCACCAAAGCGATCTTGCTGTCCAGAATGCCGAACTGGATACAGATCAGATAGATCGGATAGAGCACCCCCACAGCCGGGAGCATCTTGGTTGAGAGCATCCAGAGCAGAATATCCTTGGTGCGCTTTGACGGAACAAAAGCCATCGACCAGGCCGCCGGCACCGCAATCAGGATTCCGAGCAGCGTGGAGCCACCGGCAATAATGATCGAATTCCACAAAAAGCGGCTGTAGTTTGAGCGCTCCATAACGGCGGCATAGTTCTCAAGCGTCCAGTCAAACCCCAGAAAAAGGGGCGGATCGGCGATCGCCTGCGCCTCGGTCTTGAAGCTGGTAAGAATGGTCCAGAGGATCGGAAAGAAGATCAGCAGGCCCACCGCCCAAGCGAGAACTGTGTTTATGATCTTGCGTTGCTGCGTGACTGCGCGTGCCATGGTCCGCTCCTTATTTGTCCAAGTTCTTGCCAACAATGCGCATCAGGAAGATGGCAATGATATTGGCCAGAATGATTGCATAGACGCCCCCCGCCGAGCCAAGCCCGACATTCTGGCTCTCCAGCACGCGCTGGAAAATAAGATAGGTCAGGGTCTTGGTGCCAAAGGCGCCGCCGGTGGTGACAAAGATTTCGGCAAAGATAGAGAGCAGAAAAATCGTCTGGATCAGGATCACAACCGTGATCGCGCGCCCCAGATGGGGCAGGGTGATAAAGGCAAAGCGCTTGTGCGCCGGCGCGCCATCCATCTCGGCGGCCTCAAGCTGCTCGCTGTCCAGCGACTGGATCGCCGTGAGCAGAATAAGCGTGGCAAACGGCAGCCATTGCCAGGACACGATCATCACAATCGAAGGAAGCGAAGCCTGACTCAGCCACTCGACAGGCTGCGCACCAAAAAACTCCCAAAGATACGCCAGCAGGCCATAGTTGGGGTCCATAAACATATTCTTCCAAACCAGCGCCGAAACCGTCGGCATGACAAAGAAGGGCGCAATCACCAGAATGCGCACAAAGCCCTGCCCCCACATCGGCTGGTTGAGCAAAATGGCCAGCAACACGCCAAACAGGATCGTGATGAGCAGAACCCCGCCCACAATCGTCAATGTCGTCAAGACCGAGGGCCAAAACGCGCTCGAACTGACAAAGCGCACGTAATTGTCAAAGCCGACCCAGCCGAGGTCGCCGCCCCGTAAGGGCAAATACTTCTTAAACGAAAAATAAAGCGTCATGGTCAGGGGGACGAGCATCCACCCAAGAAGCAATACCACCGCCGGAGCCATCATAAGGCGCGCCGCTGATCGGGAGTGATGAGTTGCCATGGGCATATCTCCTCTGTTCGCGGACTGAGGCCGCCTCAGATCATTGATAACATATTTTGAATAATGGGGGGGGCGGTCTAAGGGCGGCGCAGCACGCCGCCCCTGATCTTGCGCCGTCAGTTAGCGGTAGCCGGCGGCTTCCATAGCGTCGTTGGTGAGGGCCTGCGCCTTGGCAAGCGCCTCTTCCACAGTCTGCTGGCCGGCATAGGCCGCCGAGAACTCCTGGCTTACCTCTGTCGCAATGCCCGCAAACTCGGGGATCGCGGCAAACTGCACACCCACATAAGGCGAAGGCTCTACAGTCGAGTTCTGCGGATCAGCCGAGAGGATCGAGTCCAGCGTCATCTGTGCAAATGGCACTTTCTGATACTCCGGGTTCTCATAAAGCGATGTGCGCGCGCCGGGAGGCACGTTGGCCCAGCCCTCGTTGGCTGCCACAAGCTCGATATAGTCCTTTGATGTCGCCCATTCGATAAACTCTTTGGCCGCCGCTTCTTTTTGCGTTCCCGCAGGGATCGCCAGCGCCCAAGCCCAGAGCCAGTTGGAGCGTTTGCCAAGGCCCGTGTCGGGCGCCAGAGCAAAGCCAACCTTGTCTGCAACAGTTGAATCATCAGGGTTTGTTACAAAAGACGCCGCAACCGTGGCATCAATCCACATTCCGCATTTACCTTGCTGGAAGAGCGACAGGTTTTCGTTAAACCCGTTTGTCGCATAGCCCGCAGGGCCGCTTTCGTCCATCATACCCTTGTAGAAGTTGAGCGTGTTGGCCCAGGCCTCCGTGTCAAACTGGGCGTTCCAGTCCATGTCAAACCAGCGCGCACCAAAAGAGTTGGACATCGCCGTGATAAAGGCACCGCCCTCGCCCCAGCCGGCCTTGCCGCGCAGGCAGATGCCGTTGATGTCATTGTCGCGGTCGGTCATGGCCGCAGCCGCCGAGCGGATGAAATCCCATGTCGGCGCAGTCGGCATCTCCATGCCGGCGGCTTCCATCAGGTCCGCGCGATACATGATCATCGAGCTTTCGCCATAGAACGGCGCGGCAAAAAGCGTGCCATCGTGGCTCAAACCACCCGCCATAGCTGGCAGAATATCAGCGGCATCATAGCCGGCGCTCAAATCATCGAGGCCCACAAGCCAGCCGTTTGCGCCCCAGATCGGCGTTTCATACATACCGATCGTCATAATGTCGAATGTCCCGCCCTTGGTCGAGATATCGGTCGTGACGCGCTGGCGCAGAACATTTTCCTCAAGCGTAACCCACTCGACGGTGTGGCCGGTCTTGGCCGTAAAGTCGTCGGTGTAGCCTTGCATACGGATCATGTCGCCGTTGTTCACCGTGGCGATCGTGATCGTTTCAGCCATCAAAGCGCTGGCGCTGACAAGCGACAGGGCCGTGGCTGCAAATAGTTTTGTCTTGATAGACATCCGTAGTCCTCCAATTCGGGATGATGGACGGAGGCTAGATTGAATTGCAACGCGAGGTCAATATTATTTTGACGCGCGTAAAGAAAACTTTGCAATCCCCCGCCTTCACAAGCCCTTAGGCCGAGTTTCGCATGACAAGCGAGCCTTCAAAAAGCGTTTCTTCCCGCGTTTTGAGGCGCTCGCCAGTGTCCAGAATGTTGAAAAGCGTGCTCGCCGCACGATTCGCGATCGCCGCATAATCCTGCGCAATCGTGGTCAGCGACGGCGAGGTAAAGCGCGAGAACGGGTGGTCATCATGCCCTGCAATGCGCAGCGCTGCACCGTCGTCATGGCCCACACGGATCCCCAGATTATACGCCGCCGACAGCATCCCGATCGCAAGGCGATCATTGCTGCACAAGATCGTATCGGTCTTGAAACGCCCCTCATAAAGCAGACGCCCCCCTTCGGAACGCCCGATCTCCTCAAAGCCCCAGCCCTCACCGTCGACCTGATAGATATGCGCCTCAAACCCGTGTTGCCCCATGCTCTCAAGATAGGCCTGACGGCGCTTGTTGGCGTTGGGGTTGAGCGGTGATTTCATCTCGAACAGACAGGGCGGCTGGCCACTGCGACAGAGATATTCAACAATCAAATCAACCGTTTGAAAGTTGTCTGTGCCCACAAAAGCCTCGCACAGCCCCTCGACATTGGCGTCAAACAGAACAACCGGAACATCTTTGCTAAAGCGTTCAATATCCCTGCGGTCAGACACGCGCCCGAACGGCGCAAGCAAGACGCCCGCCGGCTTGAGCGAACGCAGCGCCTCGAGGTTGCGGCTCTCCTGCTCGGGGCTTCCGTGCGAACTCATCAAAATGGGGCTATACCCCGCCGTCAGACAGGCCAGCTCCACTTCGCGCCCGATTTCGGAGAAAAACGGGTCCGACAGGTTGGGCAGCACCACCCCGATGTTGCGCGTCGTGCGCCGGTTCTGGTTCACGGCAAAGACATTGGGCCGATAGTCGTATTGCTTGAGCGCCAGCTCGACTTTGTCGCGCGTCGATTGGCGCACGCTCTCCGGATCGTTGAAGTATTTGGACAGCGTCGGGCGCGAAATACCGCTCACCGCTGCAAACTCTTCCATATTTCTTATCTTCTGCAAAATCTGCTTTCCCGAAAGTTATCCAAAACATTGCGCGAGTAAATTTTTACAAATATGATCACTTTCCCACAAAAGACAAGCCCGCTCCCTTTTCATCAAAAGAGCGGGCCTGCCGAAAGCATCAAAAAAGAGAAATATCAGATCGCCAGTTTCGCCAGAAGCCCGCGCGTCGAGGCATCCTTCCCGACAGAAGGCGCGCCCTGCACCATGGGCAAAAGCGCATTGGACAGCTCCTTGCCCAGCTCAACGCCCCATTGGTCAAACGAGTTGATCCCCCAGATCACCCCTTCCACAAACACGCGGTGCTCATAAAGCGCAATCAGCTGGCCAAGCACAAAGGGAGTCAGCTTTTGATAGGCCAGCGTCACAGAGGGGCGGTTGCCCGCAAAAACCCGCTGCGCCGCCTGGCGCTCCTGCTCGCCCCCCCGAAAGCCGAGCGCGGCCGCAATCTGCATGGCCTCCTCAAAAGAGCGCCCCACCATAAGCGCCTCTGATTGCGCCAGACAATTGGCCTTCAAAAGCGCATGATGCTGCGCAAGCTCAGGCTCGTGCCCCTCGGCCGCAATCAGAAATTCAGCCGGAACAACATCTGTTCCCTGATGCAAGAGCTGGTAAAAGGCGTGCTGCCCGTTGGTGCCCGCTTCGCCCCAGACCACAGGCCCGCTCTGCTGCAAGAGCGGCGCACCGTCCAGCCCCACGCTCTTGCCGTTGCTCTCCATATCAAGCTGCTGAAGATAGGCCGGCAGCCGCGCAAGACGCTGATCATAAGGCAAAACAGCGCGCGTGGCATAGCCACAAATATTGCGGTGCCATATGCCGACAAGCGCCAGCACCATGGGCAGATTGCGCGCCATCGGGGCCTGCAAAAAATGTCGGTCCATCGCCGCCGCACCGGCCAGAAAGGCGCGAAACGGCTCTGCCCCAACCGCCAGCAAGATCGGCAAGCCGACAGGCCCCCACAAAGAATAACGCCCACCCACCCAATCGGCAAAGCCAAACACCCGCTCCGGAGCGATGCCCATCTCGGCGGTGCGCCCAAGCGCGCTTGAGACCGCCACCAGATGCGCGCCGATATCTGGCCCCACGCCCGCGCGCAGCCAGTCCAGAACGGTCGCGGCATTGGTCATGGTTTCAATCGTCGTAAAAGTCTTTGACGCGACAATCACCAGCGTCGTCTGCGGGTCCAGCCCGCGCAAAATATCTGCCGCATGGGCGCCGTCGACATTGGAGACAAAATGGCAGCGCGGCCCGCTCTGATAGGGCGCCAGCGCGAGAGTCGCCATCACAGGTCCAAGGTCAGAGCCGCCAATCCCGATATTGATCACATCCGTGAAGCGCGCGCCATTCTGCGCCACAATACGGCTCTCGCGCACACCCTCGGCAAAGGCTTCCATGCGCGCAAGCGTCTGGGCAATGGCAGGGCGCACATCGGCCCCGTCAATCACAAGCGGCGCGGTGTCATCCGCGCGCAGCGCCGTGTGCAAAACAGCCCGCCCCTCGGTTTCGTTGATTGTCTCTCCGGCAAACATCGCCGCGCGCTTCTCGGCCACGCCCGAAGCCTCGGCCAGACCGATCAACAGGTCCAGCGCCGCCGGATCAATGTTGGTTTTTGACGCATCCAGCAGCACGCCATCCGCCTCCACCGCAAATTGCCCAAAGCGCGCTGGGTCCTCCAGAAGCGCGGCAATCTTGCGCCCCGAGGCGCTGGCATGGTTGGCCGTAAGCTGCTCCCAAATCCCTGTCATGACGGCGCACCAAGCCGGGCGGCTTTTTGCGCCAGCGCCTCTATGCCCTCCCAGTCGCCTTTGGCCACCAAGTCGTGCGGCGCAACCCAGCTTCCCCCGGCGCAAAGCACATTGGGCAGGCTGAGATAGGCGGGGGCATTCTCCGGGCTTATCCCCCCTGTCGGGCAAAAGCTGATCTGGGGCAAAGGCGCGCCGATCGCCTTGAGCGCAGGCGCACCGCCCGAGGCCTCAGCAGGGAAAAACTTCAACATATCATAGCCCCGCGCCAGAAGCCGCATCGCCTCGCTCGCGGTGGCCGCGCCGGGCAAAAGCGGCAGCCCCTCGGCCTCACAAGCGGCCAGAAGCGCGTCTGTCGCGCCGGGCGAGACGCCAAATGTCGCGCCCGCGGCCTTGGCCGCGCGCACATCGTCAGGCGTGATGAGTGTCCCCGCCCCGACATATCCGCCGCCCACCTCTGCCATGGCCGAGATCGCTTCAAGCGCCGCAGGCGTGCGCAATGTCACCTCAAGCGCCGGCAGCCCCCCCGCCACAAGCGCCTCGGCCAAAGCCCGCGCCTTGCCGGCGTCATGAACAACAAGCACCGGCACAATCGGCGCGATCGCACAAATCTCGCGGGTGCGCGCACTCGCCTCTTTCGGGGATAGGGTCATGATTTACTCTCCAAATATGCTGGCGCCGTCCGTGGCCGCGCCGACTGTCGTGCGGAACATGGCAAAAAGCTCGCGCCCCGTGCCCGCTTGGCCAGAGGCAAGCTCGGGTTTGGCATCTGCGCGTGCCTCCACACCCTGCGCCAAAATATCAAGCGTGCCCACCTCGCCGTCCACGCGCACAATGTCACCATCCTGCACCCGTGCAATCGGCCCGCCGTCAACAGCTTCCGGCGAGACATGGATCGCCGCAGGCACCTTGCCCGAGGCCCCCGACATCCGCCCGTCTGTGACCAGCGCCACCTTATGGCCCTTGCCCTGCAAGATCGACAAAAGCGGCGTCAGGCTGTGCAGCTCGGGCATCCCGTTGGCCTTTGGCCCCTGAAAGCGCACAATCACAACGGTGTCGCCATTAAACTCTCCCGCCTTGAACGCAGCCTTCACAGAAGCCTGATCTGCAAACACCCGCGCAGGTGCCTCCACAATACGGTTCTCGGGCGCAACCGCCGAGACTTTCATAACCGCCGTGCCAAGCGAACCCGACATCCGCTTCAGCCCGCCTGTGGGCTGGAACGGGTCCGCCGAGGGCCGCAAAATTCGGTCGTTCAGGCTCGCCGCAGGCCCCTCCTGCCAGGACAGCTCCCCATCGGCATAGACCGGGTCTTTGGTGTAATGCTCAAGCCCTTGGCCCGCGACCGTCTTCACATCCGGGTGCAAAAAGCCCTCCTTGAGCAGATCCCCGATCATATACCCCAGCCCCCCCGCAGCGTGGAAATGGTTCACATCCGCCAAGCCGTTGGGATAGACCCGCGCCATCAGCGGCGTGACATCGGAAATATCGGAAAAATCTTCCCAATCCAGAATGATCCCGCCGGCGCGCGCCATGGCAACAAGGTGAATGAGCAGGTTGGTCGAGCCGCCGGTGGCGTTCAGCCCGACGATCCCGTTCACAAAGGCGCGCGCGTCCAGAATATCGCAGGTCGGCGTATACTCTGCCCCCAATGCGCTCAGCGACAGGGCCTTTTGCGCGCCAAACCGCGTGAGCGCCTCGCGCAGGGGCGTGCTCGGGCTGACAAAGCTCGCCCCCGGCAAATGCAGCCCCATAAACTCCATGAGCATCTGGTTGGTGTTGGCCGTGCCATAAAAGGTGCAGGTGCCGGGGCCGTGATAGGCGGCCATTTCCGCCGCCATAAGCGCATCCCGCCCCACCTCTCCAGCCGCAAACTGCTGGCGCACCTTGGCCTTCTCGTCGTTGGACAACCCGCTTTCCATCGGCCCCGCTGGCAAGAAGACCGCAGGCAAATGCCCGAAAGCCTGCGCCGCAATCACAAGCCCCGGCACGATCTTGTCACAAACCCCGAGAAAGACCGCCGCATCAAAGGTGTTGTGGCTGAGCGCAACCGCCGCCGAGAGCGCAATCACATCGCGCGAAAACAGCGAAAGCTCCATGCCGGCCTCGCCCTGTGTCACCCCATCACACATCGCAGGCACCCCGCCCGCAACCTGCGCTGTCCCGCCGATCTCACGCACCGCCGCCTTGATCACCGCAGGATAGCTCTCAAAGGGCTGATGCGCCGAAAGCATATCATTATAGGCTGTGACAATCCCCAGATTGCCAGACTGGCCCGCGCTCAATTTGCCCTTGTCATCGCCCGAGGCGGCATAGGCATGGGCCTGCCCACTGCACGAAAGATGCCCCCGTGCAGGGCCTTTGGCGCGCGCGGCGGCCATCTGCGCAAGATATCGTCCGCGCGGGCCTTCGCTGCGTGCAATAATCCGCTCTGTCACGCGCTGAATGGTCGAATTCAATGTCATGTCCGTGCCTTTCAATTCAGTTCCCGCCAGCGGCGGCCATCACGGTGAAGCAGCATAAGAGCGTCGTCAGGCCCCGCACCTCCCGGATCATACTCGGAGGGCTTCGTGCCAGCCTCTTCCCAACGGGTCACAATCGGATCGGTCCAAGCCCAAGCGGCCTCAACCTCGTCACCGCGCATAAACAAAGTCTGATCGCCGCGGATCACATCCATGATCAGCCGCTCATAAGCATCCTGCGCATCGGCCTCCTGCTCCAGCGCATCGGCAAATGTCATATCCAGCGTCACCTCGGCCAGCCGGAAGCCGCCCGGCCCGGGCTCCTTGATGGTGTTGCGCAGCGTGATGCCCTCGTCCGGCTGGAGCTTGATAATCAGCGCATTGCCGCGGCGCGACGCCATGTCCGGGAAGATCATATGCGGCGGATCGCGGAACACCACAGCAATCTCCGAGCTGCGCGCCCGCAGCTTCTTGCCGGTGCGCAGATAAAACGGCGTGCCCGCCCAGCGCCAGTTGCCAATATTGACCTTCAGCGCAACAAAGCTCTCCGTCACACTCTTCGGGTCGCCCGCATGGTCGCGATAGCCCCCCTCCTCGCCCTTGGCGCGGTATTGCCCGCGCACAATGTCGCTGCTCGCAACAGGCTCAAGCGCCTCGATCACTTTCACTTTCTCGTCGCGCACGGCATTGGGCGTAAACCGTGAGGGCGGCTCCATAGCCGTCAGACACAAAAGCTGCATCAGGTGGTTTTGCACCATATCGCGCATCGCGCCCGATTTGTCATAATACTCGCCACGCCCCTCAACCCCGAGGCTTTCGGCCACGGTGATTTGCACATGGTCAATATGGGTCGCGTTCCAGAGCGGCTCCCAAAGCGCATTGGCAAAGCGCAGCGCCATCAGGTTTTGCACCGTTTCTTTGCCAAGATAATGGTCAATCCGGTAAATCTGGCTTTCCGCAAAGCTGCGCCGCAGGTCGGCATTGAGCGCCTCGGCTGTCTTGAGGTCGTGGCCGAACGGCTTTTCCACAACAATACGGCTCTCTGGCGTGGCGATCCCGTGGCTGTGCAAACTCTGAGCAATCACCCCAAAGAGCGAGGGCGAAACCGAGAGATAAAAAGCGCGCACCACATCCTGGCGCAACTGCGCAGCAAGCTCGGCCCAGCCGCTGTCGCCCGTGGCATCCACAGTGACATAGCTGATCTTTTGCAGAAAAGCCGCCACAAGCGCCGCATCGCCCGCCGCACTGGGCGAAAAGCCGGTCAGGCTCTGGCCCACTTGCGCCCGAAACGCGGCCACATCCATTTCGCTGCGCGCCACGCCGATGATGCGCGCCGCCTCGGGCATCTGCCCCACGGCAAAGCGATGAAACAGGCCCGGCAAAATCTTGCGCTGCGCAAGGTCGCCGCTGGCCCCGAACACAACGAGATCAAACGGCTCGACAGGGATAACTCTGGAGACCATAGCTCAGCTCGCCATCTGCATATCAGATCCACGCAACAGATGGCCCAGCCGCGCCCCTGTGTCGAGCATCCGGTTGGAAAAGCCCCACTCGTTGTCATACCAGCTCACCACACGGATCATCCCGCCCTCCGTCACCGAGGTTTGCGCCGCCACAAAACACGATGAATGCGGATCGTGGTTGAAATCAACCGAAACAAGCGGATCCACCTCATAAGACAAAACGCCCGCCAGCGCACCCTGCGCCGCCTCGGCAATGGCCGCGTTCACAGCCGCAGCCGTTGCCGCCCGCTCGGGCATAAAGCACAGATCCACCATAGAGACATTGGCCGTCGGCACCCGAACGGCAGAGCCTTCCAGCTTGCCCGCAAGCTGGGGCAAAACCAGCGAAATGGCCTTGGCCGCGCCCGTCGAGGTCGGCACCATAGAGACAGAGGCCGCCCGCGCGCGGTAGAGGTCTTTGTGGTGGGTGTCATGGCTCGGCTGATCGCCCGTAAAGGCGTGAACCGTTGTCATATAACCGGTCACAATCCCGAAAGCACGCTCAAGCACCATGGCCACAGGCGCAAGGCAGTTCGTGGTGCACGACGCATTGGAAACGATCACATCATCAGGCGTCAAAGAGCTGTGGTTCACCCCATAAACAACCGTCCGGTCAGCGCCCTGCCCCGGAGCCGAAATCAACACCCGCTTTGAGCCGTTTTGCAAATGCCGCATGGCTCCGGCGCGGTCGGTGAACAGCCCGGTGCACTCATAAGCAATGTCAACATCCGCCCACGGCAGCTCCTCAGGATGTCGCAGCGCGGTGAGGCGAATGGCGCGCGCGCCCACATAAAGCACATCCCCCTCTATCGAAATATGCTCCGCCAAACGCCCACGCACGCTGTCATATTTGAGCAAATGCGCAATGGTCGCCGCAGGGGCCAGATCATTGATCGCCACCACCTCGATATCACAATCGCCCCGCTCGATCAGCGCCCGCAAAACGCCGCGCCCGATACGTCCAAAGCCGTTGATTGCAATCCTGAGTGTCATAGTCGTCTCCTTACCATAGATTGGTTAGCGCTAACATTCTTGAATGAAAAGAGGGCCAAACGATCCGCCATCCTAAAGCTCGCTTGCCCAGGGCGGGTTCGCGCCCGCCCGTGAAACCGTAATCGCCGCCACACGCGCGCCATAGCTGAGAGCCAGGCGCAAACTCTCGGGGTCAAGCCGGGCAAGCCCCGCCTTGTGCAAACATCCCAGTTCCGACAGCTTGGCCATAACGCCCGCGTTAAACGTATCTCCCGCGCCGACAGTGTCGACAATATCGGCCTTGAGCGCAGGCACCTGCACCTCGCAGCCGTCCGCCATAAACCCTGTCGCCCCCTCCCCGCCACGAGTGAGAATAACAAGCGAGGCGCCCTTGTCCCAAAGCCCCTCGACTTTCTCGCGCAACGACAAAGGCTCCGGCGTGATCCAGTTGAGGTCTTCGTCGGACACTTTCACAATATCCGCGAGCGCAACCATACGGTCCAGCCGCGCCCGATAGCGCGCAATATCGCGGATAAATCCGGGGCGGATATTCGGATCGAGCATCACAGCCTGCGCCCCGGCGTTCCGCTCCAACAGCTCGGCATAGGCGTCGGCGGCTGGCTCGCAGGCAAGGCTGATCCCGCCAAAATAGAGCGCCGAAACCTCGCTTGACAGCGCCGGCATATCCTCAGGCCCAAGCATCCGCCCGGCCGAGTTTTCGTCATAAAACTCATAGGTCGCATGGCCATCCACCAGCCGCACAAAGGCCAGCGTTGTGGGCCGCTCGGACAGGATCACATGGCTCACATCGACCTGACTCGCGCGCAGGCCCGCGCTGAGAAGCTGGCCAAACATATCGCTCGAAAGCCCCGTCAACATACCCGTTTGCACGCCAAGCCGGCCAAGGCCGATCGAGGTGTTATACACCGCGCCGCCACAATGGGGCACAAAGCCGTCAGCGCCGCTCACAGTGGGCGTGGGGATCATATCAACCAAAGCTTCACCACAGCACAAAATCATCGGCTCACCCTTTCAAAAACGCGTCCCGGTCCACAAGAAACCGGTCAGACAACGGCAGGCTCGCCGCACCCAAGGCCTTGGCATCAAAGCCGATTGCCCCCTCTGCGACGCGCGGGCGCTCGATCCCCGGAACCGTGAGCGCCGCCAGAGCCTTGCGCGTGCGCGCCACCAGAGCCGCCCGCACCTCTTGCGGCACCGACCCGTCGATGCGCACCGAGGTCAAATCAATCAGACAGGTCGAGGCCACAATCGCCTGCGCAAGCCCGTGCGCCGCCTGATCAAGCCAAGCCTCCAGCACAGCCCCATCTGCGGCCCAATCGCCCTGCCGCTCCCATATCCGCGCGCTCTCATGGCCCGCCGCGCGCAACATTTCTTCCAGCGTCACCAAAGACGCCACATCCACAAGCTGCCCCCTCTCCCCGGCCTGCGTCACAATCGGCACAGACCCGAGCGCCGCAGCATTGCCGCTTTTGCCGGTGTAAAGCATATCATCCAGCACAAGTCCGCCCCCGACAAAATAGCCGATATAAACATAGAGAAAGTCCCGCGGTCTGTCCTCTGCGCCCCCCGAAGCGCCAAAAACAAGCTCGGCGCCGCAGGCCGCAGAGGCATCATTGCAAAGGTAAACAGGAAAGTCCCATGCCGCGCCGATCTCGGCGGCAATGTCACGGGTGCGCCACTGGGCAAGCGACGCCGTGGCCGGATTGGCCGGATCGACCCAGTCCCACATCCGAAACGGTAAAGCGATCCCGAGGCCCGCAACACGCGCAACACGCTCCGCCGGCATCTCTGCCAGAAAAGCCCGGATTGTCTCATTTGCAAAAGCCACTGCGCTGTCGGGCGTCAGATGCTCGTGGGATTTGCGATGATGGGCACACACCTCGCCCAGAAAATCACTGAGCAATAGCTCTGTGCCGCGCCGCCCGACTTTCAACCCGAGAAAATACACACCATCCGCCGCCAGCCCCATAGGCACGGAGGGCTGGCCCACCTTGCCGCGCAAAGGCGTTCCCTTGGCAAGCAGCCCGTCGCTCTCCAAAGCCCGCATGATCACAGAGACAGTTTGCGCCGACAGCCCCGTCAAACGCGCGATCGCCGCCTTGGGCAGCGGCCCCGCCTGCCGGATGATCGACAGCACAAGGCGCTCGTTATAGGCGCGCACCCCGCTCTGGTTTGAGCCGCGGATCGCCTGCCCCACCCCGGCGGGAGAAGGCTGTGACGCCGCGCTGCTGTGAGAATCAAATGACATAAGGCCCTTCAGACGCAAACCGATTTGGCGGCATCTCTCCCTGATTCACGCGGCCCTGTCAATTAGTAAATCAATCTGATTTATTAATTAGCCTGCAAACCCAACCCCGCCCCGCCAAAGCATCAGGCCGTGACGGGAGCGCACAAATTATCCCGCAAGCCACTGTTTGCAAAAGAAAACCGCCGACAGTTTTCAATGTCGGCGGTCAAACTCTCCGGCTCAAATCTCGGCCCCAAGCTGGGCAGAAACCCCATCAGCCGCGGGCCGTTAGCCACATTTGCTATGGCCACAGCTCGCGCAGGTCATACAGCCTTCCACCATGCGCATATCAAACTGCCCACAGCTCGGGCAGCTCTTGCCGCGCGGTGCATCCAGCCCCACAACAGACGAGGTCGGGTCCTGCTTGAGGCCCATGCCTTCGCCTTCGATAAAGCCGATCGAGATCATATGCTTTTCGATCACCCCGCCAATCGCCGCAAGGATCGACGGGATATACTTCCCGCCCATCCACGCGCCGCCGCGCGGATCAAACACCGCCTTCAGCTCCTCAACAACAAAGCTCACATCGCCCCCGCGACGGAACACTGCCGAAATCATCCGCGTCAGCGCCACGGTCCAGGCAAAATGCTCCATGTTCTTGGAGTTGATAAAGACTTCAAAGGGCCGGCGATGCCCGCCGATCACCACATCATTCACCGTGAGGTAAATCGCGTGTTCACTGTCGGGCCAGCGCAGCTTATAGGTCGCGCCTTCCAGCTCCTTGGGCCGCTCCAAAGGCTCGGCCATATAGATCACATCCCCATGCGGCTGCTGCGGCTCGGCGTCGGTATTGGCCACAACTTCGGGCGCCTTCGCCTCGCCCTCGCTCACAGACAAAACCGAGCCTGTCACATCATTGGGGCGATAGGTCGTGCAGCCCTTACAGCCCGTGTCCCAAGCCTGCATATACACATCCTTGAAGGCGTCAAAATCGATATCTTCAGGGCAGTTGATCGTCTTGGAAATCGAACTGTCGATCCATTTCTGCGCCGCCGCCTGCATCTTCACATGAGCGCTCGGGGCAAGCGTCTGGGCGTTGACAAAATAGTCAGGCAGCGCCTTGTCGCCAAATTTTTCACGCCAGAGCGCCACAGCATAGTCCACAACTTCCTCTTCCGTGCGCGAACCGTCTTTTTGCAAAACCTTACGCTTGTAGGCATAGGCAAAGACGGGCTCGATCCCGGAGCTGACATTGCCCGCATAAAGGCTGATCGTGCCCGTCGGCGCGATAGACGTCAGCAGCGCGTTGCGAATACCGTGCTCGGCAATCTCGGCCCGCACATCCGCGTCCATCTGCTGCATCGCACCGCTGGCAAGATATTTCTCGGCGTCAAACAGCGGAAAAGCGCCCTTTTCCTTGGCCAGCGCCACAGACGCACGATAAGAGGCCCGCGCCACAGCGTGAAGCCAGGCCTCTGTCTGCGCCGCGGCTTCATCCGTGCCATACTCAAGCCCGACCATCAGCAAAGCATCGGCCAGCCCCGTAACCCCGAGACCGATCCGGCGCTTGGCCTGTGCTTCCTGACGCTGCGCCTCAAGCGGAAACTTCGAGGCATCCACCACATTGTCCATCATCCGCACAGCCGCCGCCACAAGCGCCTCAAGCTCGCTCACATCAAGCTCGGCGCCCTCCTCAAACGGCGCAGCCACGAGCTTTGCAAGGTTGATCGAGCCAAGCAAACAGGCGCCATAGGGCGGCAAAGGCTGCTCGCCGCAGGGGTTTGTCGCGGCAATCGTTTCACAATAGTTGAGATTGTTCATCTGGTTGATACGGTCGATAAAAATAACGCCCGGCTCGGCGTAATCATAGGTCGCCTTCATGATCTTGTTCCAAAGATCACGCGCCTCGAGCGTGTGATAGACCTTGCCGTTAAATGTCAGATCCCAGCTCTTGCCCGCCTTCACCGCGTCCATAAACGGGTCGGTGACCAGCACAGACATATTGAACATCCGCAGGCGCGCGGCGTCTGATTTCGCGGTGATAAAGGCTTCGATATCGGGGTGATCACAGCGCATGGTGGCCATCATAGCGCCCCGGCGGCTGCCCGCAGACATAATCGTGCGGCACATCGCATCCCAGACATCCATGAAGCTCAAAGGCCCCGAGGCATCCGCCGCAACCCCGAGCACATCCGCGCCCTTGGGGCGAATGGTGGAAAAGTCATAGCCAATGCCGCCGCCCTGCTGCATGGTGAGCGCGGCCTCCTTGAGCATATCAAAAATCCCGGCCATGCTGTCGGGCACCGTCCCCATGACAAAGCAGTTGAACAGGGTCACAGACCGCTCTGTGCCCGCCCCTGCGGTGATCCGTCCGGCTGGCAAAAACTTGAAGTCCTCAAGCGCCGCATAAAACACATCTTCCCAATGCGCCTTGTCGTCTTCCACTTCGGCCAAAGAGCGCGCAATGCGGCGCCATGTGTCTTCAACCGTGCGGTCAAGCGCTGTGCCCTCCGCATCTTTGAAGCGATACTTCATATCCCAGATTTGCTCGGCGATCGGCGCAGAAAAACGGCTCATTCAATAGTCCCCAGGTCTTATGTGATTTCGTCGTGTCATCAGATGTGGCAAGGATGTTAAACTACGCATCGCACAAAGGCGGGTCAAACCCCAAACACGCCCTTGCAAGAGATAACGTGATTGGAAGAATCAGGTTTACCCCGACACACTACCATATATAGAGTTACTATATGAAGAATATAATACATATTGTGAAGCTGAGTGTGGGCACCGAGTCAATCGACTCCCTGCGCGCTTGGCAAAAAAGCCGCGCCGCGGCCCACCCGAAGGGCCTGCCTTTTCACATCACCCGGATGTGGCCCAAACGCGAAGACGAGATTCTCGCAGGCGGCAGCGTCTACTGGGTTATCAAAGGCTCTATTCAGGCGCGCCAAAGGGTGCTCGGCTTTGAAGAGCTGATCGGCGAAGACGGTATCCGCCGCTGCGCCTTTCTGCTGGATCCGCAAATCATCCGCACCGCCGCCGCGCTCAAACGCCCCTTTCAGGGCTGGCGCTACCTCAAGCCCGAGGACGCGCCAATCGATCTTGCCGCCGACCGCGCCACAGAAGAGGCCCTTCCCGCAGAGCTGGCAGGGGCGCTGGCCGATATCGGCGTGCTATAGCCGCGCCCGCCCGCTTTTGGGCCTCAAAGACCCGCCCCGCAGGGCCGCCCTCAAAGCTCAAGCCGCGCCTGAAGCGTGGCCAGCGCGGCCCGCGCCTCCGCCGTCATCTCGGCGTTGCGCGCACGGTAAAGCGTCGCCGAGCTGCGCAGGATCAGCCCGTCACTCAATATTTTGAGATGGTTGGCGCGCAGCGTATCGCCCGTCGAGGTGATATCGGCCACGGCTTCGGCTGTCTCGTTTTTGACGGTCCCCTCGGTCGCGCCCTGACTGTCGACAAGCTGGTAATCGGCCACACCACAATCGCGCAGATACTCCCGCACAAGGCGGTGATATTTGGTGGCAATCCTGAGGCGAAAGCCATGCTCGGCACGGAAGGCGGCGGCGGCGGCGTCAAGGTCGTCCATCGTGTCCACATCCACCCAGCACTGCGGCACCGCAATGATCAGATCGGCATGACCAAAGCCAAGCTCCGCCAGCGCCTCGACCCGCTGCTCCCATTGGCCCAGTTTCTCGCGGATCAGATCGGTGCCCGTCACGCCGAGGTGGATACGCCCCGCCGCCAGCTCGCGCGGAATTTCTCCGGCCGACAGAAGCACAAGCTCGATCCCCTCGATCCCGTCCACACGGCCCGCATATTCCCGCTCGCCCCCGGCCAGCGCAAGGCGCACGCCGCGCTCGGCAAACCAGTCAAACGTCTTTTCCATCAACCGCCCTTTTGAGGGCACACCCAGCTTCAGGCTCATAAGCTGCCCTCCTTCAGGCCCAGCATCAGGCCGGGGCGCACAACGCCCCCGACCGCCGGGATCTCCGCGCCCTGCCCGAGCTGTCGGGTGAGCGCATCATAGCGCCCGCCACTCGCCACAGGCGGCAGATCGGCCCGCGCCTCGGCATAAAACCCGAAGACAAACCCGTCATAATACTCCATCGAGGCGCGCCCGTAGCTCGCCTCAAACGCAAGCTGCGCCACATCCACACCGCGCGCCGCAAGGGCGCGCGTGCGCTTGGCCAGCCCCTCAACAGCCTCCGCAATCGCCGGCAGGTCCACCGCAATATCGCTGAGCTGCTCGACCGCATTGGGCAGGGTCTCCTGCACCGCCAAAATCGCCTCCAACAGCTCGACATCCTGCGGTGCGAGCGGCCCGGCCGCCGCATCCTCGCGCAGCGCCTCGATCCGCGCCTCGACCTCGCGCCGCGCGCGCAGCCCGATGGCTGGCCCCGCCTCGGCAAAAGCATCTTGCGCCGCCAGCAAGGCGACACGGCTGGCCGGCACATCCACCCGCCCCGAAAAGCGCTCGATCAAAGCGCGAAAGCGCCGTGGCCGCCAGATATGGCGCCGCAAAGCCGCCTTGCGCCGCTCGGTCGTGTTCAGCCCGTCGACCGCCGCCATGAGAATTCCGATGTCCCCTGTCGCCGCGCGCACAGGCAGACCGCGCAACACCGATGAGATCAGCGCAAAGACTTCCGCATCCGCCTCATGCGGCGCCGTGCGCTCAAAGATTTCATAGCCGACCTGAAGATATTCATTGGCGCGGCTCGCGTCGTCTTCCTGACGGCGAAACACTTCACCCGAATAGGTATAACGCGCCGGCTCCGCGCCGTGCTGCATATGCATCTGCACCACCGGCACAGTAAAATCGGGCCGCAACATCTGCTCTCCGCGCAAAGCATCCGACGTCACATAGGCCCGCGCGCGGATATCCTCGCCATAAAGGTCGAGCAACAGCTCCGCTGGCTGCAAAACCGCCGCCTCCACAGGCAAAGCCCCCGCCGCCTCAAACATAGCCCGAACCCGCGCCGCCTCGGCCCGTTTCGCCAATCCCTCAGACATCCTCAGCCCTGCCCATCCAGAATTTCGCGCACCTTGGCCACAAGCGCATCCCGCGGCACTTCAAACTGGCTGGGCCGCTCTTTCCACTCCTCATGCGTGGCATTCTCGGCAATCTTCGCGCCCAAAATCAGATCCTTGATCTGCACCACACCGCGCTCGGCCTCGTCACTGCCCGCAATGACGGCCACAGGGCTTTCCCGCTTGTCCGCATATTTGAGCTGGTTGCCAAAGCTCTTGGGATTCCCGAGATAGACTTCGGCGCGGATCCCCGCTTGGCGCAGCTCGGCCACCATGCCCTGATACTCCGCCATCCGCGCCTTATCCATGACAGTCACAACAACAGGCCCAACCGCCTTGCCGCCGATCCGCCCCTTCTCGCGCAGCGCCGCCAGCAAGCGGTCAACCCCGATCGAAACGCCGGTGGCCGGCACAGCCTGCCCGGTAAAGCGCTTGACCAGATCGTCATAGCGCCCGCCCCCCGCAACAGAGCCAAACTGCCGCTTGCGGCCCTTCTCATCCAGAATTTCAAAGGTCAACTCGGCCTCAAAAACCGGGCCGGTGTAATAGCCAAGCCCGCGCACAACAGACGGGTCAATGACGATACGGTCCGCGCCATAGCCCTGCGCCTCCAGCAGCGTGGCGATCTC